>CAXTRM010000001.1:0-8041 GCA_964246625.1 uncultured Acidobacteriaceae bacterium
TCCATCAGCGCATTGCAGGGGCACACCGTCACGCAGTGGCCACAGCTGACGCAGCTTGTGCCTTCAATCTGCTCCTTGCCGTCCCACATCACGCGCGGCATCTCGCGTTCCCAGCTGATGGTCAGCGTTTCGTTCACCTGCACGTTTTGGCAGGCCTCCACACAGCGCCCGCACAGGATGCACTGGCTTGGGTCGTAGCGATAGAACGGATTCGTGTGGTCCTGCAGGTACCCTTTGGTGCGGAACTCGCGCGTCTGGTGCTGCACGTTCAGCTCCGCGGTCGCGTTGTGCACGGTGCAGTTGCCGTTGCTGTTGTCGCACACCGTGCAATACAGGTTGTGGTTTTCCAGGATGCGGTCGAACGCCTCGCGCTTGGCCACATCGGCCCGGTCGTTGGCCGTTTCCACCACTTGCCCGGCCTCGACCTTTGCGCTGCACGAGCGCAGCAGGGCCCCATCCACCTCAACCAGGCATGTGTCGCAGGTCCCGATAGCGCCCATGGGCGGCACGTAACAGACCTGCGGGATGCCCGTGATCCCCTCCAGCGCCGCCTTGCGGTTGATCGCATCGACCAGCGGCTCGCCAATCTCCGCCGCGATCTTCTTTCCATCGATCTCGATCCATGTGTCGGGGACAAAGGCGCGTGGCGTATTCAGGAAAGGCTTAGGGTGAAACTTGGAACGGTCCATCGTACGAGAATAGATGCGGGTCGCCCACGGCGCGGCGACCTGGCGGGCTGATACTCGCACATCCCCGGTGTCATGCCGCGTCGATCTTGCCCTCCCACAAGGCTGCCGCCGCCTGCGGGAACAGAGATTCGGAGCAAAGCGCTGGCTACTGCCCTTTCGCGGTCTTCGCCTCTACCGGCAGAGTCACGCCACTCATCTCGCCCTGCACGACCACGGGCACCTCGCCGGGCCCATATCCTCGCAGCAGCACCTCCTTGCGATTCTGGTGGAACGGGTCGTTGTCCGGATCGCCGGTCTCCTCGTACCGCACCTCACGGGCGTCCTTGGTGGTCAGCTTGTACTCGCCTTCCATCACAAACGGCAACGCAAACGTGTTCGTCTCAGGGTCGACCGTCGCCGAAACCAACTCCTTCCCGCTATCGGCATACACCAGCGCCACGTGACCTGCATTTAATGCCTGCCCCGTTCGCGCATCCACCAGCGCGCCGGCGATCGTATGCATCCTCGATACCGGCACCGTGATGTTCTGCCCATCCATCTGCTGGCCCTCTTCGAGGGTGGCCGTCTTGGCTTCGGTCTCGCGAACCGTGTCCCCCAGGTACACCGGCAGGGAGTACGTGCTGTTGTTCCAGGAAGAGCCGTTGTCCCCGAGCAGAGCACTCTTGTGCATCTCTTCCACGCGCAAATCCACCTGCACGCGGTACTCGCCCGGAGGCAGGCCGTCGATGGTCCATTGCCCGTCCGTGTCCGTGCTCCCCCAGGCATCGGTGGCCCGCGGCGCGGCCCACTTCCCGTCCGACCCGCGCTTTTGGATCGAAACAGAGGCCTGGGCAAACGCGGTGCCATCGTCAAACCGCACCGTGCCGCTCAGGCTCGCCCCTCGCCTGAGCCGTAGCGTGAGAGTGGCCGTGGCGTTGGGCTGCACACGTACCGCCGGCACCGCTGAGGCGATGCGCTTCGCCACCTCGGCCGAGGGGTTTTGCAACTCCTCCTTGGTAAACAGCGCAAACGGCGACATGCACCCGGGCGCATTCACCACCACGTAGTACGTCCCAGGCTTCACGCGATCAATGCGAAAGGCCCCCAGCAGATCCGTCTGGTACACCGTGAAGGGCACCGCGCCCATCTTGCCCGGCCCGGCCGGCGCCGGATCTTTCACATCGAACGGCTGCAGCGCCACTTTGGCAAACCGCGCCGGCGCATTCGAGCCCGCAAGGTACACGTGCCCTGTCACGCTGCCAAACGCCGTCACCGGCTCCACCTTGACCGGCTGTTTGCTCTGCGCCTGTGCGCGGGAGTCCAGCCCCGCTCCGCTCAATCCAAAGGCCAGGCCGACAACAAGCGAATACACGCGACCGCAACGCAGCATAGTTGACTCCAAAGGTGGGTGCCGAACAGACGCAGCCTACCGCAAACCGTCACCGCCCGATCAGGAAATCTCTCACGCCGACCGGATCTGCCCTGCCACCCGCAAACCGCTCCGCAGCGCCGCGTGCACCGTGCCCCAGTGCCCCGTCGTATCGGTGTGCTCCCCGGCAAAGAACAGCGTGTCCGCCTCCGGCACCGTCATCGCCGCCGATGCATCCAGCGCACCCGCAGGCACATAGCTGTACGACCCGCGCGCAAACCGATCTTCGCTCCAATCAAAGGTGTAAGTCCTTACCAGCGAGGCCTCAATTTCTTCCCTTGCCACCCCAAATACCTCGGCCAGCTGCCCGCACGCCATTGCGCCCAGCTCCGCCGCACTTTTGCCGCGTAGCGCCTCAGACCGTGGTCCCCCACACCATCCCACCAGCGTGGGCAGCGTTTCCGGCTCCGGGCGCCGCGTCCACCACACTGGGGTCGTCCGCTCCCGGGTGAACACAAAGCTCAACGCGTGCAGGCTCGCCGGCTCTGGCTGCAGCGCCCGCTCCCACCAGCGCTCACGGAACACCATTGTGAACCGCATCACCTGTCCCATGGCCATGCGCCGCGCTTCAAACAGGGCCCTGGGCTCCGGCTCCAGCCGCACGCTGCCCGGCGCCCCCGCATTCGCCGCCTGCAGCACCCCCAGCGGCAAGGTCACCACACACTGCCTTGCCCGGAAGTCCTGATCGCGCGTGCTTACCACCACCTGCCCCGGCCACCAGCGAATCGCAAACACCTCACAGCCCAACAGGATCTCGCCCCCGGCCGCACGCACCCGCGCCGCCAGGTACTCCGCCAGTTGCTGGTACCCACCCTCCAGCTGCCAGGCGCGGTCACCCTCGATCGCATCTTCAGCCTCCTGCTGCACCCCCAGCGACTTCGCACTGATGCGCCGCGCATCGGCTGCATTGAAGCCTTCCACGTAGCCCGTCAGCATGGTTTTTTGCCGGTCTGGGAGGGGCTGATCCGCCAGCCACTCGGTAAAAGGCAGGTCGTCCCCGGGCAGGTGCGCCAGGCGCTCCAACTCCGCAAATGGCGAGTCGTCGTCTTCGTCCTCCTTGGACAGGCCGGCTCCGGGCTCTTTCTCCTGCAGCATGCTGCCGCCCCGTTCCACCGTCTTGGCCCCGGCCTCCTCCAGCAAAGCCCAAAGCTCCGGCGCCCGTCCATGGACAAACTCCGCGCCATGCTCCACCTGTACGCCCTCCGCGGTTTGCTCCGTATACACACGGCCGCCCACCCGGTCTCGCGCTTCCAGCACCTGGACGCGCATGCCTTTCTCGGCCAGCACCCGCGCCGCGGCTAAACCGGCAATCCCCGCCCCAATCACTACGACCTCTGGCCCTTGCCGCTGCACTTCTTCCGTCAACACATCACTCCGATCGTCGCCCCACCGCCACGGCAGGCTTCAAGCCCCGGCCGCCCCAAACTGCTGCTGCACAAACGCCAGCGCCTCGTCCCTGCTGGTTACGGCGCCGTCAAGCTGTGCATCTTCAGCGGCGGTCAGCATCTCGCGAAACCGCGGTCCCGGCCGGTACCCCGCCTGGATTAGGTCGCCCCCGGTCAGCAGCAGGGCGGGCCGAATCTCCTCGTGGCCCATCGCCGCCAGCGCCGTTTGCGCTGTCTGGTACGGCCCCAGCATGCCATGCGAACTCATCACGTCCGCGTAGTGCAGCGCCATGTGCTCGTCAAACTGGGGCATCCGCAAAAAGCGCTTCAACGTCGACTGCTTCATCTTCGGCACATCGCCGAACTGCATGTGATGTTTCACCAGCGCCAGGATCTGCGCGCACTCGTCGTTGGAAAACCGGAACCGGTTCAGGATCGACCGCGCCACCGCAACCCCGATCTCCGCATGGCCGTTGAAGCGGATGCGGTCGCCTGGCTTGTTCGGGTCGGGCGGCGTATAGGTCGGCGGCTTGCCCACATCATGCAGCAGCATGCCCCACGCCAGCGTCACGCTTGCCCCTGCCGGCAGGTGGTCCAGCAACATCAGCGTGTGCACCCACACATCGCCCTCCGGGTGGTACGCCGGCGGCTGCTCGCAACCCTTCATCCGCGCCACCTCGGGCAGCACCACCGGCAAAAGCCCGCTTGCATCCAGCAGCTCAAAGCCCCGGCGCGGCGCACCCTCCGTCAGGATCTTGTTCAACTCCTCACGGATCCGCTCCGGCGACACGGCCGTGACCTCGCCCGCAAGCTCTCGTATCGCCCGCATCGTCGCCGGGTCGATCGTGAAGTCCAGCCGCGCGGCAAAGCGTACCGCCCGCAGCATCCGCAGTTTGTCTTCGCTGAAACGCCGCAGCGGCTCCCCAATCGCCCGCAGGACCCTTTGCTCGAGGTCTTCGCGCCCGCCCACAAAGTCTAGTACGCAGTACTCCGCCGGCTCGCCCGCCTCAAACTTGAGGGGATCCAGCAGCAGCCCGTTCACGGTGAAGTCACGCCGCTGGACATCCTCCTCTGGTGTTTCGGCAAAGGTCACCGCATCGGGTCGCCGGCCATCGCTGTACGTCCCGTCTGACCGAAACGTCGCCACCTCGGTCACAACCCGTTCCGCTTCAACTTCGCCGACCACCAGCACCACACCGAAGTGCGCGCCCACGGCCTCGGTTCGCGGAAACAGCCCCATCACGTCCTCCGGCCGGGCAGCCGTGGTCACGTCATAGTCCTTCGGTTCTACCCCGAGCAGAAGATCACGCACGCATCCACCCGCAAAGAACGCTTCGAACCCTTGCTCCCGCAGGGTCTGCACCACCGTGAGCGCGTGGACATACGGCGGATTGGCAAATCGTGACACGGGGCATTGGATGCGGCACCGATTTCCCCAGTTCCGCCCCTGCCGCAGTCCTTTTTGATCCCGCCCGAATCGCAGGAAGGCACATCGCATGGCCCACCTACCTGAAAGTCGTGGCTGAACTGGCCCAAACGCTCGGTCCGAAACGGTTGTGAAATCAGTGCGACGGCCCGGCTTGGTCCGACCTGAGCCACGCCGTCTCGGGCAGCCGTCTTGCATGCGCGCGGCCGCGCTCTAGTGAAGCGTCTCTGGAATCACCGCATACTGCAACAGCAACTCAAACGGCACAATTTCCAGCGTGGCCTCGTGCGTCGCCTCCAGCACCACAGGGCAGGCTGCCCCCGCACGCTGCACCTGCAGCCAGCGCGCCGCACACACGCACCACCGGTCGCCCGGCTTCAGCCCCGGAAAGCCGTACTGCGGCATGGGCGTGGAAAGATCGTTGCCCAAGCGCGCGGAGGTTTCCAGGAAATGCTCGTTCACAATGCAACACACGGTGTGAAGCCCAGCGTCGTCTGGCCCCGTGTTGCAACACCCGTCCCGGTAAAAACCCGTCATCGGTTCGGAGCCGCAACTCTCCAAGGGTTGTCCTAAAACATTTCTTTGCTTCTGTCTGTCACCGCTGGCCATGCCCGGAATTGTAGAGCGCGGGCACGGCCCACGGAAGCCGCCACCCGCAAAAAGTCCCGAAAACGGAGCCCTACTGCACAGGAAGGCCATCCATCTGCGCCGGATCATCCCGCACAGGCAGGGCAATGCGAATGGTCGTTCCACGACACCTTCCCCGGGTCGAGGTGCGCAGCATCAGGCTTCCCCCCTGCTCCTGCACAATCCCCCGGGTCACCCAAAGGCCCAGGCCCGTTCCGCGCTCGCCCTTTGTCGTGAAAAAGGGTTCAAAGATCGACCGGAGATGCACTGGCTCGATTCCATGCCCGGAGTCGGACACCGTCACCACCGCGGTGCCTCCCAAAAGGCGGGCACGGATCAGGATCAGGCCTCCGCTGGCCTCCATGGCCTCCAGCGCATTTCCCACCAGGTTGGCAAACACCTGCCGCAGCGAAGGGTCGAAGTGCGCGGCCCTCAACCCATTTCCGTAGGCGGCCCGAAGCTCCACCGCGTGCTGGGACGCACGGCTCTCAAACAGCTGCATCACCTCACGCAGCAGGGACTCCAGATCCAGCGTGCGGCCAGGCACTTTGCGGTAAAAGCTCAATGTCGACTTGGTGATATGGCCTACCCGGTCCAGCTCCCGTGCGGCCACTCCCACCAGCTCCTGCGCCTGGGGCGGCAGATCGTTCAACTGCAAAAGGTAGAAAATATTGGTCAGTGCTTCCAGCGGATTGTTGATCTCGTGTGCCAGCGTGTTCGCCATGCGGCCCGCGGCGGCCAGCCGCTCCGAGTTGATCAGCCGCGACATCAGGTCGGCCGTCTCGCGCTCCGCCGCCTTGCGCGCCGAAATGTCCTCCACCACCCAGAGCAGGCTCGTCTCGCTTTGCCCGGCCGAGCCATCGTGCCGCAGCAATGACACCGTAAGCTGCGCAGGAAAGGTCGCGCCATCGGCCCGCATCAGGCTGCGCTCCACACGGTACCCGCTCCGCGTGCCGGCCAGCAGCTCACGGAGCAGGCCGGTATCCATGCCCTGCTCGGAGGGCAGCAGGAAGTCTTCAAGCCTCAAGGCCAGCAATTGCTCGCGCGTCAGGCCCAGCATCTCGGACAACCGTTGGTTCACAAGCAGAAAGCGGCCTTCCACGCTGGTATGTGCCATGCCGACCGCGGCCTGGTTGAACGTCGCGGAAAAGCGCTGCTGTGCCAGACGCAGCTCGACCTCGGTCCGAACCCGCTCGCGCCGCCGCTCCGCATCCAGCAGCTCTCGCTCGATGGCCGGCAACAGCCGCTCCAGGTGCCCCTTCAAAACATAGTCATGCGCGCCGGCACGCATCGCGTTCACGGCCGACACCTCGTCGATCGTGCCCGAAACGATGATGAATGGCAGATCGACCCCGCTGCCCTGGATCAGGGCCAGCGCATCGCGCGCCCCAAAGCTCGGCAGCGTGTAGTCCGCGATCACCAGGTCCCAGCGGTATGGCTCTTCCAGCGCTTCGGTCAGCTGCTGCGCCGTTTCCACCCGCAACGCCTGCACGGCATAGCCGGCCCTCCCCAGGTGACGCTGCAACAGCAGCGCGTCCTCCTCATAGTCCTCAATAATCAGGACCCGGAGGGGTTTGGGATTCGGTGTCACTGCGCCGGCGGACATTGATTCAGCAATAACCAATACATGCCAAGCTGTTTGGTGGCCTCGGCGAAGTCGTTAAAGTTCACGGGCTTTCGGATGTAGCTGTTCACACCCAAACGGTAACTTGCGACAATATCGCGCTCTTCGTCGGAAGAGGTCAATACCACGACCGGTAGCAAGGCCGTCTTGTCGGAGGCCCGGATCGCCCGCAGCACATCCAGCCCTTCCACCTTGGGCAGCTTTAAATCCAGCAAAACAAGGTGCGGCATGCGCTCGGTGCCGTTCATGATGCCGTTCATGAACTCCAGCGCCTCGGCCCCGTCGCGGGCTACCTTGATGTCGTTAGCCACGTTGGCCTTACGCAGCGCACGGATGGCCAGGGCTTCGTGATCCGGATCGTCTTCCACCAACAAAATCATGCTTTCACTCATCTCGTCGCTGCCCTGGCAGGGGCATGTGTGCGCATTATGCGTTCAGGGTGAAAAAAAACGTCGCGCCTGCCCCGGTGCTCCCTTCGGCCCAGATCATTCCATGGTGACGCCGGATAATGCGTGAAACCGTCGCAAGACCGATGCCCGATCCCTTGAAATCCCGATCCCCATGCAGTCGTTGGAACGCGGTAAACAGGCGATCGACGTACTGCATATCGAAGCCCGCACCGTTGTCCCGTATGAAGTATACGGTCTGCCCGTCCTTGAGGATGTGCCCCAGTTCGATACGGGCCTGCGGCAGCTTGGAGGTAAACTTCAGCGCATTTCCCAGCAGATTTTCAAATGCCACCCGCAACAGCCTCGGATCGGCCTCCGTGACGAGGTCGGGCTCGGCCGCAAAGACCACCTCGCGCTCCCGCTCGTTGGCCATCAGCTCGCCAAAGATCAGCGTCGCCAGATCGGACAGGTTGACCTGTTCCCGCTGCACATC
>CAXTRM010000001.1:8051-15753 GCA_964246625.1 uncultured Acidobacteriaceae bacterium
CTGCACATCGGAGCGGGTCACACGCGAAAGTTGTAGCAGCGCGTCGATCAGTGTCCCTATCCGTTGCACGCCGCCGCGCACCCGCTGGATGTAGTCGCGTCCTTCCGCGTTCAGGATGTCGGAAAAGTCCTCGGCCAGCGCCAGCGAAAAGCCATCAATGGTTCGAAGCGGCGCCCGGAGGTCGTGCGAGACCGAATACGAGAACGCTTGCAGCTCCTGATTGGAGATTTCCAGCTCCTTGGTGCGCTCCTGGACCCGTTGTTCCAGAACCGCATTTAAATCACTCAATTCCGTGTTCAAACTGGTGATTTGCGCTGCTTTTTCTGACAGTTTTTCGCGGTCCTGGTGCGTAATGGCCAGCTGCCGAAAGGCAAAAACAATCAGCCCCAGGTCCAGCAGCGACGCCACCGCAAACGTGATCACCACGTTGCGCCGCGCCGCCTGCGCCTCCGCATAGCGGTTCTTCAGGATGCGCTCTTCCTCGTTCTGGATTTGCGTGAGCACATACCGCACGCTCACACCCCCGTCCGAGCTGCTGTCCAGCGCGGGCTGCAGGGCCGCCTTCGACAGGTCGCCCCCATGCTGCGCCCGGCGCAGCTGCACCACAGCGTCCAGGGTCGCGAAACGAAGAGTCACCCGCTTGCGCAGAAAGGCAATCCGCTGCTGCTGGCTGGTGTTGTCCAGGGTCAGCGAGCCGATGTGATCCATGCCCGCCCTGGCCTGCACGGCAAGCTCCCGGTACCGGTCGGCAAACGGCTCTGAACCCGTCAGCAGATAGGCGCGCACAGCGCTGTTGGCCGAGGCCATGGCCAGGGTCGTTTCTTCCGTCTGCGTCAGCACTTCAAGGGTGTGTGCCAGCCACTTTTGGGCCTGAAACAGGGTGCCGAGCGAGTAGTAGGCCACCCAAACGTTCAGCAAAACCACCAGGATGGAACCCGCCATGAGCAGGCGGTAGCGACTGGTCGACGTCATCGCCTTTCACGTTAGCAGACACACCAAGGGGTTGTTGCAGAGCCACGGTGCAGACGGGGTATGGCGGCCATGAAACAAAGCAGCCCGGCCATCGCCGGGCTGTCTTGATGGGGATCTCCGCTTATTTTGCGACCATGGCCATTTGTTGCTGGTACTCCTCGTACGGGCCTTTGTGATCGATGATGTGAAACTCTGCCGGACCCCCTTCGAAGTGCCAGACACGGGTTCCCACCTCTTCGATCAGGTCCTGATCGTGCGTGACGAGAAACACTGTACCCTCATACTTCTGTAGTGCCTGATTGAGCGCGTTGATCGATTCAAGGTCGAGGTGATTGCTCGGTTCGTCCAGAACCAGAACATTGGGCTTTTGCAGCATGAGCTTGCAGAAGAGCAGCCGTGCGGCCTCGCCGCCGGAGAGCGCCTCGGTTTTTTTGTTGCCCTCTTCACCGCGAAAGAGCATCTGGCCGAGGATGCCCCGGATGTCCTCTTTGGAGGCCTTGGGGTCGTAGCTGTGAAGCCACTCCGCAGCCGTGGTGCCCTTGGGAATGGACGCCGTGTGGTCCTGCGCGAAGTACCCGATCTGGGCCTCGTGCCCCCATTTCACCTCGCCGGAGTCGATGGACACGTCGGTCTCTTCCACGCTGGGCCCGTTGGCCAGCAGAGCCTTCAGCAGGGTCGTCTTGCCCTGGCCGTTGCGGCCGACCAGTACAACTTTTTCGCCACGCATCACGGCGCCCGAGAAGTCATGAATGACGTGCTCCACCCCGCCATCCGGCTGCGTGTAGCTCTTGTTGACGTCCTTGAACTCGAGCAGGTGCTTGCCGCTGGGCCGATCCATTTTGAAGCTGATGAACGGGCGCTGGATGTTGGAACGGGCAAGCTCGGTCGTAGCGAGCCGCTCCACTTCCTTCTTGCGTGAGTTGACCTGGGAAGAACGCGTGCCGGCCGAGAAGCGGGCGATGAACTCATTCAGCTGGGCGATCTTCTTTTCCCGCTGCTCGTTCTGGCTTTCGATGCGGCTGCGGACCTGCGTCTTTTGCAGCACCATATCGTCGTAACCACCCGTGTAGGTGATGATGGTCTCGTAGTCGATATCGGCGATATTGGTGCAAATGGTGTTGAGGAAGTAACGATCGTGGGAGATCGTGATGACCGTCCCGTTGTAGCGCAGCAGGAAGTTTTCCAGCCAGTGCACCGATTCAAGATCCAGATAGTTCGTCGGCTCGTCCAGAAACAGGGCTTCCGGGTTGCCGAAGAGGGCCTGCGCGAGCAGGACACGGACCTTTTGGCCACCCTGCAGTTCGCTCATCTTGCGGTCATGGAGCTCGTCGGGTATGTCGAGACCCTGAAGGAGGACGGCGGCGTTTGACTCCGCTTCATAGCCGTCTTCTTCGCCGACAACCCCTTCGAGTTCCCCAAGGCGGATGCCATCCTCATCGGTCATCTCCGGTTTGCTGTAGATGACCTCGCGCTCTTCCAGGGCGGCCCAGAGCGGCTTATTTCCCATGATCACCGTGTCGATCACGCGATAGGCGTCAAACTCGTACTGGTTCTGCCTGAGCACACCGAACTTCCTGGGCCGCACCACCGTTCCTTTTTGTGCGTCCAGCTCGCCTGTGAGCACCTTCATGAACGTGGACTTGCCCGCACCGTTCGGGCCGGTTAAACCGTACCGCCGCCCGTCAGTGAACGTGACGGACACATCCTCAAACAGCAGCTTTGCGCCATAGCGCATGGTGACATTGGAGACAGAGATCATCAATGGTATTCTCGCATGCCGGTGCGGAAGGGGCGAAGGCGGCGCCCAGCAAGAAACAACAAGGCGTAAGCTGTCTGCGGCCAAACCGTGACCCCGACCGGCAGCTGGCAGGCGGCCGTTGGCCCTTGCTGGCGAACGGGTTTGCTGGGGAGATCTGCTGAAAAGAGCACGGAGCACGCCCGGCTTCAGCGCCGTGGCGCTATCCGGACCTGCTCCTGTAGTTGCTCGACGATGCTCGCCACCTGCGCCCGGCCAATTGGAAGGATGGTGTTGGAGCGGCGGTGACACCAAGATGCCCGAAACGGGCGCAGGTGGGCGATCTGTTTTTTGAGCATGTTGCGTATACGGCGTCCCGTCACTGCTGCGAGCAGGTAAGTGTCTGCAATCGCGAGGAGAGTCGCTCTACGACGCGGGCGAGATGTACCCCGGCGAGCGCCGTCTTGTCGCATTTCCGCAACACGGCAAGGCCGCATAGCCGCAGCGCACCAAGCGAAGATTTCGAGTAGCATAAGACGAAACAACAGTGCTCGTTTTGCTGGGTTTTGCATCGATTCTGTTGCTTTTCGCCTCAGGAAACGGAGGCGACAGTGCAGGAGATCGGCCCATGCATGGCATTGGAGGTAAGCTCCGGACATCCCGTACGCAATGGCAGCTCACCCTTCGCGAGGTGGAAGAGCGTAGCAGCCGCTTAGCCCAGGAGTGGGGCAATCCGGCATATCGCATTTCTGCAAGCTGGCTGGATCGGGTGGAGCGGGAGAACCGGGGGCTTTCAGCGACCAAGCTGATCGTTCTGGCCTTTATCTACAATCTAACGGCGGAGCAGATGCTGGCGCTTTGTCCGCCCTCCGCGGCCATGTCTTCGGTGCAGATGGAGCATGCGTCCAGCCCCAACGCGACCCTGCTGTTGACACAAGGACCTTTGGAACAGCACGCCAAGCAGTGGTTGCCCGAGAAGCTGGTCACCGAGCCGCCTCCGGAAGAGACAACGCTGCTGCCGACAGAGAGCACGGCCCTCCCCAGCCGCTACCGGAGGGGTATTCTTGGCCGGCGGGACCGCACGTTGGAGCCGATGATTCGCGCCGGTTCGCTGCTGCTGATCGATACCCAGAAACGGGCTATTGCCAGCCGCAAGGAGTGGACCCACGAGTTCGATCGCCCCATCTACTTCCTGCTGACCCGGACGGGCTATGTTTCGGGCTTTTGCGAGCTGGACAAGGATGCAGAGTGGCTGACCCTGGTGCCGCATGCCCTGTCTTATGAGAGCAACAAGCGGTGGCGGTACCGCAAGGAGATCGAAGTGGTGGGGACGGTAGCCGGCGTGTTTATGCGGCGGGTCGCCTAGCCGCGTTACAGGGCGCTTTGCAGCTGCGTCCAGCCTGGAACCTGACTGGCCTCATACAGGGCCAGAACATGTCGTGTCATCCCGTAGTAGACCGACACGGCCCTTTGGGCGTAGTCAGGGAAGACCGCCTGAAGATTGCCGCGGCTTTCGGCTCCCTTGAGGCGTTCCAGATGCCACTGGATCTCCCGTGCATTCAAGCGGAGCTGTTCGGCGACGGGCAGGGCCTCCGGATACCACTGCTGGACGTAGCAGGCCAGATCGATAAGGACCTCGCAGTTGGCGGCAAGAGCTTCAAAGCCCTGCATGCCCCCGAGCATCTCCCAGATCTGCCAGTCTTCGAGGGTGTCTTGCGTGTCGACCGCATCCTGGTCATAGGCGGAGGCAATCAGGGAGATTTTGTCTCGGTCGATTGCGGCCAGACGCGCCATAAAAGCGTCCAGCGAAGGACCACCGTTCATCCGCTTGGCCCGCCATAGAGAATATCCGGCCGCGGCAAAAAGGACGGCCAACACCAGCGAGACAGCGATGGCAAAGATCTCGGCGTGCGCAATCACGGTCTTCTCCCACCTCGGAGCGTGTACAAATCATAAGCCAGCTTTGCCTGGAGGGCGCGCAATTGTTTGCGGGCCTCGGCGGGCAGTTCACGCGGGGCCGGCGCACTGCGCCAAAGGGTAATGCCCCAGTACGCGACACAGATGAGGTAGGCGCATTTGCGCAGATAGGTGAGCTTCAGCTCAACGCCCGCCTGGTAGTCGCCTCCGTAGAGGCTATGGCAGGCCTCCAGAACGAGATCGAGCAGGGAATACGCGCCCAAAGCCTGTGCGATGCGCGCAACGTGGGTCCGCCAGGGAAGGCCCACGGTAACTGAGAGCAGGACCATACCGATAAACAGCTCACTCATGAGCAGGTCGAAGAAGAAGCTGCCTTTGACCACGATGGACTCCTGCCAATGGGAGCTCACGGGCGTGGCGAGCCAGGCGAGCAGACCGGCGGTCACGAGGCTGCCGGCGATGAGCAAGGTCATGCCGCGGCGCGTATCGGGCGCCCAGTGCCCGAGGGGACGAAAGACGTGCGTGGCGATCTCGTAGACCACGGCCAGCTCCAGCACAACATCGACCAGGATGGCGAGAAACCAGAAGACGAGGAAGTAGGCGTGCGCGGAGTAGTGGCGCGTCAGGT
This sequence comes from uncultured Acidobacteriaceae bacterium, assembly GCA_964246625.1. GTDB lineage: Bacteria > Acidobacteriota > Terriglobia > Terriglobales > Acidobacteriaceae > Granulicella. Next base: position 13,304 of record CAXTRM010000001.1, read on the forward strand.
ACATCAGGATGAGCGAACGAACCACGCTGCCCACCAGAAAGGCGGTGAAGGCGGGAAAGTGCCGGGCCCGGTGACGCCCAAGCAGGACGGCAATCAGCACGAAGTTGCCGAAAAAACCCGCGGCCCAGAGCAGACTCTCAAGATCACCAAGGATCATCTCGGGAGTCCGTTCTGGGCCGGCCGGCACGTCAAGGTGCCGCTATCTTACGCGACGACTTTAGGCGAGTCCCAGAAAAAGCAGCACAGCCTGCGTTACGGTCGCAAGGGTCGTACCGGTGTCCGCCGCCGGGGCCACCGAGGTTTTCGGTGTGCTGGTGGTGGACGTCGTCGAGGTGGTGGGCGTCACAACTTTGCAGCCGCAGCCGCGCGGCATGGGGTCAGTGCCGGTAATGCCCTGCGCATGGGCTGTGCTGAAGGGAGCCAACGAGGACGCACCAAGGACCAGAGCGAGAGCGAAACGGCGAACGGCGGTGTGGATCAAGGGGCTTTCTCCTATAGGGCGCGAGGTGCGCTCGAACGGAGACTAGGCAGTTTGGTTGCAAAATCGAAGAATTTCCCCACTGTCGTTGTGTAAGGGCAACTGTTGGGAGAACACAGGTCACAAGGTGTCCCGTGACTTTCCGCGGTGTGAATTGTGAATATGGGTGGGTTCTTCTTGTTGTTGTCTATAAGCAACAAGCAAAGTATTCTCTTTTCCAGCCAATCCCAAGCCGAAAGTGAAGCTTGCCATGAAGGACCAAAACGAAGTCGAAGTGCACCACATGCTTGTTACCGTTGTGCGATCCCTGGTGGACAAGCCCGACGAGGTTACGATCACGCCCATACCGAACGAGACCAGCCTGACCTTTCGCGTGCAGGCCAACCCGGGGGACATGGGCAAACTGATCGGTGTAAACGGCAGAACAGCGCGGGCGTTGCGCATCATCCTGGGCGCGAACGCAGCGAGGCTGAAGCGGAATCTAAGCCTGGATATCCTGCAAGCCGACGCGGGCACGCCGCGGGCTGCGCTGAGGGAGACGATCTAGCGCGCCGGGAGAGCGGGCTTCGTCTCGTGATACATGAGGGCTTTACGGGACAGGTTGCGGCGCACCTGGAGGAAGAGCTGCGGGTACCGGGGCTTTTCCGGAAGGGCGGAGGCAGGCTGGACCGGGCGCTTTTCGCCGTGGGTGCTCCTCGGGCCGGCACCCCCGGCGTGGCAGCTTATGCCAGGTAGACGGTTTGGCAGTAGGCCTGATCGAAGTGCTGGAAGGGACCGAACTCGCGGGCCGCAGCGGTGATCAGCCAAAAGCTGCCGGAGGCCTGGGCGATGAACCAGTCACCCCACTGCCAAAGGTTGGAGTCGATCTCTTCAAACAAGGGTTTCCGCATCGTCGTTCCTCGTTTCTGCGACCAAGCGGCCAGAGCCGATGGTGGCTATCAGGCGTTTCGCAGACTGTAGGGGATGTGAAGATGCGGTGAGAATACCGCGAACGAGGCAGAACCAGCCGCGGAAACGTGGTAGGAACCAAACTGGCCACCGCGTTAGGGATCGACGACGGGCAACGGGTACAGGGAGCCACCCTGGCCGGTGAGGCGGTTGACGCCGCGTTCAAGATGAACGGGGGAGCCCAGGCCAAGAGTCCGGTCAAAGAGCTCCCCGTAGTTGCCGACGGCACCAAGGACTTCAGCTCCCCAGTGGGGACGCGCGCCCAACAGGGCGGCCACCCCGAGTCCCTGACCGAGCAGCTGTTGCAGCTGTGGCCGGGTGGAGGCTTGCAGCTCCTTCACGTTGGCCTGCGTGATGCCCAGCTGTTCGGCTTGCAGCAAGACCTGCACGGTCCAGAAGACGAGGGTGGTGAAGCCAGGGTCGCCGGCCCAGGTGGCGACCGCGAGGGGATCCTGGCGAAAGGTTTCCGGCAGGATAGTGAACTGTGTGGCGCGTGCGGCATCGATGCCGCGGACGTTGGCGAGCTGAGTGAGATCGCCGGTGATGGCGTCGCAGTTGCCGGTGAAGAAGGCGGCTTCCATCTCACCGGCCTCGGAGAACGGGTACCAGGTAAACGCGACACCGTGGGCTTCGGCGTAGTCGTGCAGGCCCTGCTCCGCCGCGGAGCCGGTGAGGAAGCAGACCCGCTTGCCCGCGAGATCGGAGGCACGGCGCACCTTGGGGTTGGAAGGAAAGAGAACGCTTTGCCCGTCAAGCAGCACGGGGGCCGAGAGAGCGACATCGTGACTCATATTGGCCACCGACAGGCTTGCGGTGGCGACAAGATCGACCGTTCCGGCCCGCAAGGAACGAAGGGCAAACGGCTCGTCCGGAAAGGTTTTAATGACGAGCCGGGCAGCGGGGCCCAGCGTGGCGACTGCAACGGCCTTGCAAAGGTCGAGATCAAAGGCCGCGCGGTTGCCGTGATCTTCGCTGCGGGAATAGTCTTCTTCCTCTTTAACGACACCGCAGACCACGGCCTGGG
>CAXTRM010000001.1:15763-22219 GCA_964246625.1 uncultured Acidobacteriaceae bacterium
GATGCGATCCAGGGTGGAGTGCGCGAGAGCGGGCAGGGGCGGCGGCATAGCTGCCGAGCTGGGCGGAGCCTGCAGGGCGGACTGGGCCGTGGCGAGCCACGAGCATGCCAACAGGGGCAAACAGCAGCGGATACGACGTGTCATCGAGGACAGAGTTCTCCGTAAGAGGTGCGGTAGAACGAAGCGCAGGGAGGACGAGGCGTCCTCCCTGCCGCGAGATGCCTGAACCCGCAACAGGGTGTCCCCTTTGCCGAGGGGGGGATGCCCGGGGTTGGACCAGGGCGCGGGTTGAAGTGATCGGTGGGTTCGATGTTGAGGATCTGGCAGCCGTTGTTGTTGTACTGCGGCAGCTTCATGAAGAGGTCGGTGGGGATCTCCGCATAGCCTGCCGGCAGCGGCGGTTCGGCCCCGGTGAGGCGATTGTTGTCAAACGCGGAGAACAGGTTGCCGACCCCTGCCACCCCGGCGTCGGCCGGGCCAAGGTACTGCTGCCCCAGGGTCTTTTCGGCTTGTTTCCGGGCCTGCGCTTCGTCGGGCAGATCGGCAAGCGGCGTCAGGCCGTACAGCTGGTCGATGAACTTGATGATGGAGCTGTGTTCGGCGGCCTCATGCGAGACGGCATGCACGACACCGTAGGGCGAGACGATGATGGCCGGGATGCGCGGCCCCTGGTCCAGCGGTTCTCCGTAGGGGTCGTAGTTGCGGATCACTTCGGGGGCGTGATCGTACAGGCCGTCGGTCTCGTCATAGGCGATGATGATGGCGCTTTGCGACCAATACGGGCTTTGGGCGATCGCGTTGATCTCCTGCGCGATCAGGGCACTGGAGATCTGCAGATCAGAGTAGCCGGGATGGTCGTCATTGCCATAGAAGACGGTTTTGAGCGCCGGGTTGGGATCTACGGGACTCAGTCCCTGGATGTTGTTGTAGCCGCCGCGCACGTAGAAGACGCCGCCCCCGCTGGGCAGCCGCCTCGCCGACATGTCCTTGAAGAAGTCGGTCAAGCCGTGGAGGTGCGGCGTGATCTGCGGGTTGTTGGAGACGTAGCCGAAGTACTGCGGGCCGTTGTGATGCGCGATGTAGTCGGCGTGGGTTGCCGCAGAGGTCAGGTCGGTGGTTTCGTGGTCGTAGCCCTGCTGGTACCAGCCCCAGTTGGTGGGCATGACGCCGCTTCCCGTGATCTCCTTGATGTCTTTCTCGATGTCGGTGAGATCGGTTTGGGGCTGCGAGTCCTGTTGGGTGAGTGTGCCTGCTTCGCGGCCCATGAAGGAAAGGGGCAGCGAAGCAAAGGTCAGATTGATTTGGGGGTTGCCGCTAGGCGGGTTGGCCGGCTGACCGCTGCCAAAGAAGTCCAGTTGCGAGCCCCAGAACGGGTCGCCATCCGAGACCACCGGCACACCGTTGCCACCAATGGAGCCAAAGGCCTTGGTGCTGTCTTCAGGATGCTTGACCCACTGCGTTTCGCCAGATTGGCCCGCCACCATCGCGATGGCGTTTGGCGTGGAAGCCGACAGCACGGTTTGGTGGAAGTTGTCGAAGAGGGTGAAACGGTCCGCGTAGTTCCACAGCACTGGAGCGGTGTTGCAGTCGACGTACCCCATGACGAGTTCGCCCATCTGCTTTTGCCGTAAGGTGGGCCGCTTATTAGGCCTACCGTACTGGTCGAGTGTGATGCCCTCTTCCGTAACGGCATAGCCATCGTTCCTGGTGACCCCGTTCTGCAGATCGATCTTCTGGAGGTAGGCCGTATGTGCATGGTTTACGGAATCGGTATCGGCTGGATAGATCGGCACAGTTTTGCCGTTGACGTTGGTGACCGTAAGCGGGATGCGGAAGGGGGTGACGGTTTTGACGCTGCCATCGGTATCGACAAGCGGTTGCACGAAGCCGGGCGTTTGCGCCGCGGGCTTGGAGAAGAGGCCATCAGCGCCGGGGTAAGACCCGAAGTAGAAGTCAAAGGAGCGGTTTTCCTGAAACAGCACGAAAACGTACTTGATGTTTTGCTGCAACAGCGCGAGTTTCTGCGCATGGGTCAGGTGCACCTCGCGCTCCGGCTTGACCATCCGGGACTGCACGGCCGAGCTGGACCTGGGCGCGAGAGTGACGCTCACTTCCGCACTTTGAGCACCGGCCCAGCGGCACGGGATCAGGGCAACATAGGCTGCCAGGAGAGCGGGAATCCTGCTACGTGTTGGTTTCATGTTCACCTCGGGCCCATGGGGTCCCCGGCGCAAAGGAGAGCGGATCGGGGTGACAGGTGCCTTTCGAAAGAGAAACGCATGTTTGTCAAAGCGGGGTAAATGGACCAACAACTCCTTTGTGAATTTTCGCAAGGTGCTGCGGGCGAGAACGATCTACTCGGAAGAAAGACCGGTCCGTAACGGCTGGTCTCGCGGTGTGCGCAGCGTAGGTGCGGCTGCGAGCAGCCCCTGGGTGTAGGGATGCTGCGGCCGTGTGAGGATCTGCCGTGCGCTTCCCTGTTCCACGATCTCGCCGTGGCGCATAACCGCGATGCGGTCCACGACCTGTCCCACCACCGCGAGGTCGTGGGAGATAAAGAGCAGGCTCAGACCGTATTCGGCGCGCAGGCGTTGCAGGAGGGCAAGAATCTGCGCCTGTACCGTGACGTCCAGCGCGGTGGTGGGCTCATCGGCAATAAGGAGCCGAGGCCGGTTAATAAGAGCCATGGCAATCACGATGCGTTGGCGTTGCCCACCCGAGAACTGGTGCGGGTAGTCGCGGAGACGGCGCTCCGGCTGCGGCAGCGCCACGGCATGCAGCACCTCCAGCACGCGTCGGCGCACCTCGCGACGGGAGGTCCTGGGAGCGTGCGCGAGCACGGCCTCGCCGACCTGCCGGCCGATGGCCATGACCGGATTGAGGGCCGTCATGGGTTCCTGGAAGACCATGGCCACCTTGCGCCCACGCAGCGTCCGCATGGTGATTTCAGGCAGGGCAAGCAGGTCGAGCGTTTCGCCCCCCTCATGCAGACAGATCTGGCCCTGCAACGAGGTGGTGGGGCCGAGCAGCCGCATGATGGCCAGCGAGGTGACCGACTTGCCGGAGCCAGACTCCCCGACCAGGCCGAGGGCCTCGCCCTGCCTGATCTGCAGGGCGACGCCCCTGACGATCTGCCGGGAAGCAAAGGCTACCCGCAGATCGCTCACCTGGAGCAGGGGCGGCGAGGCAAGGTGATCGATCTCGTTGAGCATGAGCCGGCCGTTCCGTAGGGCTAAGCGACGACGACGTTGCCAGTGGCCACGGGCGCAAAGGCAACTCCGCCTCGCCTGGCCTGGAAGGACGCGAGAGCCGCGAGGGTAGCCAGCGTAAGGGCGCCGGCATAGAACTGGGCGCGGACCACGGCGTGGTCACCGATGAGGCCGTGCACGATGTCGGTTGCCACAGGGCGATAGTTCAGAGCCATGGCAACGGCGACCATACCCCAGGCCCAGGGTGCCCGCAGGTTGCGACTGGTGTCCACCAGCAGCATGAGCGGGAGGAACAGGATGATGGAATAGTGCGTCCAGGCGATGGGGGCGAAGAGGGTCGCAGCAAGCAGAGCCATCATGGCACCCAGGGGGGCGACCACCGCGCCTGCTGTGGCGACCTGGCGACGCCGCCAGTCCAGCCAGCCGCCCCAGGCCGTGAACAACAGCATGGCGGCAGAGGAACCAAGCCGTACCGCCGCGGGCAAGGGCAGGATGTCGATGTCCCAAACAGCGTCTGCGGGGTAAAAGCGCGCCATCAGCCATGCGGCGAAGGACTGGTTGTTCTGCGAGACCAGAAGCACGCGGGAGATGCGTTGCAGGTTCTGGAGGTACACGCTCATCAGGCTGTGGCCCACCGCAGCTACGGTGAGGAACCACAGCAGAGCCGACCAAAGGATGGTCCACAGGGCCGCCTTCCAGCGGCGCGTCATCAACCAATACACCACAAGGAGCCCCGGTGTGACTTTAACGGAGGCCGCATAGGCCAACAGCAGGCCCGCGGTAACCGGCCAGCCCCGTTCCGCCAGCAGCAGCGCGGCGACAGTCAGGAAGACCAGAAGCATGTGGGTCTGGTTGAGGAACATGGCGTACTGAAAGGGCTGCGACAGCCCAAGTGCGAGCACAACCACCGCGACGGCAAGTGGATTGAAGAACGCGGGAGCCCAGTACTTTGCCGTAAGCCAGATGGCCCCCGCAAAGCTCAGCAGCGAGAGCACCGCGAAGATGTAGTTGAAGAGCAGGAAGTTGACATGCTGCGCGAGTGGCTCCAGCATGTAGGCCCACAAGGGCGTTTGCACGTAGGGATGCAGGAAGCCATTGAAGCCGCCCAGTTCCGCCACATCGGTCCATGTGTCGTCGTCACCGATCTCAGAAAAGTCCTGCGGGTCGTAGCTGAACAGGTGTTGTCCCTGGCCCTGGGCGAGCAGGCGCGATCCGACGAACGAGGAGGCCAGGTCCTGGCCTTCGATGTTGCCGTACTGTGCGAAGCTGATGCCGACAAACAGGACCAGTACCGCAAGAATTGCGGCCCAGCTCCCAGGCCTGTTCTCCAGGAGCTTGAACTCCATCTCACCTCCGGTACTTGGACCCGATCCGGGGCCTCTTCGATGCTAAACGAGTCGTCCCCAAAAGCACCGAGGCCGTGCGTCCGTTACGCCACTGCCTCATCTAAAAACGCATGGGCAACGCGCTGCGCCTTTCGGTTCTCGACCAGTCTCCTGTTTCCGCTGGACACACGCCGGCGGAGGCTCTGGCAAACTCGCTCGATCTGGCCCAACACGCCGACCGTCTTGGCTATACACGACTGTGGTACTCCGAGCACCATGCGATGGAGATGCTGGCCTGCACGGCCCCGGAGATCCTGATTACGCGGGCCGCGGCAGCGACCTCGCGCATCCGGGTAGGTTCAGGCGGTGTGATGCTGCCGCATTACTCTTCGTTCAAGGTCGCCGAGGTGTTTCGGACCCTTCATGCGATGTTTCCGGGGCGGATCGACATGGGCATCGGCCGCGCGCCCGGGGGTGGCCAGTTAGAGTCGCTGGCCCTCCGCCGCGTCCGTCAAGGGCCCCAGCCGGATGACTTTCCCCTGCAGCTCGCGGAGCTGCAGGCGTATCTGAATCCGCAACGATTTCCCGCGGACCACCCGTTCCGGCGGGTCACGGTTTCCCCGGAGGCGAGCGGTGCGCCTGATCTATGGCTGCTCGGGTCCAGCATGTGGTCTGCCGTGACCGCCGCAGCGGAAGGGCTGCCGTATGCCTTTGCCCACTTCTTTTCCGCACAAGGGACACGGCAGGCCATTGAATTCTACCGGCGCAACTTCCAGGCCAGCCGCTTTCAGAACGATGGCCGTCAAAGGCCTGAGGCCACCATTGCTATAGGCGTAATTTGTGCGCCGACACAGGAGGAGGCGGAGTTTCTGCATGCCTCGGTGCGCCTGCTGCAGCGCCGCATCCGGACCGGGGACCGTCGCCCTGTGGCAACGCCGGAAGACGCCTTGAAGCAGCTCACCGCAATCCCCCAGGCACCCAATCCGCTACTCTCGTTCACTGCGGGGAGCTTCGACGAGCCGGACGAGGAGTTCCCGCGATATGTGGTGGGGACGCCGGACCGCGTGGCGGCGCGCCTTCGCTCCATCGCACAGGAGTTGGAGGTCGGCGAGCTGATCGTAAACACGATCACGCACTCCCATGAAGCCCGCCTGCGCAGCTACACCATGCTGGCCGACGCCATGGAACTGGCCAGCGTGGCATCCAGCCAGCAGGCCGCGTAGGAGCAATTCGTGGTTCACGGGGCGATGAGAGACTGAAGGACGACGAAGTTTTGCGTTCGCCGGCTCGGCTTCGCACGTTCTTCGTTGTGGAGCCAGGTGCAGGGCACGCACCTCTGCTGGAACCGCCAACGCTTGCTTCGCGTATACGGCTCCGGAGAGCCTGCGTTGTCACGAGAAACGGCCCCTGGAGCGTATTGCCGTGCCGTTCGAACTGCCTCACAAGAAGTATCCCGTTCGACGCTCCTTGGCTCGATTCGTTCCTGGCCTGCCGCTGCTGGTGATCGCAAGCCCTTTGCTGCTGATGAGCCAGTCACCGGACAAACCCACGGCCGTGTCGGCGACACCACCCCTGGAACAGCCTTTGATCGACCGCAAGGTTCCTCGACTGGCGGCACCGCTGCGTTTGTCTGACTTTGAAGGCATGCATCCTTCGGAGGCTTTGAAGGACCAACTGGCGAGGGTGACCGACCTTGCGCAGTCCAGCCCAAAGGACGGACAGGCGGCAACGCAGAAGACGGAGGTCTACCTCGGGTACACAAACGAGGCCTTGTATGTGGTGTTTCTGTGTTTCGACGACCATCCGGGCCTGATCCGCACCCACCTTGCCCGGCGTGAAAATGTGACTGCCGACGACAATGTTGCCGTTCTGCTGGATACTTTTCAGGATCGCCGTCGCGGCGTGCTGTTTCAGATCAACCC
>CAXTRM010000001.1:22229-24105 GCA_964246625.1 uncultured Acidobacteriaceae bacterium
GCCTGGACTGAAAATTCCGATCCCGACTACAGCTATGACCAGGTGTGGGACTCTGCTGGCCGCGTGAATGCGCAGGGCTGGATGGCGCTGTTTTCCATTCCCTTCCGGTCCATCCGGTCCCGGCCAGGAACACCCGGTTGGGGCGTCGTTCTGTATCGCAATCTGCCGCGAAACAGCGAGACCGATACATGGCCGCACGTTTCTTCCAGCATATCGGGGACGCTGACTCAGGAGGGCAGCCTGACCGGCGTCGAAGGCGCCCGCGCCCGCAACTTCCAGATCAACCCGTACAGCCTCGCCCAAAGCGAACACCAGCTCCTCAGCCTTGATCCGACGAACCCGTACTTCAGCACCCGCCACTTCGAGGGTACCGCGGGCGGGGAGGCCAAAGCGATCGTGAAGGATACCATCGTGATTGACGCCACGGTGAATCCGGACTTCAGCCAGGTCGAGTCGGATCAACCGCAGTTCACGGTAAACCAGCGCTACCCCGTGTTCTTTCCGGAGCTGCGGCCGTTCTTTCTGGAGAACGCAAATTACTTTTCCACGCCGATCGACCTGCTTTATACCCGGAACATCATCCGCCCGGAGTTTGGCGTGCGCGTTACGGGCAAGCTCGACCACACCAATGTGGGTCTGTTGACCATCGATGACCGCGCCCCCGGTGAACTGTTTGCGCCCTCAGATCCAGATTTCGGCAAGCATGCCCTGTTTGCGGCAGGGCGCGTCACGCAGGACCTCGGCAAGGGGTCGAGCGTGGGGCTGATGTACACCGATTACGAGTTTGCGGGTAGCTTCAACCGTATTGGAGGCGTGGACTTTACCGCGCGCCTGAACGATAAATGGACGGCTCTCGGCCAGTTTGTTGAAAGCGCCACCAAACCCCTCAGCACACCGTACAGCGCGGGCCCGGCCAGCTGGTTTGAGTTCACCCGTAATGGCCATTCCTTTACCCTCGACAATGTCTTCAAGGATTATTCCGCAGGCTTTCAAACGCAGGTCGGTTTCATCTACACCAATAATGTCCGCGTGGACAACACGCACGCAAGCTACCAGTGGTACCCCAAACACAGCGCCCTGCAGGTCTACGGTCTGGAACTGAACAATAATCTAGCGTTCGATCACCAGGGCAATCGCTTATACCACCATACGAGCTTTGACCCTTTCTTCCAGCTTGGCCGCAAGACCACGATCGCTCCGCTGGTTGGCCAGAACTCGGACACGCTGGGCCCGCAGAACGGCTACGCAACCCCGGTGAACCTCAACTTCACCCAGAATTTCGGGGGCCTTGTCTTTCGCAGCGCGCCACTTCGGCAGGTGAACTGGAACATCGTATACACCTCTGGTGGTAACCCTAACTTCAACCCCCGTGCGGGGCAGCCGCCTTCTCTGCTGCAGGAGCAATACCTGCAGACGCTGGTCAGCATCCTGCCGTTCCACTCGCTTACGGTCGACAACACGTATCTGCTCGACCGCAATCACACGGCGCACAGCGGTGAGGACGTGTTTGAGAATCAGACGTTGCGTACCAAGTTGAACTACCAGTTCACCCGCGCTCTTTCCGCCCGCGTCATCGTGGAATACGACTCCGTGCTGGTGAACCCGGACCAAACGTCTCTTGTGCGCACCAAGCAGGTGGCGACCCAAGCCCTGCTCACGTGGCTTCCACACCCTGGCACCGCCGTTTACCTGGGCTATAACAACGACATGCAGAATCTTGACCGCACCCTGTGCAGCCGGATGCCCACGGGAGGGTGCAACCCTGACCAGCCCATCCTTGGGCGCTCAAGCAATTACCTGAACGACGGCCGCCAGTTCTTTCTGAAGGCAAGCTACCTGCTGCGCTTTTAGGTGGTGTGCTGCGCCCTGCTTGCGT
>CAXTRM010000001.1:24115-26180 GCA_964246625.1 uncultured Acidobacteriaceae bacterium
GCGTGCAATTAGGGGTCAACTCACTAGACTTTTCCTATGACCTTGTCCCCAGAAGACTTTGCGTGCGCGCACCTGGCCACACCTCAGGAGCAGCATCGTGATCCCGACTACCAGGCCTGCAACGCGGCCCCCGGCGAACCCTGCAGGTGGGCCCGGCGCCATGACGGCGAGCTGAACCCGACCTTTCACTCCGAGCGCCTGGAACAACTCCTCGACGAGAGAAAGACGCCCTTCGATCCACCGCTTCTCGCGGCACCCCTTCTTGAGACCGGCCTGGTTTAAATACCGCGTCGACCGCGCTTCCTCCGGTAGGCTTTTCGGAGATGTCCGATTTTTCCGCCGCCCAACCGCCCGATGCTGACCCACCCTTCAGCGCCACCGCTGTGCACTCGCAGACTGTTCCGCCGCTGCCGGATGAGACGCGCATGCCCGGCAATGTGCCTCGCCGGCAGCGGGCCGCGGTCATCTTCATCTTTCTAACGGTTAGCCTCGATATGCTCGCGCTTGGCATGATCGCCCCGGTGCTTCCGCACCTGGTGGAGGGCTTTGTCGGCGGCTCCGCGGCCCGTACCGCCGAGGTGATCGGATTGTTTGGCACGGTGTTTGCGGTGATGCAGTTTTTCTTTTCGCCAGTGCTCGGGTCCTTGTCGGACCGGTACGGCCGTCGCCCCATCGTGCTGCTTTCCAACTTTGGCCTGGGCTTCGACTATGTCCTAATGGCGCTGGCTCCCTCCCTCCGCTTCCTGTTTCTGGGCCGCATCCTTTCCGGCATCACCGCCTCGTCGGTCCCCACCGCGCAGGCCTATATGAGCGACATTACGCCGCGCGAGCGCCGCGCCGCCGCCTTCGGCATGCTGCAGTCGGCCTTTGGCTTCGGGTTTATCGTCGGCCCGGCACTTGGCGGCTGGCTCGCCGGCTTTCACCCGCGCCTGCCCTTTTGGGTGTCCGCGATCCTTTCGCTGCTCAATGCCGTGTACGGCTTCTTCGTTCTACCGGAGTCACTCGCGCTTGAGCATCGCAGCCGGTTCTCCTGGGGACGAGCCAACCCCGTCGGTTCTGTCCGGATGCTTTCCCGTACCCGCACGCTTCTCGTGCTATCGGGCGTGCTTTTGCTCGGGTACATCGCCCAGAACTCGCTGCTCAACGTGTATGTCCTGTACACGAACTATCGCTATCACTGGAGCGACCGCACGGTGGGCATTTCACTTGCCGCACTTGGCGTGATCACCGTTCTGTATGGTCTGTTGCTGGTCAAGCGCGCCGCCACACTGATCGGGGATCAGCGTTCCGTGCAACTTGGCCTGTTTGGCGCTTCGGTCGGCTACCTGATCTTTGGCATGGCCCGTACCGGCCTGGGCTTTCTCAGCGGCATGCCGCTCCTGAACCTTGTCGCCATCGCCTGGCCCGGCTCACAGAGCATCATGTCGCGCGCTGCCGGCCCGGAAGAGCAGGGACAGCTTCAGGGAGCCATTAACAGCCTGCGCGGCATCTCGGGCATTGTCGGTCCCGGCCTGTTTACCTGGTTTTTCGCCAAAGCCGTCGGTGACTGGGCCCGGTGGCACCTGCCCGGCCTCCCGTTCTTTGTGGCCAGTGCGATGATGCTTGCCTCCGTCGTCCTGAGCCTTACGGCACAGCCCAGAACCGCGGCAAACTAGCTGCCTACAACCAGTCGCGTGAACCTCTACACTAACTTCATGCACCACCCCTACGACGCCCTGATCGTTGGCGCCGGTCCTGCCGGCTGCGCAGCCGCGTATGACCTTGCCCACGCGGGTCGCCGCGTCCTTCTGCTCGACAAGCGCCAGTTTCCCCGCCACAAGGCGTGCGCCTGCGGCCTGACTCGCAAGACGCTGAAGGTCTTGCGCTATTCTGTTGCGCCCGTGATCGAGCGTGAATGCCGTGACGTCGTTCTGCAGGAGGCCGGCCCCGCGTTCCTTACCGGCCGCCGCTCTGCCGATAAGGGTTGCGAGGTTCGCGTGCGCCTTCGCCAGCCCTTTTGCGCCATGGCCGTCCGCGAGCGCTTCGACCACTTTTGTCTTCAGCAAACGCTTGCCTCTGGCCGCAA
>CAXTRM010000001.1:26190-32976 GCA_964246625.1 uncultured Acidobacteriaceae bacterium
CACGTCGAGCTCGAGACCGCCTTGCCTGGCGGCAGCCCTGAGACGCTTACGGCTTCCGTGCTCATCGGCGCGGACGGATCCAACGGGCAAACCCGCCGCTTCAGCACGCAAAGCGAGGCCACGGCCGCCCAGCTGCCACCCGAGCCCACGTGGTATGCCCGCGGGTTCGCCCTGGAGGCCACCGTCCCGTACACCCTTTTGCCCGAAGCCTTGCCTGCGGGCGACCATCCCCACGATCTTGTCTTTGATTTTGCCCCCATTGCGGGAGGCTATGGATGGCTGTTTCCCAAAGCCGACCACATCAACATCGGTGTGGGCGGCTTCGTCCCGCAAGCGGGACGCCAGGCGGCTGGCACCCCGGACGGCATGCTTTATGAGACGGTCACCCGCACCCTCTTAAACACTTACACCCGGGAGAAGCTGGGTCTTGACCTCGGCTCCATGCCCGGCGCCCACGTTACGGGCCAGTACCTGGGTCTCGGTGGCCATGGCTATACGCCACGGGGCCGCGTCCTGCTGACCGGCGATGCCGCGGGCTTGGTGGACCCACTCACCGGCGAGGGCATCCACTCCGCAATTACGAGTGGCCAAGCAGCAGCGGCGGCAACGCTGGACGCCCTACCCGACCTCGCAACCGCCTACGCCCGCCATCTCCATCCACTGCAGGAGACGCTCGCCTTTTCCCATCGCGCCGCCAAAAGCTTCTACCGGGAGCCCGAGCGCGGCTTCAAGGTGATGCGCACCCCGCTGCTGCGCAACCTCGTCCTGAAGACCTACGCAGACGGTTTGCCGACCGCGAAGCTACTCACCTCACTCGCCCGCCGCGTTGCGTAGCCGCCAATGCTGCCCGGACTCGTCTTTGCCACCAACGTCGTGAGCACCCTGATGATGGCTGGCCTGATCTGGTTTGTTCAGCTGGTCCATTACCCGCTGTTCCTCCGGGCCGACCCTGCCACCTTTGTCGCCTTTGAGACAGAGCACGCCCACCGCGTCACGTGGATCGCCTTTCCCCTGATGACGGCCGAACTCGGCAGCGCCCTGCTGATGCTTTGGTCCCGGTTTCGCCCCGTCCTAGTGTCTCCGTCGCAGGCCGTGCTCAGCCTCGCTCTGGTGCTGCTTACCTGGGCCTCTACGGTGTGTCTTCAGATCCCGCTGCACAATCGCCTCCATCGCGGTTTTGACCGTGCCGCCCTTGAGCGCCTCCTCGCCACCAACTGGCTCCGCACCGTCAGCTGGACCGCACGTGCTGCGCTGCTTGCTTTCTGGGTGACTCGTCTTCTCGCCGCCTAGCCCGCCTCTCCCCTATGCTGGAACGGCGGCTTCAACATGCCTTTCTACCCCAATCCGGAGTTGACCCTGAGCACCCTGCTTCTGCCGGACAGCACAGCTTCCGCGTTTTCGCATGGGCCAGCCGTCCGCGAAGTTGTGGAGATCATCGCTGCGTTTGTGCTGTCCGCCCTGGTAGGGCTGGAGCGAGAGGTGCGCCATAAGAACGCCGTCCTTCGCACGTACACCGTTGTGGGAACCACCGCCGCGCTGTTTCTGCTTATCTCCAAGTACGGCTTCGACGACGTGCTCAGCCACGGCCTGGTCGTGCTCGACCCATCCCGCGTTGCCGCCCAGATCGTGACCGGCATCGGCTTCATCGGCGCAGGCCTGATCTTTGTGCACCAGGAGCGCGTCAGGGGTTTGACCACAGCCGCGACCATTTGGCTTGTGACCGGCATCGGCATGGCCTGTGGAGCCGGTCTGATCGCGCTTGCCGCCCTTGTTACCGGACTCTACTGTGTTGTTGCCTTTCTGCTCCCGGTCTTGATGAGGCTGCTGCCGTTCGGGCGCTCTCTCGACCACAACGATGATCCGTCGGGCCATGACTGAGCGCTCCCGAGTCGGCACCCAGCGCCCGAGCTGGAGGGAGCCCGGGTTTGCGCTTAGCGCCCTGTCGACCCGAAGCCTCGCCCGCCCCGCGGCGCTTCCGCCAACTCATCGGTTTCCGCAAAGACTGCCTGGATCCTTTCGACGACCCGCAACTGCGCGATACGATGCCCTGGTGCCACCATCTGCGGCTCCGTCGACAAATTGGTCATAACCACCTTGAGCTCGCCACGGTATCCGGAATCGATCACCCCGGCCAGTGTTGTAACGCCGCGCATGGCCAGCCCGGAGCGATCTTCGACCAGCGCTCCATGGGTCTCCGGAAATTCCATGGCAAGCCCGGTAGTCACCGCCCGCGTCGCTCCAGGCTTGCCTACCGGCGCCAGCGTGACCGCCTCGGCCGCAAACAGATCCGCGGCCAGATCACCGTAGGGCCCAAGGTGGGCGTAGCGCGGCAGCTGCGCGGCTGCGGAAAGGCGTTGCACAAGGATGGTGGGCTGCGTTCTGGCATCGGGCATAGGACGGCCCCAGTGTCGCATGCGGAATCGTCCCGCGCAGGCCACTTGCTTCCCATGTCATCCCATGAACCCGGCTGAAAGCTCCGTCTGATCGGAAGCCTTCAGAATTTCATACGGAGCGGGCTCCGCAGAGTGCGTCTATCTCGCTATGTTGCCTGTTGAACACTGGGGCGAACGAGGCCCACTACTGGTGATGCTGCACTGGCTGGGCGGTGGAGCCCAGACCTGGAAAGAGGTCGGCCACGGCCTTGCGACACGTGGGATACGCTTTGCCGCCGTTGACGCGCCTGGGTTCGGCAATGCCGCAAATGTGCCGGCCAATGACATAGCCACTTCCGTAGACGCCCTGATCGACACCATCAAACAGCTTCGTGCGGAGGTCCCGGATCGCGCGTGGCTCCTGGGAGGCCATTCGATGGGCGGGAAGTTCTCCATGATCATCGCGCGGCGCGCCCTGGACGGCGAGCCTGGCCTGGAGGGACTTCGGGCCTTGCTCCTTATTTCGCCATCACCGCCGAGCCCCGAACCGATCAAGGAGGCTCGGCGCGAGGAGCAGCTGGAGGTGTTCGGCAGAAGCGATCCGGATGCGGAGGCTTATGGGAAGGCGGCCGCTCGATGGCTGGACGGGAATACCGAAAAGCTGCCGTTGCCTGTTCCGATTCGCGAACGTTCCCTTCGCGGCATCGTGGCCAATAATCCGCGTGCCTACCGTGCCTGGTTTCTGACAGGCAGCAAAGAAGACTGGTCCGATCGTGTGGGCACCCTGGCATTGCCCGCGCTGGTGATGGCAGGGAGCGAGGAAACCTCGCTTGGGGAGCAAGCACAGCGCGAGCTTACGATGCCCCATCTGCCGCAGGGCCAGTTTGTGGAACTCATGGGCGTGAAGCATCTTGCGCCGCTGGACCGTCCCAGCGAGGTGATCGAAAGGATCACCCAATTTCTTTCAAGCGAAGGCATCGCGTTGCGGACAGCCCCACTGCTGTCCACGCAGCGTACGGCAGGCCTGATGGACTCCGTCTATACGGCTCCGCAGACCCGGAAGGTCATGGAAGACCGGCTGGCCGATCGCGAGGACTGGAACCGTACGCCGCAAGTGTTTACTTCCGCAGAGCTCCGCACCCTGCGGTCCCTTGCCGAAGTCGTCGTGCCCAACGCGGGCTTTGACCTTGCCGGGTGTTTCGACGCTTCCCTGGCAGAGAACAAGAACGACGGCTGGCGATATGCCACGCTTCCTGGCGATGCCGAGGCGTGGCGCCGTGGCGTTTTGTCCCTTGATCATGCAGCGGACCGGGTGCACGGCGTTTCCTTTCTGGCGTTGCATCCTGGCCAGAAGGAGGCGCTGTTGGAGAAGGTCGCCGCGGGCGAGATCGGCCGCGGCTTTTTGGGTGCGCTGCATCTGGGCAACGCCGCCGGGACCTATACAGCTACCGAGTTGCAGCAGTGGTTTGAAGAGGTGCGCGGCGAGTTTACGCGGCTGTATATGTCGGACCCGCGCACCATGGACCGTGTTGGCTACACAGGCTTTGCGGATGACCTTGGCTTCACGCAGATCCAGCTCGGCCAGCAAGAGGAGTTTGAACATTGAACATTGCCAAAGGACCCGCACGCCAATCCGAACTGGGCAAGAACGAATTGGCCAGGCTCCGCCCTGCCATGCGGCACTTTTCGGAAACTGACGAAGTCGATGCCGTCGTGATTGGCACGGGAGCCGGGGGCGCACCCCTGCTGGCAAAACTTGTTGCCGCCGGTCTCCACGTCGTAGCGCTTGAAGCAGGCGAGTGGTTTGAAGCACCTGCCGAGCAGTTTGCCACGGATGAAGCTGCCGCGAACATCTACTGGACTGGAGAAAATCTGACCACGGGCGAGACCGCCCAGGTACTTGGCGCAAACACATCGGGGATGGGCGTAGGCGGCTCCATGCTGCATTGGGGTGCCTTCTGCCCCCGTCCTGACCCGCGCGATCTGCAACTCTTTTCCGAGACGGGCAAAGGTATCGATTGGCCGGTCCGGTACCGGGATTTGCTGCCCTACTACGAAGAGATCGAAGCCTTTCTCGGCGTTTCCGGTCCTGAGTCTTACCCATGGGATCCGACCCGCCGTTACCCGACCGGCCCTGTGCCGATCAACGGACCTGGACAACTGATGCTGCGGGGCTACGAGCGCCTTGGCATGCGCGCGTGCGCCGCCCCAATTGCTGCGCTCAGCGAGGCATATACGCGCCCTGAGTACGGCACACGTCATGCATGCGTAAACCGGGGTTTCTGCCACCAGGGTTGCCGCAACAGTGCCAAGGGATCGATGGATGTGACTTACCTGCCTTGGGGTGTGCGCTCCGGTGGGGAGATTCGGCCAAATAGCATGGTTACCGGGTTCGAGCAGGACACAAAGGGGCGGCTCACCGCAGTGGTGTACCGCGATCTTTCGGACAAGGGCCGCCCTGTGATGCGAAAGCAGCGTACCCGGCACGTGTTTCTCTGTGCTGGCGGCATTGAGACACCCAGGCTGCTATTGCATACAGGGCTCGCGAATGGTTCGGGCCAGGTAGGCAGAAACTACATGGGCCACGTTTCTCCCCAGGTGTGGGGAACGTTCGATGAACCCGTGCGGATGAATCAGGGGTTTCCGGCAACGGTGATCTCGGAAGACAGTGTTCGGCCCAGGGGAGTCAGCTTTGCCGGGGGCTACCTCGTGCAGAGCCTAGGCGTCGTCCCGGTAACCTGGGCCATGTCGGTGGCTCGGGCACGTGGCCTATTTGGAACGAAACTGACGCGCTACCTTGCCGACTACAACTTTGTGGCGGGGCTTGGGGCCCATGGCGAGGCACTGCCGTCAGAACAGAACTTCATCTCCCTTTCCGAAGAGAAGGACGAGCACGGGATCCCCAAGCCCATCGTGCACTTGTCCTACCAGAAGAATGAGCGGGACTTGGAGACGCACGCCATCGCCGTGATGACCGAAGCGTGGAAGGCCGCGGGTGCCCGTGATATCTGGTCGATGCCACGGACGGCACACACCGTTGGTGCATGCCGCATGGGGACGGACCCGGACACCTCTGTGGTGGACGCGTCCAATCGCTCGCACGAGATCGCAAACCTTTGGGTGGTCGATAACTCCGTATTTCCAAGCACGCTGAGTGCCAACCCAGCAATCACCATCATGGCGCTTTCATTACGAGCGGCGGATCTTTTCCTGGCGAAGTCATAGGGCTGCGGGAGGGGAGCTCAAACCTGTTCAGGAGGGCGATCTTCAAGAGCGCCCATGCTTGCGATCCCCTGGGCGCCGATCTCGGGAGTACACTCGACAGCCGCACAGCCGGCACGTCCACGGGTAACGGCCAAAGCGGTACATCACGGAGTCGAGGAGCCCGATACGGCTTCGTCGCTCCAGCTTTGGGTGCGTGCATGCGAGTTTGCCCGTTCTAGGCACGACCGAAGGGTACCACCGCCTTGATCCGTGTCAATCACGCTGTGCACCATAATGGATTTACGAGGCCTGTCGCACGATGCGAGTTGGCACCAGAGATGTTCCATCCCGGGACCCTCAACGGAGGCGCTTTATCGCAGACTGCCCGGAATCGAGAAGAATCGTCCGAGGGTGAAGACGAATTTATGCTGGCCTGCATCGCCGATAGCGGGCGCAATCGTGATCACGCCCAAGGGCGTTTCCGCGACAAGCCCGAAATAGACGTCCTGGCGCGTGACGGTACGCATGTCAGGAGCACGCATCTGGCCAGCCTCGTACGCAAAGCCGAAGTAGATACTTTGCCCAAGTGGTGCGGGCAAGGTAGCCAGACGGTGCAGGTAGCCGGGCGTAAAGAGGAAGTAATCCGTGCCACGAAGCTCATCGATGGCCAGGGCGCTCACGCGTAGAGGACCACCCAGGGTGAAGCGGAAAGGCTGGGCGACGTCGCGGTTGAACATGGTGCCCCCTTCCGCATTGAAGAGGAACAGATCGGATTGGATCTTCGCGGAGCCCTTCCCAATTTCATGCGCGAACGAGATCTGGCTCTGCAGTTGCGGCGAGGTAGGGCTGCCTGGCGTGTCGAACAGATAGCCGAGGGAGGTAGCCGTACGGAGGCCGTAGCGGGGAACCAGCGCCCGATTCTGGTTGTCGTAGACAAAGCGGATGCGCGCTGTTTGTGAGTTGCCGTAGTAGTTGGGGAGATTGTCGACGCCAGTTGTCGGAAACCAGCTGACATGCTGGAAGTTCCAACCGGCTCGAAGTTCAGCCAAGCGCCCATCGCTCCATCCCACATCGGCCCCAGTGCCCGCAAACTGGCTTTGACGTTCCGAGACGCGGTAGTGATTTTCGTAGATGTAGAAGGGTTCACGGGTGATATTTGCGCGCGGCGCGGCGAAGAAGCGGGTGTAAGGGTTCGGCTTCCAGTAGTACT
>CAXTRM010000001.1:32986-56187 GCA_964246625.1 uncultured Acidobacteriaceae bacterium
TAGTACTCGCCTTGCACTCTGGTTTCAAAGCCGACATCCACGTTGGCCCGGAAGCCTGAACCGACGCCGCCCAAATCCTGCCAAAGCAGAACGGTAGACAGCGTGGCGCGCGTGACACCGGCGGTTTGTGCCGCGATGTTCAACCCAAGATCAAGGAAGGGTGGACCTGTCTTTTTGTCGTTTACAGAGACAAGCACGATGGGCCGGTTGGAGATGGTGTTGTCATATCCGACGGTGTAGTCGGCATCGTAGCGGCCGTCGGACCGGACCTCTGCAAGAAGGTTATCGATCTGGCCAGTGTCTACGGGCTGATTGACCAGCGGATTGAACAGGTGCTGCACATATTCCGTCAGGGCCGGGTTTGGTGTTTTGACCTTGACACTCAGGACCGTACCCGCTGGTGGACGCTCTTTGGATCGCCGGTGTGCGATATACGTCTGCCAATCAGCATCACTCAGGGCATAGCGGATCAGTTCAGCCTTCTGAGCTTCCGCTGCGGCGTAGCCCCGTTGGGCAAGCTTGTCCACCTTGAGGTAGTCGTTCGCGGTGAAGCCCTTCACTTCAGGCATGATCAGCACGGTGCTGAGCTTGCGGGCCTGGGCCTCATTTGCCTCGATGCCAACGGCAAAGGCCCGTTGCAGCACACCGAGGATGGAATCAAGATCCCCCTTGCCCACTGGCTCAAGGGGAAGGCTGACGGCGATGATGACATCTGCTTTCATCGCCTTGACTTGCGGGGTGGGTAGATTTTCCAGGATGGCGCCGTCAACGAACTCGTGGCCACCGAGCTCGAAGGGGCGAAAGATGCCCGGAATGGAGGCAGAGGCACGAACGGCATCGGGCAAGGAGCCCCGGGCGAAGGTCACGGTTCGAGCGGCGGTGAGGTCGGTGGCCTGACAGCGAAACGGAATTGGGAGGTTGTTGAAGTCTGTTTGATCGTTGTAGCTGAGGAACTCTTTATCTAGGAGTTCGTTCAAGCCATTGTCGGTTAACAAGCTGTTGCGGAGAGAGACGCCATGCTTGAGGCCGATATCGATGCCATTTGGAAGATCCCTGGCCTCTTCCCGGCGGCGGTAGCTCAGCGCAGCGTAGTTGGCGTTGATCCGGAAGACGCGGCTAACCTCGTCGCCGGTCAGGATATGCCGCATCTGCTCTGGCGTGTGACCTGTCGAGTAAAGCGCTGAGAGAATGGAACCCATCGACGTGCCGGCAATTACATCCACGGGGATGTGGTGTTGTTCAAGCCATTCGATCGTTCCAATCTCTGACATGGCAATGGCCGCGCCTCCACCAAGAGCCAACCCGATTACCGGCCGGCTTTTAGGTAAATCAGTGGGTGCCACCGAAGGATCAGTCGGAGTCAGACGGAGCTTCGTTGTTGACGCGGCATTTTCAGCTGCAGTAGCCGGCTTGCTGGCGGAGTTCGTGTCGTGTCCGTCCTGCTGCTTGCCTCCAGAGGAGTCCTTCGAACCCATGGCCCCTTGTTGCCCTACACCCTGTTGGGCTTTGCCACCGATCTCCTGTGCAGCTTGTTGTCCACTGAGGATCGGAGTGCCGACAGTGCCGTTCGCCTGGCCGTGTAGCTCAAGAGCCCCGGGCGCCAGAAGGGCCGCGGCAAGAAGGAAAGCTTTGGCCGACTTAGAAGTTTCTTTCAACAACGTCCGTTCCATCCCTGACGAGGATTTCCTTGATCGACTCACGCCTGGAGACCGTTCTTCCCTTGGACGCACGCAGCAAGTCCTCGGATGAGTTATATCGGCGTTCTTCCGCGTTCCTCTTTACGACTTTAGTACCATCCCCCCTCACTTCGCCGCGATCGTGGACAGCGCTCGCAGGCTGGACCACCCCAGGTAGTACCGAACACGCGCTCTTACCACGAGACACAGCAGGCCACCTTGCGTAGGCGGCCTGCTGTGTCTGCAAGAGACTAGGTACGGAGCGAGTACTCCTGAAACAGCTCCGGAAATTGCTGTCCGAGCGACGCGATTTTGGGGATATCGCACACCTGGATGTAGGGGTTGTTCGGGTTTTTCAGCGCGTAATCTTGGTGATAGTCCTCGCCGGGGTAAAACGTTTCAAGCGGGGTGACGGCTGTGACAATGGGCCTTGAAAAAACGTGAGCCTCGTCCAGTTGGCGGACATACGCCTGCGCAGCATTGCGCTGTGCTTCCGTTGTGTAGAAGATGCCCGAACGGTACTGCGTGCCCACGTCGGCGCCCTGACGGTTGAGCTGTGTGGGATCGTGCACCACCGAGAAGAAGATGCGCAGCAGGGTGCCGTAGCTGACCTGTGCGGGATCATAGATGACCTCGATGGCCTCTGCATGTCCCGTGTCATAGGTGCAGACGCTGCGGTAGTCAGCGGTTTTGGCCGAACCACCGGTGTAGCCGACGTGGCTTTCTACCACGCCCTTTACGCGCTGAAAGACGGATTGAACGCCCCAAAAACAACCACCGGCGAAGACAGCGGTCTCACGCTGGCCGGCTTCCCATCCACTAGCAGGGGCGGTGATGTCGTGCACAGGGGCCGGAATGGGCTCTTTACGTGCGTTTGCGATAGCCATAAACCTCCACAACCGCGGACCCAAAAAGAGAAGCAGCGCCGCCACGGCACAGAAGAACAGGCCGGACAGGAGCGTGGGCGCGGTCACAGGCTATTGGACGCACGGCCCTGGGGCGACGACGCGACTCGCTTGCGAAGGTCCAACCAGCGTCAACGCCCGGTTTCGAGGCGGGCAGCCAGTCGTTCAGGGAGGCCGGCGGAGCGAATGGCTTTTTGCGCCCCAGACACGTCGTACTCGACGCGGCGAAACACGACACTTGCCGTGTCGTTGTCGTAGACCGCAAAGCCGGCCCTGGGATCGTGATCCCGTGGTTGCCCAACCGAACCAGGATTGACCAGCATGCGCGCGCCGTCCACAAGTGAAACCCGGCAGCTACCGTCCTCGGCACAGGCTGGCCGGATCTCTTCCCACTCCGCCCCATGTTGAAAGAAGGCGCCCTGCACATGGGTGTGGCCGAAGAAGGTGATCGGGGCTCCCATCCGTTGTAGGGGGGTCCAAGCGTCCCGCATGGAAAGGATGTAGTGGTCCTCATCCAACGGGGAGCCATGGGCCGCCAAAGCGCCGTCTCCAGCCTGAACCGGGCCTTTGCTGACGTGCTGCAGCCACTCTAGGTTGTCAGGAGTCAGCGTTGCCTGGGTCCAGGCGGCAGCCTGCGCGGCCACGGGATTGAACCCGTGCGAGCTCGTCAAGCCGGCTGCGACACGATCGTGGTTGCCACGGACGTTCACCACCGCATGCTCCCGAACAATCGCGAGGACCTCATTAGGATTGCCACCGTACCCGACCACGTCGCCCAGGTTCCACAGCTGGTCGTAGCCTTCAGCCGCAGCGAGAACCGCCTGCAGCGCCTGAAGGTTTCCGTGGATGTCAGAGACAACAAGAGCACGCATCGACGAGCCTCAGTCTACTCCCCTTATAAGCGCCCCCTATGCTGGCGCACCTGCTTCGACGTTGAATCCACTTACAACGATTCTCACCGGTTCACCTCGTGTGTCCGCTTCCAGTATCTCCGTGGTGAGACTTCGGGTTTCCCCTGGCAGGAGAGCGAAGTAGCCGTCCTCATGGATGGCAGGGAGGATACGGTCGCCACTTCGCTCACGAAGGGCCTGCAAGCGCAGGAAAAGAGCAGGGGCAGAAGCGGTATTTTTGAGTGAAGTCGTCAGAAGCCAACGATCACCCTGCCGCTCGGCCCTGGTCTCGGTCGACACGGTGGCCCGACCCAGCGTGCGAATGCCGGAGTAGTCGCCTGCCTGAGCGCCACGGAGATAGAAATTCGTGGAGCGTACGGTTGGACCCTCTGTGAGCTGCAGCCGAAGCAATTGCACGCCTCCCACCCCGCTGGTGCTTGGGTAGTGGATGGGAAAGGCGGAGGTGGTTGTGTCCTCCGCGGAACGGGCGACAGGTTCAGATTGCCTGCCCAGGCTGTGCCCGTTCAGGTCAAAGATTTCAAGCTCTGCCGTCAGCCCATGCACAGTCCCTGCGCTGTAATTGACCACTTCCACAGCATCCGACACCGGGTTCCACTGGATATGCAGTGGCTCTGCCCCCTTTTTGCAGGCGAAGTAGGAGGAGGTGGGTGCGAAGTAGAAGTCGTAGGTTTGCCAGACGAACGAGGGCCAGCAGGAGTGGCTCATCCACAGGAGAACCCCCATCCGGTGCACACTTTGTGCCTCAAACATGGCGCGATACGCCTCATAGCTGACAATTTCGCCGAGTTTGATCCACTCTGCCGCGCTGGTGGCTCCACCGTAGGCCTCATCTACCAGGGTCCGGAAGGCTTCGCCTCCCTGCGCACCGTCCAGCGTAAAGTCGTGGAGGCCCCAGTCGAGTCCAAGCGGCCACATAGCCCGCTCGGGCATCATGGCCCGCACACTCTCAAGGGGAGGGATTGCGGGAGCACCGATTTCAGAGTGCAGCTTCGTGTCCGCCTGCCGGAAGTACTCGGCGATCGGAAGCGCACGGTAGGGCCCATGGCCGCTGACCGGTCCGTCGGCAGAGCTGCCGATATAGTGGATGTCCGGATGCAGTTCACCCAGGATCTGGCGGATGCCCCGTTCGAGCGGCGCAGGGGGGAACCACTCATTTCTCCCACAATAAAGCCCGATGCATGCATGGTGGCGAATGCGAGACACATAGTCCCGGGCGTTGGCCAGGAAGAGCGCATCGTCTTCCGGGATAGGACCGTCCCAAGGATTGGCGAGCCAGAAATCCTGCCACACGACGATGCCGTGCCGGTCGCAAGCCTCATAAAAGGCATCGTCGCCGATCTGACCGACCCAGTTCCGAATCATCGTGAAATTCATTTCGCGGTGGTACCGTACCGCAGCGTCGTATTCGCGAGCACGGAAGCGCAACATGGATTCCCCGAATCCCCAGTTACCGCCCTTTGCGATGAAGCGCCGGCCGTTGATGAAAAGGCGCAACGCACCCTCATCCTCATTGGCGGTCATCTGCCGAATGCCTGCGTGGAACCCCTTGCGATCGAGTACGCCGCCGTGTGTTTCGAGCCGCATCTCGACCTCATACAGATCAGGGTCCCCGTAGCCCATCGGCCACCAGAGCTTCGGCTCCGCGATGCGAAGCTGTTTGTGAGTCGTGGGATCGAGCTTGAGGGCCTTGCGTTGGTTTGCGGCGAGCTCGACTCTTTGCTCAAAAGAAACATCGCCGAATCTGCCGTGCAGGGTGCCCACGACAGGCCTAGGCGTGTGGTTTACGGCAAGGACTTCAAGGGTGACATCGGCGTGATGTACGTCAGGCAGGGGCAGGGTGGCCGTGACGAGCGGGTCGTCCAGCGTGGCCGCTCCCGTGCTTTCCACGTAGACCTCGCCCCACACGCCGGTGTTGCGGCCACGGATGGTGGAGATCCAGTCCCAGCCGACGGAGGCATGGTAGGTCGGGTTGTCAGCACCTAGACCCCCGCCATTTTTCGCGGCCTTTTCCAAGGTCTTCTGCTTGCAGCTGCCGGGGGTTGCGTTCTTGATGACCCGGATGGCCAAAGCGTTGGTTCCTGCTTTCAGTTTGCCGGTGACATCGAAGCGCCCCCGCGTGAAGGCACCTTCAACACGACCCAGCTTTACCCCGTTCAGAAACACCTCGGCCTTCCAGTTGATCCCGTCCAAGCGCAGCCACTGCAAGCTCCCGGTCTGTGCGGGAGGCGCCTGGAACTCTGTGCGATACCAAAAGTCTGCGTAGAAGTAGGAATCGGAGACGTGGAGTTGGTTGTCGCCGTAATTGGGGTCCGGGATAGCCCCAAGGTTCAGGTAGGAGGTCAGGGTAGTACCCGGCACGGTAGCGACAAGCCAGTCGGCATCCTTGAAGCCGGCTGTCGAAAGGGTCTCGCCTTCGGCTTGTACCTGGGGACCGCGCTGCAGCTTCCATGCACCGCCAGCCAGGTTCAGGCGCCCTGGCCTGACGCTGTCGGGCGCCGCCGCAGGATGCGGTCTGGCAGCAAGGCCGCCGCGTCCCCAAACCTCCAGTTCACTCAGGATGTAGCCATGCTCGGTGTTGGGCCGAGTGAGCAAGGCACGCACGTAGCGGCCCTGCGCCGGTTGACCAAGCGTGATCTCATCCGTACTTCCAGTGCCCACCGGGAGCGCCTGGAGATCACGCCATTGGTGCGCATCGTCCGAGACCTGAAGACGACCCTCGGCGGCCCGGGCGATCCAATGCAGCTTCACTTTGTCAAAGGTGCAAGGCCCGCCCAGATCCACGGAGACCCATTCTTCGCCAAAACCAGCACTCTTCCAGGCGCTTGTGAAACTATATGGGCCGCCCAGCTGCACGCGCTCGTCGCCCCGGTGGAACTCAATCTGCCCCAGGCGGAATGTTGTCCCATAGGGAGATCTTTCCGCCTCGCTTCCGCTGCGAAACTGGATGCGGTAGTAGCGGCCGCGGTGTGGCCCGTTGAAGGGAATGACCGGCTTGAGAACGTGCGTTCCCTTCACAAGATCCGGAGGGTAGTTCAGGGGGTTCAACGATTGTGATTCGGTTGCCGTTCCTATCTGCTGCCATGTATGCCCATCGTCAGAAACAAAGGCCGTAAAGCCCAGACTGATTGGCTCGACGCTTTCCGGAACCACTACAAAGAGCGCGAGCCGATCCACTTCTGGGAGCTGTTCGCCCCCGCCAAGATGCAGTTCGACCACGGGATGGGAGCCAGCAAGTTCCAAGACGAGAACTGGCTCGTGCGAGACGAGGATCTCACGGTCCGGCTTGGGCAGGATCTGGCCGTTCGCCACACCCACGACCCAGTCCGGCATGCGCGTTTCAGCTAAACCGTCCGTTATCAATTGCGGCGTCAGATTGTAGTCATAGCTGGAGGAGGCATATGCCGAGCGCAATAAGGCCAGATTGCGGTAGGAGCCACTTGTGTCGGGCACCAGATCCGGACCGAAGAACTCGTCCGGCGCCCCCGGATAGACACCCACGCCACGCGTGAAGGCCGTGGAAGACTCTGCTTCTGGAGCAAGCGCGCCAGGGTAGGTTCCCGCTTCGCTTGCAGCGTAGGAGCTCGCCTCTGTGGCAAGTGCCAGCTTTGGCCTTGCGACGACTGCCGCCCCTGCCATGAAACCAGTCTTCAAAAAACCACGCCGCGTCGCAGCCATCCCGTACGATCCCCTTGCGCCATCCTGGCTCATTCACAAAGTCATGCGCCACTCGGGCTAATGCTCGAAGAGACCGGCGATGATCGTGCTTTCCACGACCATGACGGGCAGACGTTTGCGTTCGATAACGATACCAGTCCAGCAAGGGCCCTTTCACCCAGCCTCACATGCGGAGCCGCCGTGCCGAGTCAGGCAGGTGCCGAAAAAGGCTGCCCCGCCTCGGCCGGAGCCGCGAGCGTGGCGTAGCTGACAGCACCGAGCAAGGTCACACATGTGCACGCAACCAGAGCAAGGGTGAAGGAGTGGGTCCGGTCGAGCAGCCAACCGGTAAGCACGGGCGCGATGGAGGCCACAAGAAAACTTGCGAAGTTCTGAAGGGCTCCCACCGACGCCGCCCAGCCCTCCGGTGCGATCGTCTGCACGTAACCCCAGCCGGACGTACCGGCAAAGTGGATGAAAAACAACGCCGCACTGATGAATGCCACGGCAGCCCCGGTGCTGGCGCTTCGGGCAACGAAAAAGGTGCTGGCTGCTGAAAGCACCATGCCGGAAACCAGGTTGGCACGATGAACGTGTACAAGAGGCGCGCCTCGTTTGCGGAGCACATCGCTTGAGGCGCCGCTAAGCAACATGCCAGCGGCACCAGCCAGGAAAGGAATCGCGGCAAGCCAGCCTGTGCGCGTCAGGGACACATGACGGGCTTCCCGAAGATAGCCCGGCAGCCACGCCGTGTACAGCCAGTTGGTGTAGTTGATCCCGCTGAAGCCAACCATCATGCCCCACACGGTTCGACTACGAAGCAAGCGGCGACACAGACGTGGCGTTGCATTTGGCAGAGCCAGTGGAGCAGTGACGCTGTGCGGCCGGTACACCGACCACCACGCCGCAGCCACAACCAAACCTGCCGCACCAAGGCCAGCAAACATCCAGCGCCAACCAAAGTGCAGCAACAGCCCTGTAAGGATGGGCGGAGCCGCAGCGAGGCCCAGGGTCTGGGACATGCTCATGGCGGCTGTAGCGCGACCACGTTCCTGTTCCGGGAATTGCTCCCGGACGATGCCGATGCCACAAGGATAGAAGGGTGATTCCCCAATGCCCAGCAGCATGCGGAGCGCCAAAAAGGCCGGCATGCCGCGAACCAGCCCTGTGAGACCTTGCGCCGCCGACCACACACAAAGGCCCAGACCAAACAGGTTTCGTGTGCTGCCGCGCTGCAAGATTGCCACGAGCGGCAGCTGGGCCGTGCCGTAGGCGAAGGAGAAAGCAGCAAGGAGCCACCCCATCCCCGTGGCGCTGATATGCATGTCGGCACGCACATTGGTATTGGCGATCGAGAGCGCCGTGCGATCAAAGAAGTTCACCAAACCCGCGGCGAAAAGCAGAGCGAGCACCGCGCGCTTGCCCCCAGCACGGTCCACGAAGCCTGAGGGCAAGGACCCAAGGCGACTGTCGGAAGCGGTGGAGTGTGGAATCACCAAGAAACGCCGCCTCGCGTTGATGTGGCTCGAGCTAAGCCGGAAGTGAGCCGGCGGCATGTACGCTTTCCGGCGGCACGCTTGCGTCCATGGCCTGGCCGGGACCATAATGCCGATCTTCACTGAGCTTTTGTAGTAACTCCATGACCTTGTGCATGTCTTCAGTGCGAGGCGTGGGACTGTACGTCACCTCGCGAGTGTTGCCGGTGACCACGACGGAACGATGGACAAAGCCTTCAGCCTCAAGGGACCGGAGGCGAACTGTAAGCAGACGCGCGGAGATGCCCTCCACACGCCGCCGTAGCGTGCCAAAACGGGCTGGACCGTTCCGGCTTAGGAGCCAGAGAATGTGGAGGGTCCAGGGTCGAGTGAGGAACTCGAGCAGCGCCGCCATGGGGCAGCCGGTCGCCAGGCTATCTGCCGTTGCGGTCCGATGCCGAACCCGGGGCTGAGTAGATGTCGACATCACCTTGAAGACCTCCGCGCAACGATGGGGTCGCGGCGAGAGCGAGTGGTTACTTTGGAGTACCTACTCGCGCCGGACGCTCCGCTTACTTATAGTAACTCCAGGCTGAGCGAGGAAGAGTAACGGCTCAGGCCTGAGAGGATCCTCCCCAAAATGAAGATTTTGCACCTTGATTCCAGCGTCACGGGCGAAAAGTCTGTAAGCCGTCCCCTGACCCAGGCTACGGTCGAAAAGCTCAAGACCGCAAACCCCGGCGCAGAGTATGTGTACCGCGACCTGGTCAAAAACACTTTGCGGCACTACACCGCCGTTTTGCGAGTTCATGGGGAAGATCTGTCCCAGGTCACCGACCAGCAGAAGGCTGAGATGAAGACCGGTGAAGAGATCCTCAACGAGTTCATTGAGGCAGACACGATCGTCATTGGGGCTCCGATGTACAACTTCAGCGTGCCCTCCCAGCTGAAGGCATGGATCGACCTGGTCTGCGTGGCCGGTAAGACCTTCCGGTACGGGGCCAACGGACCTGAAGGTCTTTGCGGCGGGAAGAAGGTGGTGGTACTCTCGTCCCGTGGCGGTTTGTACGGCCCCGGCTCCCCGTTCGAGCCCTTCGACCACCAGGAAAAGTATCTGCGCGATGTGTTTACGTTTCTGGGCGTGAAGGACATCACCGTGATCACGGCAGAAGGGGTCGCTTACGGGCCGGAAAAGGCTGCCGAGGCCCTTGCACAAGCAAAGCAGAAGATCGAACAGCTCGCATAATCTCCTTGGCGTGTCGAAAAAGGCTGGGCAGAGCGCCCGGCCTTTTCCTGTGGTTGCATCCCCCAAAAGTTGCGTATGCGTCTGCCCGGATCGCGGTACCCTTGCGGTGATGCGCGTCCTTGTTGCAGTTGGGCTGTTGATTGCCGGCTTCCCCTTGCCCCTGGTAGCGCAAACCGACTGCTCCAAAGCTCGACTAGCTCACGCCGAAAGTGAGGTAGCTACCCTTCGCCAGCAGTTGCACACGCAAGCTGTGCGCATGGATGACCCACTCATTCCCAACTCGGTCAAGATACGGATGATGCAGCTAAAGAGTGCATTGGAAGAGGTCGCAACTACGATCCTCGACTGCGCCAGCGGATCCGCAACCCCGGATCAGTTGCAGAAGGAGCTGGCAGATGCTCTCCAGATCTCGCCGTCGGCGAGCGCGGTGAGTGATGCGGAGACCGATGGAAAGCGAGACATCGGAGCGTATGGAGCCGATCTTTCCGTGCGCGTGTTGGAGTTGTTTGGAACGCCGCACATCATCGAGGTCGACTTTCGGTATGGCATCGAGTGTGGCGACGATCACGTGCTGCTGGTCTTTTCCCGAGCAACGGAAGAAGCGACAGGCAGCTGGCAGGAACAGATACGGTGGGATGCCCCTCGATACAGCAGCATATCTGATGCGTTCGGCGACTTCGTCCTGCTGACGCCGTTGCCAGGCAGCGCTCAGTATCCACAGTGGCGATACCTGGTTGCGCATGGACGTCCGAGTTGCGGCGATGTACCCCGTCCAAGCGAGTTCGATCTGGATCTATTAACGCCGACGGCGGACGCCAAGAAGCCCAAAGTCGATTGGCACTTCGAGCACGGCTACATGCAGAACGGCGGAACTCCTCGTCTGGTCACAACCGAAGACACGGTGGACTTCAGCGTCGTCCCAAGGCAGGGCGGAGAAAAGGACGGCATCGCCGTCCCGCTTGCCGCCAGCCCGGAAACCTTTCGTTTCCACCTGACCTCTGAGGGTAGGCTGGAACCGGTGCAGACGAATGCCGCGGAGACAAGCCCGGGCGGAAAGACGGACGCTACTGGGCACTAGCATCCGTCAAGCGCTTGAGTTGCTCCTGAGTCAGCGTCAGGTCAACGGCTGCGAACAGAGCCTCCATCTGCTCCACGCTGGTTGCGCTTGCGATAGGGGCAGTGACCGTAGGCTGCGCCATGAGCCATGCCAAGGCAACCGATGCCTGTTGCGCCCCGGTCTCTTCACTCACCTGCTTCAGCGCCGCCAGGATGCGTTTCCCGCGATCATCGAAGTACCTTTCCACGCGGGACCCGCGTTTGGCACTTTTGGTGTCTTCCAGCGACTGGTACTTGCCTGTCAGAAAACCTGAAGCCAGGGAGAAGTACGGGATAACACCCAGACCATAGCGTGCCGCCACGGGAGCAAGGTCGGTCTCATACTTTTCGCGGGCATAGAGGTTGTACTCCGGTTGAAGGGTCGTATAGACCGGCAGCGCTTTCGCCTGGGCTGTGTGCTCTGCTTCGGTGAGACGAGCCCCCGTGTAGTTCGAGGCACCGATCGCGCGAACCTTACCAGCTTTGAGCAGCTCATCGTAGGCACTTAAGGTTTCTTCAAAGGGTGTTGTTCCGTCATCCGTGTGGGACTGGTAAAGGTCAATGACATCGGTCTGAAGACGTTTCAGTGACTCTTCTACAGCACGGAGGATGTACTGCTTGCCCAGTCCCTGGGAGCCGTCACCCATCTTGAATCCGACCTTTGTCGCAAGCATGATTTTGTGGCGCTTGCCACTCCGAGCGAACCACTTGCCGAGAATGGTCTCCGACTCGCCACCCTGGTGCCCAGGAACCCATACGGAGTAGACGTTGGCTGTATCGATCGCGTCGAAGCCGCGGTCTACATAGACGTCCAGCAAGCGAAAGGAGGTTACCTCATCCGCCGTCCATCCAAACACATTGCCACCAAACATCAATGGCACAATCTCCAAGCCCGACTTCCCTAACGCGCGCCTTTGCATGCACACCTCCTCCCGATAAGATGTCCTGCAGACCAGGAAGTACACTTCCGAGGTTGATTCAGGTGAACTGGGCCGGACGGATAGATCCCTAGGCGCGGATCAGCTTGCAGGCATGGTGAACGGCAAGGTCAGCGTGCCAATACGGCCGCTGCCGAGGTCCACAATACCCAGGCGCACGGCGTAGCGTCCTGGCTTCAGCGGCAATGCTTGCTGAAAGGGGATGCCGCTGGTCAGCAGAGAGTGGTAGTCGGCCTGGGTCAGCCCAAGCTTCAGTAAGTTGTTGTTCTGCGCCAGGGTACCGTCACCCTGTATGGGGTAGGCAATTAACATGACCTGCAGCCTTGCCCGACGGTCGCCACTGTCGTCCAGAGTGAACCCCACACCGCGTGGGTCCACCTTGATGTTCATGCGCAACGCGCCAGCGGCTATGGACGGCGGTGTGGCACGGATCACCAGTTGTGTGGAAGGGGGCGCCTCAATGCGCATAGCAGAAGCGAAGGAGGCCAAGCTATTGTTTGCCGGCTGTTCCGGCAGGGCGTAGTACCCTTTGCGGTAGCTGAGGTGGTAGCCGCCCCCTTTCAGAGCAACCTTGATGCTGCGGAACTGCCCATCCCAGTTGTGGTTCGTGGGTTGATAGGCAATCTCATAGTAGTTGTCGCTGTCTTCAAAGCCGCGCTGAAGCATAACTGCCGGATCGTTGTTGCCGTAGAAAGCTTCACCGCCCGTTTTGTCCGCGATGCCTTCCATGACAGCACGGCCGGTTTGACGCTCGTTGAAGAAGAGCTGTGCTGTGTCGCTAGCAGCAGCGGAGGAGCCTGCGGTTCCAACGCCCATGGAACTGGCGCCAACCAGATCAGTCTGGACACCGACCAAGCTGATCGGATAGACAGCTATCTGGGAATCGGCGACCGCCTTGTCGGCCTTTTCTTCAAAGGTGTCCTGACCGAGGCCAGGAGCAAGGGAACGGCTAGAGCCGATCAGTTCGTTAAAGCTTCCTTCCCCGAGACCGCTGGGGAGATTGGTTAGGAGCGGCCCTGCAAGACTGCCGAGACGGTAATAGTCCGTGGAAGGGAACTGCCCTGCGAGCCAAAAGAGATTTTTCCGGCCAGGATAGCCATTCACGGCTCGAGCTATCTCGTGAAAGGCTGTGGCGACATCGCCAAGCCGCACCTTGATGTTCTGCTCGTCTTCGCTGCCCAGCGCGATCTGCAGGTTCTGCCCGATGCCGAAACCACCTGTTGCCCCTATATCGAGGAACGCCGAGGAGTCATTGTCCGTGATCTGCTGATGAACCGAACGAAAACGACTTACCTCCTGCAAATTGATGCCCTGCGCTGCCTTCGCCAAGGCCGCAGAATCTGTGCTGAAGCCTTGCACCATACGCAGGCGGTCGTTCAAGACAAACAGGGCAACCTGCTCGCCTGGGGGCAGTTTGCGCAGAAACTCGATCATGCGCTTGCGGGCGTAGGCCTGCTGCTGGAGCGGTGTGTCGAGGAGATCCAGCAGCACCAGATTCAGATTGGTGTCACGTGCACTGCTGGCGACGTTGGAGAGTTCACTCGGTGCCCCGTTAGCGGCTCTCTCCGGGGCGGGCGGCTTCGAGGTGTGCGCTTCAAAGAAGCTGATCCGCTGAGCCTGCTTGTCTTCGGTAAGCTGAAAGGCTTCTCGCTTCAGGTTCTGGACGATCTTTCCGCTTGCGTCGCGAACTACCACATCGACGTAGACGATGCGCGATGTCGCTTGCAGCACGGCCGTGCCCGCTGAGGAGCGTGGGGTTTGCGCAGAGACGCTCACACCCAGGGTAAGTGCAAGGAGGTAGGCACATTTGCGGTAAGAGAGCAGGCGCGGCATCATGCGCGACCATTTTCCGCTGTGAAGGGAGCAGACGCAAGTCTAGCGTGCACCCTAATTCATCCATTTTCTGTCTTTTGGATCGCGCCGCTCGCCTTCAGGGTCCAAGTAGCGCCCGCTGTCGTCAAACTGCACGTCGCGCCCCTGCTTCTGCATATAAACCGTGAACTTCTTTGCGGCCCTCCTGCGTTTTGCGCGATACCAGGCATTTCGCCAGCTGTAAAAGGCTTCCGCACTGGCAAAGCCCACACCACGACGCGGCGCGAACTGCAGGAAGAACCAACCAGCCAGGGCATTTGTGATGACCACGAGTGCATCGAAGCGCTGATGCGCTGACAGCATGATGGCCAAATAGATCAGTAGGTACAGGATGGCGATGTACTTGGCTTTGACCCGCAGGATGAAGTTGAAGTTCAACTCCTGATCTGGATGGAGCCGCGCATAGGCGAGTAGAAGGGCGAGAGCGAAGGGCCACAAACCCGAAGTGGCGTGCTCTGGGCCAAGCCCCTCAAGATGGCGTCCCGCTGTCAGGGTGAAGACTGCGGAGAGAAGCGACCCACCCACGGTGCAGGTGAAGAAGAATTCGGTGAGCCACCGTGAGCCGCGCTCCTCCTCAAGCGCTGACCCGAAGAACAAGACCGAGAGCGCGGCAAACAAGAAGCCAAAGAGCGCCGTAGAAACGAACGGGTAGGTGAGGAACTGCCACACCAGACGGTGAACTGCTGCCTCCGGAATGAAGGAAAACAGCGCTTCCAATGTGCCCGCCAGCTCCCGCGAGAACACTCCGAGGACGAGTAGAGTGAAAAAGAC
This sequence comes from uncultured Acidobacteriaceae bacterium, assembly GCA_964246625.1. GTDB lineage: Bacteria > Acidobacteriota > Terriglobia > Terriglobales > Acidobacteriaceae > Granulicella. Next base: position 47,530 of record CAXTRM010000001.1, read on the forward strand.
CACCAATGCCGTCAGCAGAATGCGCCTGATAGCGCCACGAAATGGTGGAAGCGCTACCGTGACCGGACCATTCGATCGAAATGCCAAGCCTGTTTCTCCTAGCGTGCAGGCACCGGGGTCACCGGTAGCGAGCGATGGCCATTTGGAGCGACGGCTCGCACGCCGAACAGCACGTTGTCCTTACTTACATTGAGTTTGAGATGCGTTTGGGTCCCGGCACTCCTGCCGTGGGACCATTGAACCTCGTCCGTCTCTCGCCAGACGACCTCATAGGTGGTCCCGGGCGGAGCGAAGGCGCTTGCTGTCCATCTCAGATCAGAGTCGTTGCCAAGCTCACTTGCCATGATGCGTACCTGCTGTGGCGCTGTTGGCGCGTCTGCAAGGGACGCAAGCACCGCTGCGTTCAGCCGCGCCACATTCACCACGTAGTCCAGGTCGACAAACTTGAGATAGTCGCCGTACTCCACACCATGTTCCGTGCGCAGGGTTTGGTGCTGGTGATCGAAGTTTTCGCGCCACTCTGTGAAGCGGATGGCAGCGAAGCCCTCCGCGTTGAAGCTGGTGTGATCACCCCCGCGCAGGTAGCGGTCCCTTCGTTGGATCAGTACCGGATGGAACCCGGGTACCTGGCGCGCGGTGTTGCTCCGGGCGCCACCTGGAGGAGAGGGCAGACGTTGGAGACCTGGACCCAGGTACTGCGGCGCCAGTTCGGCGACGGCACGTGCCAGCTCTCTGGACGGCGAGTCGTTTTCTCCACCCAGCTTCAAGATTTGCTGAATCTGGTCCGGGGTTGCCGTGCTTGGGACGGCCTCCGAGAAGACCCGAACGGCGGTTTTGTCCTGCAGGGTATCGCCGGGTGTTGTGTCGCCGCCGACGATGTCATCGTTCAACACGGCAATCAGGGGCCAACCTTCATTGCGGGCGAGCCGGGCGAGGTGCCGGGAACCGTTCAGGCCTTGCTCTTCCCCTGCGACGGCTACAAAGACGACGGTTCCCGTCAGCTTGAGCGTGCTCAATGCCCTCGCAGACTCCAGTGAAACGGCCACACCGCTTGCATCGTCGTTTGCTCCGGGAGAGGTCAGGTTGGCGTTAAGAACGTCCGACGCCCGGGAGTCATAGTGACCCGTCACCAGTACCCAGGGCGCCCTGGACGTTGTGTCGCGGTTTGACGAGTGGTCCTCGGTTCCGTGCAGAATCGCGTACACGTTCACGAGGCGTGTAGGTCTTTGAATACGCGCTTGTGGTTCCGTGCTGCCGGGCTCGGTAAAATCATCACGCTTCACCTCCAGACATCCACCGCAGGCGGCTGCGATTCGCCGAAACTCCTCTTCGATCCAGTCCGCCGCTGGCAATATGCCCTGACCCGCCGGAAGATCTGGACTCACACTGGAAAGCGTGTTGCGGGTTCCGAATGAGACGAGTTTCGCTATGTCTGCCTGTACGGCCTGAGGCCGGATGGACGATAACGCGCGCGCGATCCTCGGATCGGGCTGCTGCAGCGGCAGCGGATCCATGCCTGATCACTTGCACCCCTGCGCGTAAGTAGGCCTCACAGAAGCCGCGCTCCACAATGCAAGTAGCCCGTTCCGCAGCTGCCAGTTCGCCATGCACATCCTCTTTTCCAAAGGTCTACAAACCACTTTGGCTGTCCATGCGTCTCATGTTGACTGCAAAGCAAGGCTGCCGCTAGAACTAGGGAAGCTAATTCGCCAGCCCACATCACTATCGTACTAGCCCGTTCGCTGGGCTCAGCCAAAGGAGAGGATCATGCCGGTCGTTTGCCCCGAATGCGATAACCCCCTTGACATAGACCCCGATGATGTCGAGGAAGGCGAAACCGTTCAGTGCGCTGAGTGCGGCACCGATTTGGAGATTGTTTCAGCAGATCCGCTAGAGATAGCGCCCGTGGACGCAGAGGGCTACGACGACGAAGATGACAGCCACCCTACTCATGATGAGGACGAGGACGAATAGTTTGTGCCTGTCCGTTTTTCCACGATTCGCGATCTCCAAAAGTAGCGCAGGCCTACTTCTGGGACTGTTGATGACAGCGGCTGCACCGGGTGCGTCGTCTCGCGCATTGGCGCAGTCGAAGCCCGCGGTCCGTCACACGGTCGAGGGTACCGTCGTCAACGACGCGAAAGCACCTGTGACCGGGGCGGTGGTTTATCTGGAAAATCCGAAGAGCCTCGATGTCCAGAGCTACCTAACCGATCAAAAAGGGTACTTCCACTTCTCACAAATCTCACCGCAAACGGACTACGAGGTCTGGGCGGAACAGAATGGCGTGGAAACCAAGCACGAGTTTATCAGCCAGTTTTCGAGTCACGTGCACTTTCACTTTCTCCTGAAGCTCACGCCAGAGAAGAGAAAGAAGTTTCTGGGTCTTTTCTAAGGTGAAGTACGGATCTGAGTGACACTCTGGGCTAGGATGAGCGGTCCTGAGCTCGCCTACCTCACGGGCCAAATCCGGCATCCCATCGAGGATGAGCAGCCGACCCAGTACCGCGCCAGAATCAGCACCGGACCCAAACATCACTCCTCTGGATCGTCGTCGATTCCTTCACGGCGCCGGAGGTCTGCTGGCCGCAGCCGGGCTTGTGCCATCCTTGGCGGCGGCGCAGTCGGCACAGCAGCAGCCGAACGGAGATAACTATGTTTCGCTTTCTCCAATACATCATGTGCAAACCGAAGGTCCTGAGGAGGAACCCGGTCCTTTCCAGCCGGTGGACAAGCGAGTCGGTTTTGCCGTCGTAGGTCTCGGCCGGTTGAGTCTCGATGAGATCCTCCCTGCCTTCGCCACCTCTAAACTTTGTAAGGTGGTGGCTCTCGTCTCTGGCGATCAGGAGAAGGCAAGGAAGATCGCTCAGCAATACGGGATAAAAGACACTGCCCTTTATAGCTATGAGACCTACGACCAGCTTGCTCAGAATCAAGAGGTCCAGGTTATCTATATCGTGCTGCCGAACAGCATGCACCTCGAATACACCGTGCGCGGGGCCAAGATGCGCAAACACATCCTGTGCGAGAAACCTATGGCCACCAGCGTAAGTGACTGCGAAAAAATGATCGCGGCCTGTAGCGCGGCAGGTGTCAAGCTGATGATTGCCTACCGGCAGCAATACGAGCCCAATAACCGGGCGATTGTGAAGATGGTGAAGCAAGGGAAGTTGGGTACCCTGCGCAGTTACATCGCTACCAATTCACAAAATGAGGGTGACCCTACGCAGTGGAGGTTGAATCGGAAATTAGCCGGCGGAGGCTGCCTGCCAGATGTAGGCATTTACTGCCTTAATGCCGCTCGGTTCTTAGCTGGAGAAGAACCTACAGAGGTTTTTGGCTACACCGTACAGCCCACGGGCGATTCACGCTTCAAAGAGGTCGAAGCTACCTGCAATTTCACCATGCGCTTCCCTTCTGGCTTCATCGCTGCCTGTAGTACGGGCTATGCAGGCCATCACTCTCAATTCCTGCGTTTGGAAGGATCGGACAGCTGGGTCGAGTTGGCGCCAGCTTTTGGATACCACGGCATTAAGCTCAAGGCATCCAGGTTCATCGAGGGTCACGAGACCACGATGGAACCGATGATCCCCGATAAGGATCAGTTTGCGCTGGAGATGGATCACATGGCCGAGTGCGTGATGCAGAACAAGCAACCACACACTCCGGGTGAAGAGGGATTGCAGGACCAGAGAATTATCGAGGCCATTTATGAGTCAGCACGCACAGGGCGGCCAGTGAAGGTGGGAGTACCCGGTCGGCCCGTTCGCGGCCCCGAGCCGACGGAGACCACATAGCTCAGCGACCGTCGAGGTGCCATCCCTCGAGGACCGTCGACAACTCCACGTCGCGGAATACGAAGCCGCTCTCCAGCAGATGGCGCGGGACTGCCCGGATGCTGGTTAAAACGGTCTCGTCAGCGAGTTGGCCAAGCAAGAGACGAACAATCCAGGCCGGTACAGGCAGGCCAACATGGCGGTGTACGGCAGCCGCTATTTGCTTTACGAAGTATTTGCCCATGACTGGCGCCAGCGAGACGAGATTCACAGGACCGCGGAGCATTTGAGACTGAAGAATGTGCTCAATGGCACGCACTGAATCGGCCAAACTGATCCAGCTCACATACTGATTGCCACCCGCTACCGGGCCGGCTAAACCGTATCTGAAAAACGGAAGCATCATGGCCAGACTTCCGCCAGTAGGTGTCAGGACGACCCCGATCCGAAGCGAGACAACGCGGGAACAGTCTGACAGTCCATTTGCCGCAGCTTCCCATTCCGTGCAGACCTTTGCGAGGAAACCCTCGCCAGCGGGCGTGCTCTCGTCTACGATCTTGTCCCCGTGGTCGCCATAGACGTTGATTCCCGAGGCGCAGATGAGGACGCGCGGCGGATGTTCCGCGTAGCGCAGTGCGGCTACGAGACGCTGTGTGCTGGTAACCCGGCTTTCCCGAATCTTGTGCTTCTTCGCCCCAGTCCATCGATTGCTGGCAACGGGTTCGCCAGCAAGATGAATGACAGCGTCATACCCGCTCACGTGGGCTGGCTCAAGCTGTCCGTCCTTGCTCCAGTGCACGGCATCGCGCGCATCGGCATGCCGGACCAGAGGGGTGACTACATCCCCAGCTGCGCGCAACGCAGTCGCAATTGCACTCCCGATGAGTCCCGACGATCCGCTCAGCAGGACACGACGGGGCTGGTGTGTGCTCTGATCCTGCATTCCGCCATCGTCTCAGATCTCTGCCGATTCTTACAGGAGGTTACCTGGTTGCTGACGCCTCGGACTAGGAGCTGCACCATAGATGCAGCAAACAAAAGGCGAAAACAGGTTTACTCTAGTCTCAAGCTCATGAGCCATGCTCCCGAATCTTGGATGCCGGACCCAGCTCTTGACCGTGCTGACCGTTTTGGCTTCCTCCATATTGACCTGAACAGCTTCTTTGCCTCAGTTGAACAGCAGCTACACCCTGAATATCGAGGTAAGCCCACTGCCGTTGTGGGTACCATGGCCGACACCGGCACGATCATCGCAGCCAGCTATGAATGCAAGGCAAGGGGCGTGAAGACGGGCACAAAGGTTGGTGAAGCAAGGGCAGCCATTCCGGACATCATCTTCGTCAACGGCTCACACTCGGTATACGCAAGATATTCCCATGACATTGCAGCGGCGGTAGAGCAGGTCTGCCCAGTAGCCCATACGCCTTCAATCGATGAAATGGTATGTGAGCTGATTGGCCGCGAGCAGGAACCACCACACGCTCGACGTATCGCGCTTGCCATCAAGCAAGCGATCCGGGAGCAAGTAGGCGGCACACTGCGGTGCTCCATCGGGATGGCGCCCAATCGATACCTCGCCAAGATTGCCAGTGACATGCAGAAGCCGGACGGCCTCATAGGGCTACTCCCGTCACAGCTGCCGCGCGCCATTGCTCATCTTGAACTACGTGATCTGCCCGGCGTCGGAGCACGGACAGAGACCAGGCTGAAGGCGAAAGGCGTGCACTCGATGCCGGATCTGCTCGCGCTTGACCGTCCAGGCATGCACAAACTCTGGGATTCGGTTTGGGGCGATCGCCTGTACCACTGGCTGCGTGGACACGCGACGGGAGATGACGGAGCCCCTGTCGCTCATGACTCGCAGAAGTCGCTGGGTCACTCGCATGTGCTCGGTCCTGCACATCGCTCTCTGGAAGGCTCGTGGGCTGTGGCGCATAAGCTCATTCACAAAGCGGCCATGCGTCTACGCATGGAGCACTTCTACGCCGGTACGCTTTCCGTGACGATCAAATATTCACTTTCCCGCGAACAGGCTATGGCTGCGCGCCTGAGAGCAGGCAAGGTAAAGAGGCACACCTCGGGCATCACACAAACTGCTTGGGGCATGGAAGCTCGCTTCCGACCGGCTCAGGATACACTCACACTGTTGGAAGCCTTGCGCGGGATCTGGGCTCAACAACCCGCTGGTCTTGAGTACCAAAAGCCTTTCTTTGTGGGTGTGACGTTGCGCAACTTACTACCGGACACCGAGCTTCCGAGGACGCTGTTCGAAGAACCTGGCCATCGCACGCAGTTGGCCGCAACGATGGACAAATTAAACCTGAAGTTCGGGCACACAACGGTGCATTTTGCTGGGATGCTCCCTGCTCGCGACACTGCCCCAACCCGCATCGCGTTTACTCAGATTCCTGTTCAGTACGGGGTCGAATATATCTAGGGATCCCAAGCCACGAGTCGTGATGCAGCCTATGTCGATGCGGGCACCGCGTTCAAAAAGATGAGCCCGCTTGCCGAAACAAGCGGGCTCATCCAGTTGTTCTACCAACCTATGGTAAAGGCCATATGCTCCGGTTGGCCTGTCGTAATGGTTGAGCTCTGCCCAGACACGTCATCGTAGGAAAAGCCGTACGCCAGACCGCCCACGCTATGACGATGCCAAAAGGCAGCGTAATAGTTTGCTGGCGCGGCCTGGTAGTAGGCGGACGGGGTGCCCCACTGCGACACATTGGTTGCGACATGCCGGTTCAACGCCGCGCACAGCTGCGCTTCAATGGCTAACTCGACCGAATTGCGATCTGTGTTGCCAGCATCCCCGGTTGCGAATGCTCCATTGCAGACCAGCACCTGCTGCGTTGTCGGATAGCCGACCACGTAGCCTGTGCCACCCTGAAAGGCACCGTTGCCTGTATTTACTTCATTGAAGGTGAAAGTTTGGCCACTGGTCTTGCCTGTGAAGCTACGCGCACCAAGCGTGATGTTGAGTGGATTGCTCGCGTAGTAGCTCCAGGTCTGGCTTATGTAGCTGTCGAAGTAAGCACCATTTGCTTGCCCGGCACCAAAGTTCGTTTCGGCGGGAGACAGAATGCGGTAGTTGCTGATCGGTGTGGATGTAAAGTTGCTCGGCAACTCTGAACCCCACTGCGAATCCAGCTGCGCTATCGTTTCCGTGATGCCGGTCTGCTGATGGAAGGTCTTGTTGGCGCCATACACATCAAGCAGCAACGGTAGCCCAAACTGATTGACCTGCGTTGTATTGATGTACACGCCCGAGGTGTTGTAGGTGAACTCATACCAGTCATAGTGCACATCGTTATTCGGATCGCTTGAATTTTGCGCGTTAGGGCCTGCGTAGCCCACACTTGCACCCGACCCAACTGCCTGCATATACATCGGCGAGCCCAGGGAGATGTAGATACGGCCGGAATACATCTGTGGCAGTTTCAGCAGCTTGGCTTGCGCAAGGGTGAAGGCGTAGTTGGGATAGTTTTGACCGTTTTTGGTGAGATGGCCAGCCGCATTGTTATCCGCCGCGTTGATCTCCGTAATGGTCCCGTCTGGTTTCAGCCAGCTGAAGACATTGGTCTTCGGATCGATTGCCAGAACCTCGACGTAGACCTGCCCGTCACTGTATGCACCTTTCGTGTTGTTTACCAGATCGATGCCGATGTAGCCCGGGTAAACGGTGTAGTTGAACCCACCGCTCGAAGCCGTGGAGCCTCCATTGGTTGTTGTGTACAGCACGTTACGTGAATCATTCGATTGGAAGCCGATCGAGAGTCCATTGCCATAGGCGGCCGCCGTGGTGGCTCCACCCACCGTAGTGGCACCGTACCCGGTTGCTGCAGGAAAGTTCGAACCGGTGGTCGAAGCTGTGACAAACAGGGAGTGACTTGAATCGTTTGCCTGGAAGCTGATGTAGAGCGCCCCGTTGGCCGCAGCCAGGGAAGGAGCTGTGCCCATCGTGATGCTGGGGTAGGCAGTGGCCGCGCCAAAGGTGCCACTTGTTGTGGAAGCCACATACAGCACGTTCCGCGTGTCGTTGGAACGGAAGCCTACATAGAGTACGTTGTTGAAAACGGCCAGCGAGGGCGAGGTGCCTGTCGTGTCAGCAGAGTCGACGGCTACGGAAAAGTTCACACCATCGGACGATTGCCCAATCCACAGCGCATGACCACCGTCATTGGCCTGGAAGGCTACGAAGAGCTTCCCATTGTAGGCCGCCAGAGACGGAGCTCCTCCTAACTGAATGTTGCCATACCCTTTCGCAGCAGAGAACGTAGAGCCATCGGTTGAGCTGGCGACAAAGAGCTCGTGGCTGGCGTCATTCGCCTGAAAGGCTACGTAGAGCTTGTTGTTGAAAACAGCCAAAGACGGAGCCGACCCCATCGAAATGCTGGTGTAAGCCGTGGCTGCTGGGAAATTCACACCGTCACTAGATGATGTGACAAAGAGGATATTCCGCGTGTCATTCGATCGGAAGGCAGCGTACAACTTTCCGTTGAAGGTGGCAAAGGAGGGGCTCGAACCCATCGCCACGTTCGGACTCACTGTAGGTGTCGGGAAGTTCAGGTTTTGTGCCGCAAGCTTGCTAGGAACAGCGTAGCCAAGCAGCAGCATGAGAAAGACAGACGTTAGGGCTCGCGTGAGTCTCTGAGCGGAAAGATACATTACGCCTCCGTGCTGGGTAGGGCCAAACAACGGCTCCTGACCGCGGCAACACGGTAGGGAAGACACTTTGCCGCTGTCAAGCAACGCAGCGAGATTGTGTGTGCCTGATGAAGGCAGACAAGCAGGTGCTCTGCTTGTGCTGTTCGCCAACGCCTTCAGATCTATGGATAAGAGAACGAAGTGTGACCGCATCAGCCGGTGCGACATCTGTTCC
>CAXTRM010000001.1:56197-58456 GCA_964246625.1 uncultured Acidobacteriaceae bacterium
GTTAGTCCTTTTGTTGCCATGCGGCCCGACGCATGGACAATCCCTCGCAATCAGGCGCAACATCACCTACACAACAGACGAGACGGGAAAATACCGCGCTGATCTTTACGAACCACCAACGCCCGGCGTCCATTCCGGCGTCGTTCTGATTCATGGCGGCAGCTGGCGTTCCGGCCATAAAACGGAGCTACGCAAACTTGCGACTGATCTTGCCAGCGAGGGCTATACCTGTTTTTCGATTGATTACGACACGCATCGCCATTCGTTCCCTGCCTCATGGCAAGAGTCGCGAGCCGCTGTGGCCTTTTTTCGTGCTCATGCACGCGAATATCAGGTCGACCCGGCGCGTATCGCCGTGCTTGGAACATCCGCCGGGGGTCAGCTTGCGGCTCTTCTCGCCCTGGCTCCGGAGGGCCCAACCGACGCCAGCCTACGATCAGGCCAGGGTACGACCCATGATTCGCATGCTTCCATCTCGGTCCCTGTGAAGGCACTTGTTCTGTTCAATGGCGGATATGATTTGCACCCTCGCCATTGGCTTTTGCGTCGATACCTAGGTGGAGATTGCGACCAACTTCCGCAGACCTGTAACGACGCATCTCCCGATAATCACGTGCATCCCGGTGCGCCACCTGCTTTTGTGGGCCACGGGACGCACGATCACCTTATCCCGTACACGCAAGCCACGACCTTTATCGGACTATTACGAGCTGCACACGACCCAGTAACCCCTTTTGCGGCCGAGGGGGCCGGCCACAGCTACTGGCGCAACCGGCACTGGTATGCGTTGAATCTGGCAGCAACGGAGAGCTTTCTTGCCCAGAGCCTCCAGTAGCTTCGCCTTTTGTTCACCTGTGCGATACACTTTTCTGACTCTGAGCCTGCGCAATGCTGACCAGAGCCAGGTTGCATCGAAAGTTCGAGGTTCCAGATGCCTACATCCCGCTTCGCCGAGCAAACTCGAGTACCCATTCCAGGCAGCGATCGCAAGCCTTTCGTCGCGGAGAGCAATCCCCGACTTCCGTTTGCAACCCCGGACAAGACATCCGTTCAAGTCACCCCGAAGGGTGAACATGTGACGGTTTCGGTTTTGGTCCGCCGCAAGCAGGCAATCGATGCGTCGCAGCCAGGGACTCGTCTGACACACGAGCAGTTTGACGCGCAGCATGGGGCTGATCCTGAAGCACTCTCGGCTGTGAAGGCCTTTGCAGAGGAATTCCACCTCCAGGTAGAGCCTGATTTGCCGTCAGCACATGCCACAGTTCAGATGACGGGTTCGGTAGAAAATCTGGAACAAGCTTTCGGGACACAGCTTGAGATGGAGACAACCAAGCATGGCAAGATCCGAACTCGACAAGGGCCACTCACAGTGCCTGAAGAACTCGCACCTTATATTCGTGCCGTTCTTGGTTTGGATAATCGGCCGCAGGCCAAGCCACACTTTCGCCTCGCCCGTCCGAAGGCCAGCAACACCTCGTACACACCGGTTCAGGTGAGCCAAATCTACCAGTTCCCGAAGACAAGTGCCGCAGGACAGACTATTGGGATCATTGAGCTTGGGGGTGGCTTCGAAACTTCAGACATTGAAAGCTATTTCCGGGGGCTGAAACTTACCCCACCCACCGTCAATGCCGTTGCGATAGACAAGGCAAGGAACGTACCAGGCAAGGACCCTAACGGCGCGGACGGGGAAGTCCTTCTCGACATCGAAGTGGCTGGTGCTGCTGCTCCCGGTGCTGCACTGGCCGTGTACTTCGCTCCCAACACAGATCAAGGCTTTGTGGATGCGATCACGACGGCTGTACACGACACATCTCGCAAGCCTTCCGTGATTTCGATCTCTTGGGGTGGTCCCGAATCCTCGTGGACGGGGCAAGCTGTTTCTGCCATGGACAATGCCTGCCAGGCTGCCGCTGCTCTTGGCGTAACCATTACTGTAGCCTGTGGCGATAATGGTTCAACAGATGGAGTCAGCGACGGATCCAATCATGTTGACTTTCCTGCTTCCAGCCCTCACGTGTTGGCGTGCGGTGGTACCACACTACGCGCCACAAACACACAGATCTCAAGCGAAACAGTGTGGAATGAATTGAAGGCCAATGAGGGCGCGACGGGGGGCGGTGTTTCCACCCTGTTTCCCAAGCCAAACTGGCAATCAGACGTTGATGTGCCTCCTTCGACAGCTTCTGGCGGGGGCCGAGGTTTGCCCGACGTTGCTGGCGTCGCCGATCCATCGACAGGGTACAGCGTGCTCGTGGA
>CAXTRM010000001.1:58466-59108 GCA_964246625.1 uncultured Acidobacteriaceae bacterium
GATGGCCAAAGTACAGTGATAGGAGGCACCAGCGCAGTTGCTCCCTTGTGGGCTGCGCTGATTGCTGTCGTGAACGCACGGAGTGAGACCACAGTTGGGTTTGTCAACCCGGCCCTTTACGCCGCACCTGAGACTTCGATATTCCATGACATTACCTCGGGCAACAATGGCGCTTTCAAGGCAGCAAGGGGTTGGGATGCATGTACCGGTTTGGGTTCACCTTTGGGGACGGCGTTAGCCGAGGCGTTAAAGACCAACCAAGTGACATCGCCAACGCCCGTCGGTACCGCTCCAGGACACCACAGGAAACACCAGGACGGTTGATCGGTGATTGGTGAGGAGACAAGAACAGGGTAATGCAATACTTGGGGCGCCTTGCACCTTCTCCCACTGGGCTATTGCACCTGGGCCATGCTGCTACATTTCTCACCGCTCATGATCGGGCCCGTACAGCGCAGGGATCTCTGCTATTACGCATTGACGATCTTGATGTGCAGCGGTGCAGACCGGGCTTCCTTCTTGCGCTCAAAGAGGATCTACGTTGGTTGGGTCTCACGTGGGATCAGGAGGCTCGGCAGTCGGAGCGACTGCGCTTCTATACGCATGCTTTACAGCGACTGACGGCCTCAGGCATTGTGTACC
>CAXTRM010000001.1:59118-72323 GCA_964246625.1 uncultured Acidobacteriaceae bacterium
GATCTACAATCCCTCGCTTATGCACCCCACGACGAAGTAGAGGATGAACCCATCTATTCAGGGCGATGCCGTCCAGTCCAAAGCACTTCCAAGGTGCACCAGTCTGTCCTGCTCAACACGAACTACCGCTTCTTCGTGAATGATGGAGAAGCGATTTCCTTCCATGATGGAAATTTCGGGCAGCAATGTTTCGTTGCTGGCCGTGATTTTGGGGATTTCCTTGTTTGGCGTAAAGATGGTATGCCGTCCTATCAGCTGGCGTCAGCACTGGACGATACTGCTTTCGGGATCACGGAGGTGGTACGAGGTGCTGATCTCCTTAAATCCACCGCACGTCAATTGCTGATCTTGCGTGCCCTCGGGCTGACATCCCCGGCCTACTTTCATACGCCACTCATCCGCAACGACCATGGACAACGGCTTGCGAAGCGCGATGGCGCACTCGGCCTGCAGACGTTGCGTGCTCAAGGGATGACTTCGGCAGACATTCGACGCCAAGTACGCCAACTCTTGCATCACAGGAACATGTGAGGGTATTATGCGCGTGCGCTCAACAGTAGCAGTAGCTTTCGCTTCGGCTCTTTTTGTCGCCACAGGATGTAAGAAGACTGGTGACAACACTTCGAACTACAAAACAGCGATCAACAACTACCTGGGTACAAATCAGAGTTGCCTATGGTCATCGCCGCACAAATTTCCGGATCAGGTAGATACCAATTCCGATAAGACGGCTGGCTATGACTCTCTCTACAACCAAGGCCTCCTAGTTCGTACAACAGCGGAAAAGAAGAAGCTTCTTGGCTTAGCGAGTAAGCAGGTCACCAACTACGATTTGAGCGATAAGGGAAAGAGCTCTTGGACGGCTTCGAAAACCGATCCAAGTAGTGGTAACTTCTGTTACGGCCATCGAGAGGTGGCATCGATTGATAACGTGACGGCTACCGGTGACCAGCCAGGCTCCACCGCCTCAGTTGCGTACCATTACACCTTCTCCTCGGTTCCAGCTTGGGCAAAAGATGGTGGCTTACAGAGTGCTTTCCCTAACGTGCAGCGCAATCTCGCAGGTGGAACATCCACAGCAAATCTGAAAGATACTAGCAACGGCTGGGTGGTTGACCGTGGTGGTAGCAGTGACTCCAACGCAGACGGGTCGATTGTTCAATAAAGAATTGCGGCGGAGAGCTTTGACCCTTCGCCGCGTTCATACGGGCTTCAATCGGCTGACTTCATCTTGAATTCTTCGGGTGGAACACCCCCGGCCAGATTGCGAACAAAGTAATCCCAGCGGCGACGCATCATGTACGGTGAAGCAGTTCCATAGCCGTGATGCGCGTTCGGAATAAGCAGGAGGTCAAAGTCTTTGTTGGCCTTGATCAAAGCGTCTACCACCATCAACGTGTTGTTCATTGGTACGTTGTCATCCATCGTGCCGTGAGCAAGCAGCAATTTGCCTTTGAGGTTCGCTGCATAGGTTTGGTTTGCCTGAACATCGTAGTTGCTCTTGCCATCTGCTCCTACGATCTCCAGCCCTCCGTACTTCTCGTCCCAGTCGTCCTCATAGTCCCTGCTGTCATGATTTCCACTCTCGGCGATACCGACTTTGAAGAAGTCCGGAAAGTGGAACATTGCAGAGACTGTGGCGTTCCCACCACCTGAGTGCCCCCAGATGCCCACTCTACTTTGATCGATCCATGGGTACCGTGCTCCAAGAGCTTTGATCGCGGAAACCTGATCAGGTATTGTGTCCTGAGCCAATCCTGCGGGAGTATCCGCGTATGCGTCCTGGAAGCTCTTTGACCGGTAGGGAGTTCCCATGCCGTCGACGCAGATCACGATAAAGCCGAGTTCCGCCAAAGCATTCAGGTCGCCAGCGGCACTCCGGAACGAGCGGGACTGAGCTCCACAAGAGCCGACGAATGGGCCTGGGTAGACATAGTCTACGAGTGGGTAACGCTTCGCTGGATCGAAGGTAGACGGACGGTATAAGAAGCCATAGATGGACGTCTTGCCATCACGGGCCGGGGTGGTGAAGGGCATGGGTGGCTTCCAGTTTGTGGCACTCAGGCGGGAGATGTCTTGCTTGGCCAAGGGAATCAAGATCTTACCCTGGTTGTCGCGAAGCATGGCGATCTGCGGTGTTTCGGTCGTGGAGTAGATATCCACGAAGGTGCTTCCATCGCTGGATGGTGTAATGGCGTGATCCGCGATCTCAGGTGTGAGAGACTGCTCTCCTGTTCCGTCAAAGCTGACCCGGTAGTAATGCGTGTAATACGGATCCTGGCCAGATTCTTTCCCGGTTGCGAGGAAGTAGAGAACACGGTGTTCCTCGTCGACCCGGAGCACCTGGGTTACCGTACCACTGCCCTGCGTGATCTGATTTTTTAGCTTACCCGTCTTGAGGTCATACAAGTACATTTGACCCCAGTCACTTCGCTGCGAGAACCAAAGAAACTCACCTGACTTAGGAAGGTAACGCCAGTTCACCTTTCCCACCCCAGACTCGAAGTACGTGGCTGCGTGCTCACGGTAGACGGTCCGCACTTCACCCGTCACGGTGTCAGCTTCCCTTAGCCACGCATCTTTGTGATCGCGTGAGCTAGAGACGATCGCGAGGTGCGATCCGTCAGCCGCGAACTGAACATCGTCCCAACCAGCACCGCCTCGGCAGCTGACATCATCACACAAAGTCGACCGGTGATACTCCGGATCCATTTTCAACCGCGTCACCTTGCCTGTCGGTACCTCGATGACTACGGGCTGGATTTTGATGACGTGCTCGTCGCCCAAGAAGGGGTACTTCCATGTTTCTGGCTGCGAATGCCTGTTCGTTACGGGAAGCAAGGTGAAATTTGCTACATCCCGCTGATCCTGCTGAAAGGTGGCAATGCGTCTCGAATCGGGAGACCACACAACAATGGGCGCGTCTGAGTGCTGCCAACCCGCGTTGTCTGTCGCATACCCAAAGTTTGCTACTCCGTCAGTCGTTAATTGCCGTTCCTCACCTGTGGCCTGCTCTCGAAGCCAGAGATTCCAGTCACGAATGAAAACGGATTGTTTCTTGTCTGGTGACAGATCGAAAGGAGCCTTACTTCGGGCGGTACGCGCACGCTTGGGAAGATTCTTTGTCGGTGCACCCTGTCCTTCGCCGGACATCTGCCCATTGCCGCCAGCTTGCGTTGCGCTCAATCCTGTAGCGGGCGGCTGCCCGTTTGGGCGCTGGACAGGTTGGTCGACCTGACTTGGGCTTGACCACTTTGTACAGCGTGTTGCATTCGCCTCACATCTGTAGTCCCCGGCGTTGGATTTTACGGTGAAGCCGTTTGCCTCCGGTATGTACTCACTTACGAAGAGCTGTTCTTCCGGGAACTGCCACCCCAGAACCGCCCCGATAGATCTGGCCAGCGCCGCCTTATCGAAGGCTGGTACGGTGGCACCCTTTGCCGGATCAGCAATGAAGTATTGCGGTCCTTTCACGCTGGAGGCGGCGTAGAAGACTCGGCCGTCCTGCAAGTATTGGATCGTATCTACCGTGTTGTCGATCAGGGGCTCTGTCGCTGCCAGTAGACGTGACTCGGCGCGGGCATAATCCTGTGGGGTGTAGACCTGCTGTGCGAATGCTGAGCCACCCAAACAGCAGAAACATCCGGCCACCAAAAGAAGAGGAAGAACTCGCTTCATACGTACGCTCAGCATAAAGCACGGAGGTAATTAAGCCTCGGGTTGAGGCGGTAGTGGACCTGTAGGCCTGCGGAAACGTGTGACCAGGGCTCCAGGTTTGATGGATGCAGGCACCCTGAGCATTGCCTGTAGAAAGCCTGTCCATGTGTCTTGAGAGAGCCGTAAAGAGGCTGGAACGACGTAGACATCCATAATGAGTTCAGAAAGCATCAGTGATCCCGCTGCGCCGAGCAGACCATACCGTTTCGCCATCAATGCTGTAGCGATGATGGTGACGCCTGTCGCGACCATATAGTTCAATGCGAGGCGCTTATGCTGGTTGACGGCCGTCAGCAGCGTTGAGCTCGTGGACCACAACGAAAACAGGAACACCGTGATGAGGAGCAAGAACAACAGTCTTGGACTGGGCGGTACTTTGTGCGCCGTCCAGTGTGTAAGGAACCACGGACCGATCGTCATCATGACGGCGATCAGCAGCAGTGCAATGCCAAGAGCCAGCTGACAGCTACGTCGATGTAGTGAACGCACCACAGGGAGGTTCCCAGCGCCGAAGGAGCTGGAAAGCTCAGGCCAGAACGTCGTATTGACCATCTGAACCATCTGTAGGGCCACCCGTGAAACGGTGCGTGCTGTGGCAAAGACTACAACCTCAGCAGAACCCAATACGTGACCGACTGCGAGCAACGTGCCCTGAAGATTCAAGGCGTTGCCGATGGGAAAGCCCATGAAGGCAAGCGCCGGACCGCTCAACCTTCGAATCTCACGAAAGCTGGCATGCTCCCACCCGTACCGCACCCAAGGGATGTCGTGTTGCATCATGAAGCAGAAGACTATGGTGCCAAGCGCATTGGCTGCGGAAAGGGCGAGTGCCGTCGCGCGCACGCCCTTTCCGAGCACGACTGGTACAAGCATGACCGCAAAGGCGATCAGCACGATGATGCTTTTAATAAAGGTGCCGTAGGGGTACCGACCTACACAGGTGTAGGCTGCCCCAAGTAGCTGTTCGAGCTGCCCAAACAGCACGGAAAGCCCCAGCCAGAAGATCACCCACTTGGCATCAGCTTGCGTCATTTCATTTAAGTGAAGCCACCTGGCGATGGGCAGGGTGTAAAGCGCCCCAATGAACAGGAGCATGACACCTGAACAAAGAAAGACAATCAACCACCAACAGCTCTGAAAGACTCGGAGGGCGCCCTGTTGATCCTTGCGCCCCATCAGCATGGTCATCTCGTTACCAGCAACCGAGCCGAATCCGATATTGGAGAACCCTAGATAGGCCGGAATAGCATTTACGAGCAGCCAATCCCCGTAGAGGGGAACACTCCAGAAGTGAAGAAGTACCGGGACTTGCACCAGCTGAATGATGGTGCCTGCAAGCCTGCTGATCCAGTTGGAAATGAATCCAAGGATCAGCCTGCGTTGTGTACCAGAATCCACTGCTGACATTGATCAACCGTCCCGATTAGCCGGTCTCATGGAGGTGTAACCGGAAGAGCTCCCCCAAGTCTACCAATCAGGTGTAGACCCCGTGTTCGTCACGACCGACCTACGCCCCGCTACCGGCTTTTCTCTCGGTCTAACAGGAGCTTTTCCTGCAGCAACCGCGTCAGCATGGCAGTCTCTCCGCGCCGCTGTGCATCAGCTATCTGAACTCGCAAATCGCGTCCGCGACGTTCGTTATACCGCTCATGCAAGGAGGCGAGCGCACTGCCGACTTGAAGCGTTGAGGTCTCATGCTCCACCCCGTTTACCTCAGAAGAGAGATGTAACGCGCTGGCCAGCAGGGCGCGGGACATCTCATCCGGTGCAGCGGCAAGAGGGTGCTCCGGAGCAGGGCCGCTTACCAAAACTTCCATCACAGCTGCAGTGGGCAGGTCCTCGAACCAGTGTGGGTGCGCTCCGAGCTTTTCCGCCGCCAGTTCGCGGGCAGAGTCGGCCTCTGGCAAGACCAAGGCGCATAGCAAGATCCGCTCAACTTCAGACACACCCTGCGGCTGAGCGGCTCGCACACTCTCCAGCCGATGCTCAGCCGCTTGACGGACCTCTTTCAGAACCATTGAGCTTTCAATGCCGAGCTTTTGCGCCGCGTTCTCTGCTACTTGTGTACGGACGATGTGATTGGGAATGCGGCGCAGGTGAGGCAAAAGAAAGTTGAGTGCCCGGACGCGCTGCTCCGGCGTGCGAGTCCCTATTTTCTTCTGGGCTCGTTCAATGAGAAAGTCTGTCCACGGGACATTTGTCCGCAAAGCTTGCATGTAGGCAGGTACGCCATGAGTGCGCAGAAACGAGTCTGGGTCATCACCGTCTGGCAAGATGGATACGCCCACCTCGAAACCCTCCTCAACCAGGGAGCCCAGGTGTTCCTCCGCAGCCTTGATTCCAGGTTCGTCTCCGTCAAAGTTGAGAACGATGCGTTTGGTGAATCGACTCAGGAGGCGAATCTGCGTTTCCGAAAGCTTCGTCCCACTCGTAGCTACGACATTGCCTATTCCTGCCAGGAACGCAGAGATACAGTCCATCTGGCCTTCTACCATGACGACCGAGTCAGTCTCCTTGATGCCTGCCTTAGCCTTATCCAGATTGAAGAGAACATGCCCCTTGACGTACAGCGAAGTCTCAGGCGAGTTCACGTATTTACCACCCGCTTTTGGATCACCCTCGTCCAGCAATCTGCCTGTAAAGGCGATCGGCTTACCGGCTTCATTACAAATCGGAAACATAATTCGCTTCCGAAAATGCGGATATATCGGGCCGGCAGACCCATCCCCTTCCTGCTTACTGTGAAATAGACCGCTCGCGCGGAGAACATCGTCTTGAAAGAACTTTCGCAAGCGGTCCCGCATGTCGGTCCAGCTGTCGGGCGCGTAGCCTATGCGAAACAGCTTGATGGCTTCCTGGTCCAAGCCGCGACCTCGAAGGTACTCGCGCGCACGGGCCGCTTCGGGTGATTGAAGATTCCCTTGGAAGTACTGGGTCGCTGCCTCGTGAGCTTCAAGCAGCTGTCTGCGAAGGTTGGCTTCCCGCGCCTCCTCCGGTGAGTTCCACTCGCGTTTCGGAAGAGCGATGCCTCCCTTCTGGGCGACATGACGTACAGCCTCGGGAAAGCTCAGGCTTTCAATCCTCATAACGAAGGTGAAGACATCGCCGTGCTCCCGACAACCGAAGCAGTAATAGCTGCTTGTACCTGGGTAGATGTAGAAGGAGCCACTGCGTTCCTTATGAAAAGGGCAGAGAGCACTCCAGTTCGCCCCTGACTTTCGCAATTTCAGATACTCACCCAGAACCCGGACGATATCTGTTTGCTGTTTCACGGATTGGGCAAAGCTGTCTGCCACGGCTAGTTCAGTGTAAACGGGGAGCACGACGCTTCTGGTGTGCCTTCTGTGGCCCGTACGCCTACGCCGCAGGAAGTGAATCGTCGAAGCCCCTCACCTGACATCCGGTGAGCATCTGAACGCCGGAGCGTGAGCAGCACTGCGTTCTAACTGGCTGCGCTTGTAACAGACTGGATCAGAATGCAATTGGTACGTTAAGGACAACTTCCCCAGATAGCTGAGCATAATCGCGGCATGCGGTGTAAACAGTCAGCTTAAATCCTTGCGTACCGAAGGCACGTGCCTACAATGGACAGATGCTTAGTACGGAGGCCAGACGTCGTCTTGTTGTTGTTCTTGTTGGGGCACGCAATCCGCAAAACATCGGTGCAGCGGCTCGAGCTATGCAGGACTTCGGCTTCGGTGACCTGCGAGTAGTCAATGAGTTCGCGCCACCCTTTACAGCGGCCCGTCTTGAGGCCACCTCGGCCGTTGCCGCACAGGAGGTTATGGATGCCGCTCAGCTCTTTGGCACCCTTTCTGAAGCGGTCTCAGATTGCACGTACATCGTTGGGACAACAGCCGTCGGTGAGCGTAATTTTCACCGTTCGATCCTCACTCTCCAAGAAGGAGCGCCCTTCATTCTCGAACACCTAAACTGCGGTGATCACGTGTATGAGGCCAGCGACCATAAAGTCCACGAGAACCGGACGCGAGTCGCTCTCCTTTTTGGATCGGAGAAGACAGGGCTCACAAATGAGCAACTTAGTTTCTGTGCCACCCTACTGACCATTTCACTCCAGGCGCCATTAACGCGTCACCTTTCCATGAATCTCGGTCAGGCTGTCGCGGTCTGTCTTTATGAACTGACGCGGCAAGGCTTTGCTGGGTCGAAGGCGCTTCCGCAGGTGGCCCGCACCGTTCCCGACTACGCAATGCGAGAGCGACTTTTTACGCTCCTGCAGCAAGCGATGGAACTTGCAGGCTACAGTCGTCGCTTTCCGGCCAACAGCAGGTCAGAAATTCTGAAACCACTTTCTATGCAGTTAGGGACGTCCCGCGAGGAGGTTCAAACCTGGATGGGATTTTTGCGCCAAGTGATTCAGCAGCTTCAGGCACCCTCGCCAGACGAAGGTTAATGCGCTTGGCACATTTCGGATGCGGCTTGACTGAATGCACGACCAACTTTTACGCGCCTACCACTGGCCCCACGCGCGAGTGACGTAGTCGCTCAATGTCATCACAATCAGAGCCAGAAAAACAAAGAAGCCGGAACCGATTGTCATCTTAATAAGTCGTGACTGGTACTTCGCATGCATGAAGAACAGAATGACGATGACGGCTTTGAAACTTGCAATCCCCAAAGCCACCACCGGATTCAGCCACCTGAGATCAACGTACGCTGCAAGCACAGTGACCAACGTGAAGAAGAGTAACGTGCCAAAAACCATTACATATTGCACTGGAGTGACAATATGGTGTTCGACATGTTCAGCGTTAGTCACATTTAACGGGTCTTGTGTTTCTGTGCCTGCAGTTTGGCCAGCCATGTATTTCCTCTAACGTATTGGACTTATGTGATGCGGCTACTTCAATGGGTGACGATTGATTAGGTACAGCAGAGGAAAAAGGAACAACCAAACGATGTCTACGAAATGCCAGTATAGGCCGAAATTCTCGATGGGCGCGACATAGCCGGCACTGAAGTCGCCTCTTCTTGCCCGGAAGATCAACCACGCAAGTAGGCCGAGACCTATGATCATGTGGAGGGCATGCATGCCAGTCATGGCGAAGTACAGGAAAAAGAACACCTGAGTTCGTTGCGCCATATCAGGCGCGAGCGGCTCGTCCGTTAACTTACCATGCTTATCCAAAGGTGGATGAATGAAGCTCGAGACAGAAAAGCTGTCTCCGGGAATATGGTGCAACTCGTATTTTTCGTGATACTCATCGTATTTCACGGCGAGAAAAGCCAGTCCGAATATGGAGGTCAGGATGAGGGTGAGCACAAGCACACCCTGCTTCCTCACCTCTGCAGCCCAGACAGCAAGAGCCATGAAGAACCCTGAGGTAATCAGGATGGCCGTGTTGATGGCCCCTTCCGGAACATTCAGGGTATTGGAAGCCGCGGCAAAGGCCGGGTAGTACCAGTTTCGGTAGAGCAGATATGCAAAGAACATGCCACCAAAAAACATGATCTCCGTGAGCAGAAACAGCCACATCCCGAAGGAGCCGGCTTCGCGCTGCTGCTCCTCTGTCTCGAAGTGATGACGGTGCTGCGGCGTCGATATGTGCTCATGCTCCGCAGGGTGAGCGGTCGAGGTCGCCGTGTGCGGACTGATACCGGTTGCGAGCGCATTATCCAACGGTGGTCACCTCGTGCTGCTTACGTTCAAGCCACTCGTAATCATAAGCTTCGTGATCCATTACGGGCGTTTCGATGAAATTCTCCGTGAGGGGGGGCGACTGGATCTGCCACTCAAGCCCGGTCGCTTGCCAAGGATTTGCTCCTGCGATAGCACCATATTTCAACGACCAACCCAGGTAAATCAACGGCAGCATATACCCGACACCCAGTACCGTCGCGCCTGCAGTTGAAAGTACGTTAAGAACCTGGAACTCTGCAGGATATGCGTGATATCTGCGCGGCATCCCAAGATAGCCCAGGATGAACTGGGGCATGAACGTAAGGAAGAAGCCGATGAAGGTCGTGATCGCAGCAAGTTTTGAGAGTGATTCGGAGTACATGCGGCCGGTCATCTTTGGCCACCAAAAATGTATGCCAGCCAAAAACGCCATGAGCATCCCGCCCACCATCACAAAGTGGAAGTGAGCTACGACGAAGTACGTCTCTGTTAGGTGGATGTCCATACCTAAAGATCCAAGAAAGACCCCGGTTAGGCCACCAATAGTGAATAGTCCGATGAAGCCGAAGGAGTACAACATCGGAGTTTCGAAGGTGACCGAGCCCTTCTGCATGGTGAAGGACCAGTTGAAGATTTTAATAGCTGACGGAACAGCCACAAGCATCGTGAGTAGCGAAAAAACGAGTGCTGAATAGTTCGACACACCCATGATGAACATGTGGTGTTCCCAAACGAAGAAGCCGAAAAGTGCGATCGCAACCGAGGAGAACGCCACGGCGGTGTAGCCAAAGACCCGCTTCCGGCTGAACGTGGACATCGTTTCAGAGATGACACCCATACCGGGCAGGATCATGATATACACAGCAGGGTGTGAGTAAAACCAGAAAAGGTGTTGGAAGAGCAGGGGATCCCCTCCCTTTGCAGGGTCAAAGACGCCGATGCCGAAGACACGCTCAAGCGCAACAAGGACCAGAGCGATCGCCAGTACAGGCGTTCCCAAGACCATCAGCAACGAAGCGGCGTAGTTTGACCAGCAGAAGAGTGGCAGGCGGAACCACGTCATTCCAGGGCATCTCATGCGATGGATAGTCACAATGAAGTTCAGGCCGGTAAAAATGGACGAGAAGCCTGCGACAAAGATTGCAGTAGCTGCCGTTAGAACATGTGTATTCAGATAATGCGTCGACAGGGGTGTAGTGAACGTCCAGCCAGTGTCTACACCGCCCAACACAAGAGCCGCAAGAGTCAGAAGGCCGCCGGTCATGTAGAGATACCAGCTAAGCAGATTGATCTTAGGAAAGGCGAGGTCCTTCGCTCCGATCATAATCGGAATCAAGAAGTTCCCCAGCGTTGCCGGAACGGACGGAACCAAGAACAAGAAAATCATCACGATGCCGTGCATGGTGAAGAATTTGTTGTACGTGTCAGAGGCTACGAGATCCGGCTGTGGTGTAAGAAGCTCGAGCCGGATTAACCCGGCGAACGCTCCACCAATGAAGAAGAAGAACGTGATCGAGATCAGATACAGCATCGCAATCCGTTTGTGGTCCGCAGTCAGCAGCCAGCTAAGCAGGCCGTGCTCGTTGTTCAGATAATTCCGCTTGGGGAGCCTGGCCGTGCTCTGGTCAGGCAATGAGACGATAGTCGAGGCGCTGCTCATGGCTTCACCGTTTCCGTGTTAGTGGGCTCTGCAGGCGTGGTAGGCGCTGCTTCATTACTGTCCGAAGTCACCAGCGTCTGCTGAACGCGGTAGTCCGATTGCATGTTTCTGATGTATTCAATGAGCGAGAGAAGGCCATCTTCGCTGATCTGTCCCTGATAGGTCGGCATGATGGGTGCGAAGCCTACCGGCACGTGCTGAGATGGGTTCAGAATCGACTCCCTCAGATAAGCGTCATTCACCTGGACCTGAGTTCCGTCGGTCATCGTGAGCCTCGAGCCGTAGATCCCATGAAGGTTCGGCCCGCGAGCAGCGGCGTTCCCACTGTGGCAAGCATTGCATCCCATGCTCGCAAAGAGGCGCTCGCCATTCTGCGCCATGCTCATGCCGGAAGTAGACTGCTTCAGCCAGCGTTCGTAGTCTTCCGGCTTCTGGACCGTGATCTCCCCGATCATGCCAGAGTGCAATGTCCCACAGTACTGGGTGCAGAAAAGGTGATACACACCCGGCGAGGTAGCCTGAAACCAGACTGTGGTGTAACGGCCAGGGATAACCTCCCGCTTCACTCGAAAATCTGGAATCGAGAAGCTGTGAAAGACATCTTGCGAAATCATCGTTAATTGCACAGGGCGACCTGTTGGCACGTGCAGCGCGTTGATTTCATGTTGGCCGCCAGGATGTTCTGCCTTCCACATCCACTGCTTGCCAATGATGTACACATTCATCGCATTGACTGGAGGGCTATAAATGCGGAAGTAGAGCAGCGCACCCCAAACGAAAATCACCAGGAAGATCCCGAGGGGGATGATGGTCCATGTTGCTTCCAACAGTGTGGAACCTTCTACCTGCGTAGGGACTGGATTTCGCTCCCGTCGGTACCGCAAGGCAAAGCCGAAGATGAGAGCCACGACCAAAAGAACACCAAAAACCGTCATGGCCAAGAGAAAGAAGTACAACGCGTCCGTGTAGGGCGCTATGGTGGATGCCTCAGCCGGGAAGAGCGCTGAGTTATGCAACCACTTGATCAGAAACTGCCAGAGAACTGGACTGATACCCATATTTTCCCTTATGCGATCCGGCGCGCAGGGCGCCCATGCGTGTAATCTGGCTCACGGCTTTGCGCGAGGTCTTTTCGAAACATAACAAAGAGGAAGCTTGCCAGCGCGGCAACGGTCAGCATGCCCCCAAGTTGAACAACCCGCGCCACGATTAACGAATGTCTGTTCGTTTGAGGATCGTAGTGATAGCAGTAGGTCAGAATGTTTGCGACCGGCGACCCAATCTTGTTTCCCGAGGCGTCGACTAGCCCTAGAAGGATGTCTTTCGGAGAGTACTCGACGCCCAGGTAGTACTGCGCGATGCGACCTTCTGGCGTGAGGAGCTCGATGGAACTCGCATGAGCAAACTGCGTCAGCCGACCATCAGGGCCAGGCACCTTCACATAGCCGAAGCCCACTGCGTTCGTGAGTTGGTCGATTGAAGCCTTTGATCCAGTAAGAAAGTGCCAGCCATTCGCCGTCTCAAGATGACCATAGCGCTTAATGTAGAATGCTTTGTTCTTTGCAGCGAGTTGTGGGCCTTCTGAGGGGTCAATGGAGACAACGATCACCTGGAAATCCTTCCCTGGGCGTAGCCTGACCATTTCAAGGGCGCTTGTTACGCCGTCCATCTCCTCAGAGCAGAGCATCGGACAGTTGTAATAAACAAGTGCGAGGATCGCTGGATGTTTGCCGTCAAGGTATTTTGACAAGCTTGTCGGCTGCCCCGCCTCATCCTCGAACGGAGCCAATACTGGTAGCTGGGCATTGAGATGCTGTGTGACCTGAACACGCTGGAGGACGGTTGGGAGCTCATCCCCACGGGTGGCTCCCATCGACTTCTCGCCATAGCCTGACACCTGAGCCGGCAGCGTTGGGCAGCACAAAAGGATAGAACCAAGCAGCAGTAACGACCCTACTCGAAAGGATTGAAACTTCGAGCGGGGGTACCCTGTAAACCGACTTAGGAGACATTCCGTCATGCTGGAATTCGACACTTCTCTAGTGTATGCGGGCAAGAACCGTTGGAGGGACGGCGGCCATCGATATCCGGACGTCCCCATTGCTGCTATCCATCAGCCTAACGCTTTGCTTCCGCTTGGTTAAATTCCAGTCGCTGCTCACGAGCGGTCATCTGATCAAGCTCGTA
>CAXTRM010000001.1:72333-94114 GCA_964246625.1 uncultured Acidobacteriaceae bacterium
CTGTACGGGCAAAACCGTCCGTGAGCGGCGCCGTGATAACCGGGCGAGCGTCTCCGGCCATCTGAGTTTCCTCTGCTTGGGCGGCATTCGGGGCCATCGGCAAGCCGCGCTGCGCGATCAACTGCATTGCCCTTTCTATCGGGATCCGGACTGTTCCGGCAGGCAAGTCTCCGGAGGTGCTGTAATTTTCGAGCAGCAGATCTTCCCTGGCGTGCATGTCGGCCGTGTCCTGATTACCGTCGTCGGTCTGCAGGCGGGGCGTGGGGAATCTTTGTGTCATGCTGGCGTATTCGCGCTGCTCGAGAACTGGATTGGGCGTGAGATCCTCGCGCTTCCGAGACGCTTCAGTCTCATGGCCGGGCATGCCACCATGCCACTTGTCGGCGGGTCCATCTTCGTGAAGCAGGCCCGTATTAATCGCTTTTCCCATCACGAAGCAAAAGACGAAGAACACAACCAGAAACCCGCAAAGGCCTGCAAGGAAGGTGATGATGCCACCGACGTTGACGTCCTGAACCTCATATCCGGGGTTTTCGTCATTCCGCTCACGGGAAGGGATGGGGGACTGTCCCGTTGGGTGAAGGGCGTCGTGGCCCTCGCGAGGATTAGTGGGCATGTTCCGGCTCCAGGACTTCCGCCGTATGCGGATCATTCGTGCTGATCAGCGGTCGCCGACCAAGCTCAGTCAGATAGAAGTATGCCCAGCAAGCAAGGACAGCAATGGGCACGGTGATATAAGCGAAGATGCTGATATTGCCAGACAGGTGGAGGTTCCCGGCTGCATCTTTGAAGTTAGGCTCAATGAGCCAGAACATGTCCAGCAGGCGCGCGAAGATCATGAAGATGGCGAGCCAGAACATGCGGGTCTTTGACCGTTTAAAGTCTCTGGACAGAAGAAGGCAGAAAGGAATCACCCAGTGACAGATGGCATCCAGGGAACAGATGACCCACCATCCCCCTCGGATGCGGTGGAGATACCATGGGATCTCATCGGGAAGGTTTCCCGAGTAGATAATGAGGAACTCGGCAAAGGTGAAGTAGATGTTGAGCATCGTGAAAGCGAAAGCGAGCTTTCCGATGTCATGCTGCTCAGTGGTGCGAAACATGGTCCGCATGGGCTCATAGTTTGAGAGCAGGAGCAGGGTAAGCATACCAAGTGCGAGCACCGCGTACCCTTGGGCGACCAACAGCTGGACGCCGTAGATCGAGGAATACCATGTTACGTCGAGTGATTTCAGGAAAACGATAACGAAAACGGTGAGAGCAATGACGTAAAGCAGAATGGACGGTCCAGTGAGATTCTCAAAGCGGATGCGCCAGCGGTCGAAGCTTCGGGTTGTTCCCGCGCCCGGATCCGCATCGCGCTGAACTGACCACCGATTCAGCAACGTAATGATGAAACCGATGAAGCCGAACACAAGGACATACTCAACGACAGCACTTACGGGACTTAGCATGGTGTGCTTCAGGTTGATACATATCTGTTGTTCTTTGTCGATCAATCCCTGGTGGAGGGCTGCCAGCGTCTGAGAGGGGGTGGTGTACTCCGCCCAGAGGTAGAGCTTCTTCATCAGGAAGAGAACTGGAACAAAAAGTAGCGCCACAAACCACCACGTGCGTGTCATCGCCTCGAGTGGACGTCTCAAGATAAGACCCCACTTTCCCCCGGAGACATACTGCACCATCAACCAGGCGAAGGCGCCGCCCATGAAATTGAAGGCCGTCATCGCGCCCATGAGGTAGGAGCGCAGCAGGTGGGCCCTTCCCTGCTCCGTCCCTACGAACGCGAGCGATAGAAGGGCGAAAACAGCCGCGATCACCAGGGAACGGAGTCTCCAGGCAGCCAAGAAGTCTGGCGCCGTCAGAACCCCGGGCAGAGCTCTAAGCCCGTGGGTCTGATGGTGGTCATGTTGGATATGCTCTGAAGCCATCGTGTCTTTTACCCTTGTCCGAAGGAACGTCCTTTATGTACGTTCTTAGTGAGGCTGTGACTGCTGTTCTGAAGCCCAGGAACTGTCTGGCATGTGGTAAGTCCGCGCCGGCGACTCGGAGTTCCGGGTTCCTGACGACTCAGTCGCTGCTGCCGATCCGTGCGCCAACGCTCCGTTCGGAGGAGTGTTGACATTCATGCCGGGCATCCCATTGTCTTGGTTATTCGGCGTTCCATAGACCGCAGTGGCCGGAAGAGCCCAAGGGTCAGCGAAACCGGGCGCCATGCCCTGCTGCTTTGCGATCTCATGCAGGTCCTGCGGGTGTTGTTCCGAAGGCACATCACTTGGCTTGGCCGCCTGGCTCAGTTGAAGCGCGCGTACATACGCTACGATGGCCCACCGGTCCTCTTCGTTGATCTGAGTTCCGTATTCCGGCATCGCGCCATACCCGTTCGCGATCACGGAGTAGAAATGCCCTAGGGGTGCATTGCGGAGCCGTTCCGTGTGGAAGTTTCCTGCAGGCCGGTATCCTCGCTGGACGATCATGCCTGCCCCATTCCCCACGCGGGAGTGGCAGGGCGTGCAGAACACGTTGTATTTTTCCTGGCCACGTGCCAGCAACGGTTCATTAACGGGCACGGGCATTCCATCGCCTTCTTTCCCGCCCACCAGACCGGTCGTGAAGTAGGTATTTGCATGCATCTGGTTGCGCGCCACCGTGTTTTCCACTTGCGGGCGAGTAGATCGGTTGTCTGCAAAGAACGACGTACCTCGCTGCGGGTAGAACTTGGGCTGATTGTGCATATCCTGTCGACAGCCGCTAACAGAGAGCGCGATGGTCGTCAGACCAAGCAGAAACGCGGCCCTTTGGAGACGGTTGTGTCCACGGGACTGATTGAACTGTAGTTCGCCAGGCATCAGTGATCCACCTCTATCACCGAGATCGGCGAGAAGCTCTCCAGGAACGTGCGCGTGCCCGAGAGGGAAAATTGGGGGTCGTGTGCTTCAAGGCACAGGAAGAATTTGTCTGTTGTAGCGCCATTACGGAAGTTCGCGGCGTTGAAGAGTGGGTGATAAAGCTGCGGCAAACCGTTTTGGGCGATCATCCCGAAGGCGGCCGAAAGACCGGCAAAAAGGATCGTCCACTCATAGGCAGGGATGACGAATGCTGGCCAGGAGTACAGCGGCATGCCTCGAATGTTAAGAGGGTATCCCCAAACGTTGATCCAGGTCTCCATCAACCAGCCTGTTGTCAGGCCCATGACGCCGCCCAGCAAACACATAAGCGGCACGCGGGTCTTGTGGAAGCGCAGCGCCTCGGCCGCTTCCTCTACCGGATACGGGGTGTAACACTCCATCCGTCGATAGCCAGCGCGGTGTGCTTGTTCGGTGGCTTGCACCAATTCGCTAGGTGTATTGAACTCGGCCAGAAGGCCATAGACTCCTTCAACCGGCGGCATTACAGGGCCTCCTGTACGACGACTTCGGCATCTTCTCCGCCGTGATGAACCTTGGTCTGCGGCAACATCATGCGCACCTCAGACATAGGGATCATCGGAGCCAAACGAGCAAATAACAGGAAGAGGCACGTAAATAAACCCCACGTGCCGATAAACAACATGTAGTCCCACTTCGTAGCTCTGTAGGTACCCCAGCTTGAGGGCAGGTAGTCACGGTACAACGAGGTAACAACAATCACAAAACGCTCGAACCACATCCCGATGTTCACGACGAAGCTGAGGAAGAACAGGTACCCCGGGCTGACCCGCAAGCGACGTGACCAGAGGGTAGTGAGCGGGATCGCGATGTTAGTCAAGATGAGCATCCAGTATGCCCAGCCCATAGGACCAAACATACGATTCCACATCATAAAGAACTCCCAGTGAGAACAGGAGTACCAGCTCATGAAGACTTCCATGCCGTATCCGTAGGCGACGATAGAACCGGTCGTTAACATCACCTTGGCCATATTGTCCAGGTGTCGCAGGGTCACCAGATCTTCCAGGTGGTACCACTTGCGAATCGGAATTGCCAGGGTGAGTACCATCGCAAATCCAGAGTACACAGCGCCGGCTACGAAGTACGGGGGAAAGATCGTTGTATGCCATCCAGCCATGGCGGCAACGGCGAAGTCGAAGGAGATGGTTGTATGCACCGAGAGCACGAGCGGGGTAGACAGACCGGCCAGCAGCAGCGAAGCCGACTCGTACCGAATCCAGTGGCGGGTGGAGCCGCGCCAGCCCAGCGACAATAGCCCGTAGACGTACTTCGCAACAGGCAACTTGGCACGATCACGCAGCGTGCCGAAGTCAGGAATCATGCCGATGTACCAGAACACCACCGAGATGGTGGCATAGGTCGAAACGGCGAAGACGTCCCATGCCAGAGGGCTGCGGAATTGCGGCCAGACGTTCATGGTATTGGGATAAGGCAATAGCCAATATCCAAGCCAAGGACGACCAATGTGAATCAGCGGGAACATGCCGGCGCAGACGACTGCAAAGATAGTCATCGCTTCCGCAAAGCGGTTGATCGAATTTCGCCAGGTCTGCTTAAACAGCAGGAGAATGGCAGAGATCAAAGTCCCGGCATGGCCGATGCCAATCCACCAAACGAAGTTGATGATTGCAAAGCCCCACGCGCCAGGAATGGTTACACCCCAGATGCCAACACCCTTCAGCACCAGCCAGGTCAGGGCAATCACAGTCAGGGTGGCAACCGTCGCGGCTACAAAGAAGCCACCGAACCAGGCCCAGGGCGTGTTTGGGGTAAGAACGATGCCCGCAATCTTCTGCGTGACGCTCTTGAAATTATGGCCCGGAGCGATAACTGCATACTCGCCCGTACGCGGATCGATCATCGGATCAACGATGATCTCCGGATCGTAGATAGGTCCCTGGGTCGCCATTATGCAAGCTCCGGGTTTGGGTTGATGACACCGGCCGTATAGGTCGTCCGTGGGTGATAGTTCAGGTCGGCGAGCACTTGGTAATCACGCTCTTCCGCCTTACGTTTCGCCACGCGGCTATTTGGGTCGTTCTTGTTGCCGAAGATGATCGCATCGGTCGGGCAAGTCTGCTGACAGGCCGTTTGGATCTCTCCGTCACGAATTGCGCGGTTCTCTTTATCCGCCGTGATCTTCGCTTGCTCAATGCGCTGGACGCAGTAGCTGCATTTTTCCATCACGCCTCGGGATCGTACCGTCACGTCCGGGTTGCGCATGAACTTAAGGCTTTCCGTGTCGTAGTCCGAATACAGAAGGAAATTGAACCGTCGCACCTTGTAGACGCAGTTGTTAGAGCAGTACCGCGTGCCCACGCAGCGGTTGTACACCATGGTGTTAAGGCCTTCTGGTGTATGGACCGTCGCACCGACCGGGCAGACCTGTTCACAACCTGCGCTTTCGCAGTGCTGGCACATCATTGGTTGGAAATGCGCCTTCGGGGCGTGGAGGTCGCCCTCGTAGTAGCTATCGATCCGTAGCCATTGCATGTTGCGCCCGACCTTGACCTGTTCGCGCCCTACCACCGCAATGTTGTTTTCCGCGTAGCAGGCAACAACACAGGCGTTACACCCAATGCACGAATTCATGTCTACCGACATGCCCCAGGCATTCTGTAGCTGCTTAGAGGACTCATCCTGGTGATCGTAGCGCCACGCGCCCGCGAAAAGGCTGTCGGCGGGGGCCGGAGTCTCACCTTGGGGGTTGTAGCCGACCTTGTTAACAAGTGTTTCGCTAGCGCCTTCGTGGGCGAAGTTGGGATTTTTGGTGGCTTCGTCCACCGTGGCATACCGAATGATGGAGCGCTCCATCGCTTCGTGACCCGCAAGGGAGAAGGTGCCTTGCGTGTCGTATTCCGGGTGTTCCAAATCGTGCTGGGCGAAAGTCCCGCGGTGTTCGATGTTATGAACTTTTGTGACGCAGAGGTCGTACAGGCCGTGTCCTTTGGTGAGCGTGGCACCTCCAACGGAAACCGTAGAGTTAGCTCCACTTACCTGATACGCGTTGAACCCGACACCTGCACCAACACGGCCCACCTCGACCCGCCGTCCCATGCCGACGTGCATAGTGACGGCGTCATCAGGATGACCTGGCACCATGAGTACAGGGACGATTAGCTTTTGCCCCCCCACCGCAAGCTGAACGGCCTCGTTTTCCTCGATGCCCAGCTTCGTCATCGTATTTAAACTGACGAGCGCAGCGTTGTCCCAGGAAAGATTGGTGATCTGCTTCGGAAGTTCCTGCAGCCAGCCGTTATTTCCGTAGCGACCGTCGTACACAGAGGGGTCGGCCAAGAAGCGGATCTCAAGGGAAGCGCTTCCCACAGTCACAGCCTGCTGGCTTGCGGAGACGGGCGCGGTGCCGCCAGTTCCAAGCGTACTCGCCGTTCCCTCAACCCAGCCATCATGAAGCGCCTTACGCCATCCTTCGTCGAAGTCACCTTTGATGTAGGTGTGGGCTGTGGCCGCGACAACATCGTAGGAGCTCTGTGCGGAGTTCAGGAGAGCTTGCATAACGTCATGCGTAGTGACGCTTTGGTACAACGGCGCGATCATCGGCTGCACAATCGAGATGGTGCCATCTATCGCGCGGCAATCAGTCCAGCTTTCCAGATAGTGTGAACGTGGCACGTGCCAAGTGGAAAAGAACCCGGTCTCGTCCACGTGTGAACCGAGATGCACGGTATTAGGAA
The DNA here is from genome assembly GCA_964246625.1 of uncultured Acidobacteriaceae bacterium. GTDB lineage: Bacteria > Acidobacteriota > Terriglobia > Terriglobales > Acidobacteriaceae > Granulicella. The sequence continues at coordinate 78,959 of CAXTRM010000001.1, forward strand.
CATTGTTGAAGGCCTCCGCGAAGTGGAGGTCTGCTGGCGCGCTGTACAGCGGATTGGTGCCGAGCAGGACAAGCCACTTCACCTTGCCAGCCTGCATGTCTGCAGTAAGCGAGCGAAGGTCAGCTCCCTGCTCTGGAGGGACTGCCAGAAGCGAAGGACCGTAGAACACCGTCTTGCCCACCGCACCAAGGCTGGCGTTCAGCGTTGCCGCTGCCTGCTGGCACGCGGGCGAACTCTGGGGCCCAGCAACCACTACACAGCGTCCTGTGCTTTTCTTCAGATCAGCAAGCACAGCAGTCAGGAATTTTTGTGCATCCTGCGAGCGAAGCCCTGAACCATCGCCGCTAGCGAGTGCCGCGGCGAAGGCGTCTACCTGGCTCGGCTTCAGGCGAAGTGCATGTTCTGCTTTGTAGCCAGTCACCGAAGGCATCGTCTCCACGACATACATTCGGTTCATGGTCTTGCCTTGTTCAAACCGGTGGCGCTCTGCATACGCATTGGCCATCGGGAGAAACCCGGGGAAGTGGATGCCTCCTAAGAAGTCACCGTCCAGCGACAGAATGACGTCGGCATTGTCCAGCTTGTACTGAACCCCTGTGCGGTCCACTCCCACCGGCTCATATGTAACGATCTTTGCCTGGGGATACTTGGCCTGCATCTGCTTCCATTGCAGGGCGAAACTAGGGGAGGTGGTGGCTTCACTCAGGAAGTAAAGACCCTCGCCCCCGGGCAACTGATTGACGCCTGCAGCAAACTGCTGCTGAAAGTAGGGCCACTCGGCATTCTGGCCGCGGTAGCGAACGTGCTGTGATCGATCGGGATCATACAGATCCAGGAGCGAAGCTTGTGTGTAGGCGTCAGCCTTACCACGACCAGCCGGATGCTCGGGATTGCCCTCGATTTTGATCGGATGGAAAGCGTCCGATTTTACTAGAATTGGGATGGCGCCCGTCGGGAAAGGGTGTGCCGTGGCGAAGAACAGAGGCACACCTAGAACGAGGTCTTCTGGCTGCTTAATGTAGGGGTAAATCGGTTCGTCTGGCTGCTTTGTGCATCCCGCCAAACCCGCTAGTGCGAAGCTGGCCCCCATGACCTTCATGAAGCCGCGGCGTGACACCGAGTTTACCCACTCGCCTCCGGAAGCTTGACGAGGAAACTCTTCCTGCATCAGCTCCTGGAACTCCGGCGTGTCGGCAAGCTCATCAAGGTTCTTCCAAAAGCGCTTACCCGTTTTGCCCTCCAGACGCGAGCGCACCTCGGCAAGAGTCATCTTGTTAGAAGGTGTTATACGCGTTACCACTTGGGGCGTAGCTGCGGCTGGCCTGCTTGCCTGCTCGGCTTGGTTCTCCATCGGTCCTTGCTCTCTGTTCATCGAGTACCTGATCGAATCTGGCTGAACGCCCGCCGGGTCTACCGGTGGCATGTTTCACAACTTGACAACTCGTTCGCCGAACGGATGTGGTACATCTGCACGAGATACGTGCCAAGCGCTTCTTGGCTTGTAAATTTCGCGTAGTTGGCCGGCATGCGAATGACCGGTGTATCCGAATAGGTGGCTCCCGATCCGTTGATGGGGACAGGACCTCCCATGGTACCGGACTGCGTCTTCGTCATACCTTGCGGACCAGGCTGTTCGGGACTGCTTTGATTGCCCATACCTGGTGCCTCTTGGCTTCCATTAAGACCGGACTTTGTGCCGGGACCTACAGATGGCTCCTGCAGTAGTGCCAACTCAGGATTATGTCCGCCGGGATCTTTCGTCACGCAGGAGATGCCCTGCGCGGTTGGACCAGGCTTGCCCGTCACAGTGCACCAGACTGGATGTTCTTTCGAAGCTCCGCCCCAGGCCATGTTGTAGATCTCCGAAGTTGGCCGGAGATTCTTAATTGGGTTGCGGTGACAATTTAGGCACCACTCCATTTGCAAGGTGTTCTGCATGTACATCAACGGCATCTCATCGACGCGGCCATGGCAGCTTGAGCAGCCAAGGCCCTTGTTCACATGGATCGAGTGGTTGAAGTAGACATAGTCCGGCAAATCGTGAACACGGATCCAAGGGATGGACTGCCCTGTCGCCCAGCTAGCGCGCACCGGCTCCAAGAGTTGAGCGTTCGTCCAGATCTGGGAATGGCAGTTGATGCAGGTCTTGGTTGGCGGGATACCTGCGTAGTGGCTCACCTCTACCGAGGTGTGGCAATACTGACACTGAAGTCCAAGACCTTCCACATGGTGTTTGTGACTAAACGGCACAGGTTGGTCTGGCCTCTGCCCTTGCCGCGTAACCCACGGCGAACGCTGCAACTCGTTGAGCGTCACGCCTAGAACAATGACGATCAATCCCGTCAGCGCGAGGCTCGCCCGAATCAGGGCGTTCGAACTGCGGTCAAATACCTGCGCCATAGGTGTACATTCCTACGAAACGCGAACCCGTATGCCGAGCCGCGGGGTTTTATCTACGCCTTACTGCCTTCTTCACACCCTCATTTTCGCCTTCCAGCGCGTCGAGAGGCTTGCGGGACTTGGAAGACTACCTTCCACTTACCCGTGTGAAGAATTCGAGTATAGCAGTGCGCTCAAGCCTGATCCGAGCAGGTTGAACGCTGTTCGCTCAGGAGTTGCCCGAGGTTCTATCGATTATCGAAAGCGTGCACAGTTCAGCGTGCCTCTATGTAGTCCCTGCTTGCAAAGGTCCCCATCTCACCCGTTTTCTGATCTGCAATTCCGTCAATAATGGTCCGAGTTCATGGCGGTCGATGGCACGTGCGGCTCGGACATGGCAGACTATCAAACGCATGGCTTCCGCCGTCTCACGCACTCGCAAACCGCCGTACGACACGCTTGAGGCCGTTCAGGGGCTGACTTCAGCGGACAAGACTCTGGGAAGATTGATAAGCGCTGTGGGTCCTTTCACCCTTAGGCTTCCTGCGCAGCAGTCTCCATTTCAAGCATTGCTCCGCGCCATCCTTTACCAGCAGCTACATGGAAGAGCCGCGGCCGCCATACACGCCAGACTCCTAGCCAGCTTCGAGCCCGTTTGCGGTTTGGGCCAGCATCCGTCGGCTGAAGAGGTTCTGCACTGCTCCAACGAACAGCTCCGTGACGCTGGTTTGTCACAGAATAAGGCTCTTGCCTTGCGCGACCTTGCCGCGAAAACCATTGACGGAACTGTACCGTCCCTTCACCGGATCCGGCGCATGAGCGACGAGGACATCATCTCGCACCTGACTCAGGTACGCGGCGTCGGTCGCTGGACTGTGGAGATGTTCCTTATGTTTCGACTTGGTCGACCGGATGTCTTACCTGTTAGCGACTACGGTGTTCGCAAGGGTTTCGCTCTCACCTTTCAAGGCCTTAAGGCAAGTACAAAGGTCACCCCCGACCTGCTCGCGTCTCCGGATGCGATGGAACGGCGAGCGCGCAGGTGGACACCCTGGCGATCGGTCGCGAGCTGGTACATGTGGCGCGCTTGTGATCTAGCGGCCGGAAAACCTCAACAGCCCGGTTGATTTGTCACCGGCGTGCCGTGGCAAAGCTTGCCGCAACCGCTTGCTGTTTAATTCTAGGCCTTTTCGACACCTCCAGAACTCAGTACTGGGCGCATCGCGCCGTATTGGAATTGGACCTCTTGAGCCATGGCCAAGAATGCGTTTGCTCCCTTTTCTGCCACTTCAGCCCCTGGCGTCTACACAGACCGAACTTCACGCAACCAGACGCCTTCGCGTGCTCTCCAGAGCGCATCCCCTCTTCGCGCGGGACGCTAACACGCTTAGCGGAGTTGCACTCGGCTGGATCTCGATAGGATAGGGAGATGTCCTTTATGCCTGAAGACGCCGTGACATCTTCCGCTTCGACCCAGACGACTCATCCCGAACGTTACATCTGCGTCCATGGACACTTCTACCAGCCCCCTCGAGAGAACGCCTGGCTTGAAACGATCGAAGTGCAGGGCTCAGCAGCTCCCTTTCATGACTGGAATGAACGAATCACAGCGGAGTGTTATGCCCCAAACGGGGCATCGCGCATCACCAGTGACGAGGGTCAGATTACGGCAATTGTAAACAATTACGCACGGATGAGCTACAACTTTGGACCGACTCTCCTGAGTTGGCTTGAGGTGTTTGCCCCGCGAACCTATGGATCCATTCTCGCTGCAGACAGTGCAAGCACGAAGCATTTCAACGGCCATGGTTCCGCGATGGCTCAGGTCTACAACCACATCATCATGCCACTCGCTTCAGAGCGTGACGCCCTTACCCAGATTCGTTGGGGCATCGCCGATTTTGAGCATCGATACAAACGCAAACCTGAAGGCATGTGGTTAGCGGAGACAGCAGTCTCAAGCACAGTGCTCGATCTTATGGCTCGTGAAGGCATAAAGTTCACAGTTTTGGCCCCAAACCAGTGTGCTCGCGTACGTCCCGTGCAGGCCGCGGAGTTGCCGACACGAGCGGAACGAGGAGCCTCAGCGGAGACCGCTTCTACCTGGACAGAGACTCGCGACGCGTCTGTAGACCCAACTCGTCCGTACACGGTCCGACTTCGGGAGGGGCGATCAATCAGCGTCTTCTTCTATGACGGTCCTACGTCACGAGCGATCGCCTTCGAAGGACTGCTGAATTCTGGTGAGGTGTTCGGCAAACGACTCCTCTCTAGCTTTCGCGAGCACACGGCAAAGGAGACCGTAGCACGTGCTCAGTTGGCACACGTGGCAACAGATGGGGAGAGTTACGGACATCACCATCGTCACGGGGAGATGGCTCTTAGCTACGCCCTGCAATGGATCGAAGACAAAGGTTTCGCACGCCTGACGAACTATGGTGAATTCCTAGAGAGATTTTCACCTAGTTGGGAAGCCGAGGTCGTTGAAAACTCCTCTTGGAGTTGTTTCCATGGCGTCGAACGCTGGAGAACAGACTGCGGCTGCAACGGAGGTAAACCCGGTTGGAATCAGGCGTGGCGAGCGCCCCTGCGCGAGGCTCTCGACTTCCTTCGGGACCGCACGGCACCACTGGCCGAAGCTATGGCGAAGCCATTGCTGCGGGATCTCTGGGCAGCTCGGGATGCATATATCAGTGTCATTCTGGATCGCAGTCGTTCCAACATAAGTACTTTCTTCGCTCAGCATGCGATCCGTCTCCTGACTCCTGAGGAGCGCGTCACTATGCTCGAATTGCTAGAGATGCAGCGCCATACACAACTCATGTACACGAGTTGTGGTTGGTTCTTTGATGAACTTTCCGGCATAGAAACGATACAGATCATTGCTTATGCAGGTCGCGTGTTGCAACTGGCCGCGAAGTTGTTCGAAGCGGAGGGCCAAGCTCTTGAAGCAAGTTTCTTGGACATACTTGCGCGTGCGAAGAGTAATGTTCCCGAATATGGGAACGGTGCCGAAATTTACCGTAAGTGGGTCGTTACGTCGCAGAACGGGCTTGAGTATATTGGAGCTCACTATGCTATCGCGTCCATGTTTCACCCATACTCAGTACGGAACGAGATCTTCTGCTTCGACGTCGAACGGCAATCGTATGACCTTCTTTCGAGTGGACGGGGTCGTGTCGGTTTAGGAAGAGTTCGCCTTCGTTCCAAGCTGACAGAAGAAACAAAGGATGTCTGCTTCGCTGTCCTGCACCTTGGAGATCAGAATTTATCGGCGGCCGTCAGATTGTGTTCTCCGGCAATCGCAGCTACTTGGGACGAATTTCAAGAAAGTGCACGTCTAGCAACGCAACGCGCAGACTTTCCGACTCTGGTGAGGCTTATTGATAGTTTCTTTGGTGGCACGAACTACTCCATCACTTCACTGTTCGCTGATGAGCAGCATCGGATTCTCCGAAGTTTGTTGAACCAAACAGTGGCGGAGGTTGAGGAGTCTCTGATGCGCATCTACGAGGAACATGCGACTCTGCTTCACTTTCTTGCACGGACGAACGTCCCTGCGCCTTCCTCCTTAGCCGTTACCGCCGAGTTGGCGATCAACGCTAGCCTGAGGCGTGCCTTGGAGAGTGAGGTGTACAGTGCCCCGGAGATGGCGCGTCTACTCCGACGTGCCGAAATGGACAATGTGAAGCTCGACCTTTCGATTCTGAGTTATGCTGCCGACCATCGTATGAAGCGTGCAATGATCACTCTGAAAGCTTCTGTAAGAAAGCAGATACCAAGCGCACTGCTGGAGGCACTTACAATCGCGGAAAGCCTTCGTGCGCTGCCGGGTCCTTCCAATCTTTGGCAGGCACAAAACATTTGGCATGAACTTTCGGATCAAATGGGAACCGAGCACTGGAAGGACGAGTGGATCGACAGCTTTCGCAGGCTTGGGGCCGCACTGAAAATAGACGTTAACAGTTTTATGCCCGAGCCTACCCTGCGCGACCCAACACCAGAGATCTTGGGTCGACGCTGAACGTTCATAGGCGTCCTTACATCCTGGGATATCTGTTCGCATGGTTCAGCCGGATCTTTACACCAGCGCTGACTCCGTACGGATGAAGACCGCCGTAAGGAAAGTCTGGCCAACGCTGATACTCGAAATCAATGGTCCGCACGCTCACCCTGTCTGACAGAGCGAAGTCAACGCCGGCGCCTGAGCCATAAGCAGCGAAGCTTCCATGCGCGTAGGCGTAGGGCAAGGTAATCCTGCTGGTCCCAGCGAGGAACTTGGCATATGGAGACCATCGGCTTGGTCGGGGCCAAACGACAACTTGAACACCTCCGAGATATGTCGATTGCGTTGTTTGCTGGTCCAGATGGGAACGAAGCCATCGAGCCTCACCTTCAAGCGCCACACGCCAAGTCAAATTTACATCTAGGAGAGCAAAGCCACCGACGATATGATTGTGCCCATAGTCTGTATCGAAGCTTGAAGCGCCGCCACCTACCGCGATGTAGCTTCCAGGTCCGGTCGCTGTAGGAAGTGCCTGCGCGTTGCATGTGTGTCTTGTTGAACACGCGAAAAGGCAGAGAAGCGAACTCAGAAAACGAATTCTCATTGGGTCACCACCAGAGAGACACTCTGGGACTCAGTGACGTTTGAGCCCTGGCCTGTTCCTACCATTTCGAATGTGTAGCTTCCCGCTGGTGTTCCGCTCATCTGTAGCCCGCTACAACCCGTGAGGCCAGTGGTGGCCAGCATGAGCGTGAAAGCTAAGCAGAGCATAGGCAGCCTCCTTTTGTGCTTACGGAAGAGGCAGAAAAGCACTACCCCGGGCAAGAGACAGGCTAGGGTGCGGCGGTCACCCTTGACAAGACTTATTGTCTTCCTGCCTGCTCCTAGCGGGTCACCCGTGTCTAGTACGACAGAAGCTGTGATCGTGCCGTCTGCATTCAGCTTAAGTTGCGATTTGTCGAAGGTACATGTAGCCGCATATGGCAATCCTAAGCAGCCAAGAGAGATGTTGTCTGTGAACCCTTTGATCGAAGTGAGGGTCAGTATGAGATTGGTACGTTCATGCGAAGCCAGCTTGATATCAGGGTTGCTGACCGAAATGGTGAACTGCGCAGGTTTTCCTGCCGTAATGGGTGTGGCGCTCGATGCTGACGCAGCGTAAGAGGCATCGCCGCCGTAACTCGCGAGGACCTGCTGGGTAGGCGTGTTGAAAATTACCGTGATGCTTGCAACGCCTGTGTCGTCCACGGCCGCAGATCCCAGGACTATCTCTCCAGCAACGAAATTTACGGAGCCGCTTGGAGGCACAGTACCGTCGCCGTGCACGACCGCGATCAGCGTCACCTGCTGTGGATTTGCCTTATCTGTTCCGGTTCCTGTAACGGTTGTGGCCGTTGGGCGTACCTGGACGACTTGGCGGAACGAGGGAGCGTCACTTGGGAAGTTCGCAGCATCACCGCCATAAGAAGCTCCGATACTGTGCACCCCGGCAGCCACCTGGGGAAGGTATATGGTGGCCTGCCCCGAATCGTCTACTTGGGCCTCGCCAAGGACACTTGCTCCCTCTGTAAACTTCACCACACCACTGGCCTGCGCTGCTCCGGCATTCATGACCTTGGCAGTGAGCTTAATGGCGCTTAGGGTTTGTGCTGGATTGGCACCGGAACTCAGGGCGAGTGACGTGACCTGCTTCACGACAAACGCCAAGGGTGCAGAGAGAGAGGTGCTAGCGCTACCGTCCCCAAGGTATCTCGCAGAGATACTGTGTTCGCCAGGGCTCAATACCTGAACCGTAAGGTTCGCTGTACCGGTGCTGTCCAACTCGGCTGAGCCTAGGATGTTGCCTGAATCCTGGAAGGCAACACGTCCCGTTGCAACTCCGCCGTTACTTGCCACCTTTGATTTAAACGTACTCGGCTTTCCATAACTGACCGGGTTGGTATCGACACTGACCAGAGTCGTCGTCTCCGCAGTTACGACTAGCTCAGAAAGACCCGCTGTGCTCGCCGCGAAGTGCCCATCGCCACTGTAAGTGACCGTGACAGCATGCGCCCCTACTTTGAAAGCAGCACTGCTATAACTAGCTGAAGCTTTGCCGTCGAGCGGTATGCTTCCGAGTACCACGTCGCCGTCCCGAAACAAGAGGCTACCTGTGGGCGTCGGAGAACCAGGCACCCTGCCTGTCAACACGATTGGCAGCCCGCTTACTGCAGGGTTCAGATTACTAACTAAGCTAACCAAGGAGCTTTGCACAACGGTTGCAGCGACTTGCGCAGACGTTGAGCCAGCATGGTTCACGTCGCCGTGGTACACGGCGGTAAAGGTGTGCGATCCAAGAAACAGCCCCGACGAGGAGAACTGAGCAGTGCCGTCGCCCTGGACTGGTACATCGCCTACTAAAGAAGCTCCGTCAAGGATGGAAATCCTACCCCCGAAGTTAGGACTATCGCTCACCACCGCAACCTGCAAGGTGAACATTTGACCCTGCGTTACGGAACTGGCGTTTTCAGTTAGAGCAACCGTAGTAGCTGCTTGCCGCACAGCCACGCTTAGAAGAGTGGAAAGCGCCGAGTTGTTATGGGGATCGCCACTGTACTTGGCCGTAAGCCCGTGTGTTCCCACGCTGAAGCTAGACGACGTGAACTGGACGGTTCCTGCGTCTGTTACGGGCTGCACTGAAATCACAGCAAGGCCGTCTAGAAGCGTGATAGTGCCTGTGGGACGCAGCCCTGGTGTGGTCAGAACAGAAGTGAAGACAGCAGATGTACCCGCGTCGACCAGTCTAGGTCCATCCAAAGCGATCGTGGGCTGCGCCAAACTAATTGATATCTGCAAGTTGCTTGAGACAGCAGCCAAGTAGTTGGCATCGCCACTGTAGGCAGCCGTAATGATGTGGTTACCTGCAGGAAGGGCTGCCGTCGAGTAATTTGCCTTACCGCTTGAGTCGACATCTGCCGTTCCGAGGACAGCGGTACCGTCTTTGAACAGAACCGATCCAGTCGGAATGCCTGTAGGTGTGATAATCGTGGCAGTGAATACCGCACCAAATCCTTGTAACAGAGAAGTTGATGCGGTGTTCAGCACTACCGATGCAGGTGTTTGCTGCACCACTTCATTCAGCACGCCAGAAAGACTAGGCTCGTAGTTTACAGCGCCGCTATAAGACGCTGTAATATGGTGGACTCCGACACTGAGGTAGGGGATTGTTAGAACTGCTTGTCCGCTCCCGTCCAGGATCGTAGTACCAAGCACTAGGGATCCTTCCGAGAAGATTACTGTGCCGGCAAGCTGCCCGTAAGCGGTCCACCCTGGAGCAATTTGGGTAGTTGCTGTAAAGCGAACCTTCGCACCTGCCTGGATTGGATCGGAATCAGCACCAAGGGTGGTAACAGTCGCAATCTGCTGTACTGTTTGAGTAACGTTTGCAGAGATGCTATTTGCGTTGTTCGTGTCGCCACTGTAGACAGCTGTAAGCAGATGAATGCCTGATGTGAGACTTGTAAGCGAAAGATTAGCGTTGCCGTTGGTGTCGATCTGCGCTGAAGCTAGAACGGACGACCCTTCACTGAGTTGCACAGTGCCGGTAGGAACGGCACCATTGACGCTTATCACCTTTGCGGTGAAAGCGAGTGCGGTGCCTACTTCTTGATTGTTAGCAACAGCACTGAGGATGGTTGTAGTGCTAGCCTTTTGAACATCCAGACTGACGGCATTGGAGGTACTTGCCACATTTGAACTGTCGCCCGAATACTGAGCTGAAATTATGTGCATGCCTATGGAGAAGGCGGCAGTTCGCCATGAAGCGTTGCCCTGGGCATCAAGTGCGACTGTTTGTACTACGCTCGCTCCATCGTAGAAGACCACTGTTCCTGTTGGAGTTCCATTCGAATCTGCAACGCTAACAGTCAAGCTAACCGCACTGGTGACAACGGCGGGGCTTGCTGAAACTGCCAGGCTGAAAGCTGCTTGTTGCTTTATCGTCTCCGAGAGACTTAGCGAAGTACTGGCTGAGTTGTTGTTGTCACCCGAGTAGCTCGCGGTGAAGATGTGCGTTCCGAGCGACAGTCCAGCTACACTGCAAGTGGCAGTGCCATCGGTCGCTAGAGTGACGGCGTGACACCAGGTATTACCTGACTCTACGAAGTCTACCGTGCCTGTTCGGCCCGTGTCGTCGCTGGTAACCGAAGCGGTCAGCGTGATCGCTTGTCCAAGCAGGCCAGGATTCGCGCTGGACTGCAAGGATACTGTCGTTGGCTCTACGTCCAATACTTTGCCGGTAAGTTGGTCCACCGGCGCTACGTTTGGTGAATTTGAGGGCCAAATGATCGACCCATCAACGCTAGCCCCGACACTAGTTGGGGCGAACTGCACTGCCATCATGCATAGAACCGAGGGTGCCATTGAACTTTGGCCGCATGTTGTTCCGGTCATGTCGAGCGAAGCCTGGTTAAGAACCGGTGAACCAAGAGTCAAGTCCTGGTTCCCTGCGTTCATAAGCTGCTCCCCGATTGGTTGGGACAACTTACCAACCTTCATCGTTGGATACGGTCCAATTGCCAGTTGCGATCCGCTAATCTTTCTGACTCGGTTATTGAACCGATCCGATACCCAAAGGCTCCCACCGGCGTCGAAGAACAAACCATCCGGACCATGCATGCGCGCTTGGTTGTCGGGCCCTCCATCTCCGGCATACCGATCATCACTGGGTGTACCCGCAAGTGTCAGAATAGTATTCTGCGTCCCGTACACCATTCGAAGGCAATTATTGACGCTATCTGCTATCAGCAGATCGCCTGCTGGATCAAAGGTGACAGCTGCGGGTCCCTGTAGTTGCGCCTGTGTCGCAGCGCCTCCGTCTCCCGTGTAGCCTAGGGTGCCGTTCCCTGCTGCGGTGGTGATGTTTCCTCCAACTGTCAGAAGCCGTACACGGTTATTACTCAGATCCGCTATAGCGATCGCACCGTCCGTGCGTACGGCTACACCGGAGGGATCATTCAGTTGTGCGGTGATCGCGAGAATGCCATCGCCGTTATATCCAGCTACCCCCGTCCCTGCAATCGTCTGGATTTTGCCGTCGCTAGCAGTAAACAATCGCACAACGTTATTTGCGCTGTCCGCAATGATGAGATCACCCGATGCAGTGATCGCCAACCCTTGTGGTGCGTTCAGTTTCGCAGCCACGGCAGGACCATCGTCGCCCGAGTAGCCGGCATGACCTAGCATCCCAACTACGGTGGTAATGATCTGCGTGACAGAGTCTACTCGGCGGATCGTGCTGTTCCCCGTGTCCGCAATGAACAGATTGCCGGCGCCGTCTAGCGCAATTGCTGACGGACTGGTGATTTCAGCCTCGTTGGCCGGACCTCCATCACCCGCAGTTCCTGCACTGCCATTGCCAGCCACTGTCGTGATGACTTGGGTTACAGCATCGACTCTGCGGATGCGATTATTGATGGAATCAGCAAGAAACAGGTTTCCACTACCGTCCACCGCCAAGCCAGAAGGCAGGTAAATCGGAGCCTGCGTTGCCGGCACACCATCACCCTGATAAAACCACTGACCATCACCGGCTACTGTACTTGTTTGACCGGGGATCAGCACGGGCAGACTACCTTGGCCTACACCACTGAGCAGTGTGCTGGCAAGCAGTTGACCATTCGACGCTTTCAGAACAACCGCCCCGTGCCGCACTCCAGGGTATCGAGGCGAAAAGCTCATAGCCACGGTGCAACTCTGGCCCGTGGTCAGGGCAGCCTGAGAACCGCAGCTTCCAGGGTCAAAGATCGCAAATTCGGCCAAGTTCGCGGCGGAAACACCTTCGGTGAGAGCCATGGGCTGTCCGGCGGTTCCCGAATTCTGTGCTACCAAGTTTATGAGAACTGGTTGCGAGACACTTCCTACAGCAATGGCGCCAAACGTCGTTTCAGTAGAATAGGGCGAGCTTGCCACCGCCTGTTTCGATGAAAATACAACGAGCCAAAGTAAAAAAGTGCATACCCTGTATGCAACACACCCACAACGCAGCACAACACCCTTTGTCTTCGCGGATCGATTCGGCATTCATGTTCTCCTGCGCTCCTAACCGGCCATCACAGGCCAGAGCAGGCGCTGTCTGGCTTATCGGCTTTCGCGACGAACACTTGAGTCCGACCTTGGGACATCCTTCACACAGAAGTGGTAGGTTCGTAGAGGCTGCCTTAACGTGATTTCAGCATCGGTGGGACTCGTGTCGGCTCAAGCAACGCCACGCCCAAGCAAGCGGGATGTAGACCTGTTTGCCTCCATCGAAGGATCAAGCACGATCCCGCGCTTGCTCCTTGTCTTCGCCCATCCTGATGACGAAGTACTCGCAGCGGGTGCACGTCTCGAGCTCTTGAAGAGATCCCGCATCCTTACTCTCACTGACGGAGCTCCCAGTAACGGAGCGGACGCCCTGCATCACGGCTTCGCGACGCTGGACGCCTATCGCCGTGCGCGCCGTGACGAACTCCTGGCTGCTCTTGCCGACGCAGAACTGCCTGCGTTAACGGCCCCTGTCTTTTCTTCCGTGGTGCCTGATCAGATGGCGAGCTTCGCTTTACCTGGCTTAGCGCGCGCGATTGCAGAACAAATTCGAATGTTCCGACCAGATGCTGTCCTAACCCATCCCTACGAGGGCGGCCATCCGGATCACGATGCCTGTGCCTTCGCTGTGCATGCGGCCATGCTGCTTGCTGCGCCACCTCAGCCGATCCGGATACTTGAATCGCCCTTCTACCATGCCGACGAGAATGGATCGATGGTTACCGGTAGCTTCTTACCCGGTGCTAAAGGTCATCAAGTTGTTTTGGAACTCAATCCGGAGGAACAGCGCCGTAAAGCTCGAAGGCTTGCGTGCTTCAGCAGTCAGCAAGAAACTCTGGCGCAATTCAGTCTGGATTTCGAGGCTTACCGGGTTGCACCAACTTACAACTTCACAGAAAAACCTTGCACGCACAAGTTGCTTTACGAGTACTTTCCTTGGGGCATGACGGGTGACAGGTTCTGCGAACTTGCCTCGGAAGCGCTAGGCAGTCTCTTTCCCGAGCACCCCCGTGCTGTTCTGGACCGGCCAGAACTGTCAACATGAAGCAAGCCATCCGCACCGCACCTCACCCTTCGCCTCCTGTGGTTCTGACCGTGGCTTACCCTTATGCTCCCATGGGGGTCCGAGCTGTAGGCGGTGCTGAGGTGCTTTGTTCTCAACTGGAAGAGTCACTTCCAGCGCTCGGTTTTTCATCCGTGGTCGTTGCGCATCAGAACTCACAGCCAGTTGGCAAGCTGTATCCCACTCATGTTCCAGAGGCTGTGATCACGGATGCTCTCAGATCCGAGGTCGAAGTGTCTCAACAATCAGCCATCAATCGTGCTTTATCAGAGAACGACGTCGCCCTTGTACACATGCATGGACTCGACTTTTTTCGGTATGCGATTCCAGATCACATTCCGGTTATCGTCACGTTGCATCTGCCCGTTGCCTGGTACCCCGCCTCGATCTGGCAACTGCCCGAAAATTACCATTTGGTTTGCGTGAGTAATCACCAGTACCGCAGTTGTCCTGGTTCAGAGCAGGCTCGCACTGTCCTTATTCCCAATGGCGTTCCGCTTCCGGAAGCATGTACGCTTCGCCCGAAGGGCAGCTACGCCTTGATGCTTGCCCGTATCTGCCCCGAGAAGAACCTGCACACTGGTTTCGACGCAGCGAAGATGGCCGGCATGCCAGCTATTCTTGCAGGCGATGTCTTTCCGTATGAAGTGCATGTTCGCTACCTAGAAGAAGAGATCCGCCCTCGCCTTACGGTTTCCGGCACTTTCCATAATGCGCACAATAGGTCGGTTTTGGAAGATCCGATCGCTCGGTTTGTCGGCCCTGTAGTCGGCGCAGAAAAGCAACGTCTGCTAAGTCGCGCCGCTTGCCTCCTGCTGCCAACAACAGCCCCCGAAACAAGTTCACTCGTCGCAATGGAAGCCCTTGCGGCTGGCATTCCTGTGGTCGGCATGGCTGTAGGCGCCGTTCCCGAGATCGTGCAGGACGGGCACACAGGCCTTCTGGTCCAACCGGGGCCCAACGCAACGCATCACCTTGCCGCGGCCCTCCATCGTGTGGGCACAATTGACCGTCGCGAGTGCCGCTCCGCTGCAGAGAAGCTTTTCCCAATTAGCCGCACATTGAATGACTATCAGGAGCTTTACGGCCGCATCATCGCATCACACATACCAACTCCGACCGTCGCGACGTCGCCTTCACCTTCAATAGAGGTCGTCTACAGTCAGATGACCGACGCGTCCTCTCTTGAGGCTCTTACCCCTGAGTGGATCTCCCTCTGGCAGGAAGACCAGCTTGCCACACCATTCCAGCATCCCGCTTGGCTCCTGCCCTGGTGGCGCCAGTTTGGCCCGGAAGGTCGCCTGTGCTCCGTTTCGGCACGAGATCGCCAAACACAGCGTCTGCTAGGTTTCTTTCCTGCGTACATCTACAAGCGGCCATCTATGGATCAAGGTCAACTGCTCTTTATAGGTGCAGGTACGACTGATCACCTGGACGGCCTTTGGTCCCCTTCAAACCCTCAAGTTGCATCCGGGGCTCTGGACTTTATGCTGGCACAGGTCTCAGGTGAAGCAACCGCCAGCCTGAATCAGCTCTCAAGGGCTTCTCCTCTCGTGACTGCTGCTTCCAGCCTCAGTCTGCATCTCGAAGAGAGTGAACCCTGCTCGCTGGTAGACCTCGCTGCAGAATTGCCGGGCAAAATGCG
>CAXTRM010000001.1:94124-94887 GCA_964246625.1 uncultured Acidobacteriaceae bacterium
CGTGGAAACCTGAATCGATACCGACGTCTCGCCGAGGCAAAGGATGCACTCCGTTGTGATCTTGCCACTACACCACAGGAAGCTCTCACCAGCTTCGCTAGCCTAGTGAGGCTCCATGGCCAACGCTGGCAGGGGCGGGGCGAAGAAGGCGTGCTTCGCGATCCACGGGTTCTTGCCCATCATGAAGAAAGTCTCCCCCTTCTGCTCCAAGCTGGGCTCCTTCGGCTTTTTCGCCTCACACTTGGGGCCGAGACACTGGGTGTGCTGTACGGCTTTGCAGACCCGCCACACGCTTCGAGACGATGCCTGTATCTTTATTCGATTGGCTTTGATGAACGCTTCTCAGCTTTCAGCCCAGGCAGCCTGCTTGTTCATGAGGCTTGGCTGTATGCCCGAGGGCACGGGTTTCAGCAACTCGACTTCTTGCGTGGTGGCGAAGAGTACAAACGGTTTTGGGGTGCTCAAACAGAAAGAACGTTCTCGATCCAAGCAGAACCCCCTCCGGCGTGATCGCGATGCCATCTACTGTGATCCACGGCATGCTCTACTCACCCGAGCGCCACACCCTGGACATCGTCTTTCGAGGTGACCGGGGCACCTATCGATACTATGGTGTCGCACTCGGCGAATGGATCGCCTTCAAGCAGGCTCCCTCAAAAGGAACCTATCTGAATCATACCTTCAAGATGCGTCACCCTCACTTCGAACAGTTCGGTGACATTCAAACACAGCTTGGCGGCTCACTGGCCGCCCCTCGCTATAC
>CAXTRM010000001.1:94897-95181 GCA_964246625.1 uncultured Acidobacteriaceae bacterium
ATCTCTGTTTCCCAGGATGTGCCTGATTCCAACGTCTGGGGCTTCTACGACTAAGTAAAGCTCCACATCGGACTAGGCTACACGACGTTTCAGACTGCACGTGCAACCGCGGAAGCACCATTCATTTTGCGCCGCTCAGTTTCAGTGTAGGTGTACCGTATGCGATGGATGACGGTTACTGTAGACAAAACAGCCAGCACCCAGAGCGCGGCCGGCATCGCATCCCAACGCTGGCAAAGAGCACCGAGGATGATTAGGACGATCCGCTCCGGACGCTCCATGAA
>CAXTRM010000002.1:0-2895 GCA_964246625.1 uncultured Acidobacteriaceae bacterium
ACCACGGACGGCCTTCCGCTGCTGCGAAGCGGTTCTTCACATGGCACCCTGTTGCACGGCACACTCTGCCGGCAAACTCCTCCCGCGAATCTCTGCCAGCCCATCCACGTGCCCGACGACACGAACCCTCTGCCGGTGCCACGTGTCGCCGCGCCCTCGGCGGAGGTGACCTGGACGGATCGGCTGCCCCCTGATCTGCTCCGGGGAACGGCCCGTCCCGTGGCGTACCGGCTGGAGCTGCGCAACGAGGCCGGGGGAACAGCAGGGTACTCTGACCCCGCCTATGTGGCCTCAGGCGCAGCGCCACCGCAGGTGACGGCCTTTGAAGGGCAGGGCGTGCGTTCGGGTCTTCTTCTACACTGGCAGCCGGAAGGGACCGGGGGTGAAGTCCTGCTGAAAAGAACCGATCTGGACTTCACACCCGCAGCCGCCGGGCCAGCTCGCAAGCGTTCTCCCGCGACCGCGCCGCATGGCATCGCGCGGCTCGCCCCAGGCAAGGAAAAGCGGTCGCCCGATACGGTGTGGCTGCAGGCCGAGCCCGGCAACCCTGGAGCAAAGCAGACGATCGACGGCACCGTGACCGAGGGCGTGCGCTATCGTTACGTCGCCGTGCGACAAATCCTCGCCCGCGTCGGGGGACGTACGCTGATCCTGCAAAGCGCGCCCTCCGATCCCGTTGAGATCGCATGGCACGATGTGTATCCGCCGCCTGTGCCGCAGGGACTGACGGCGGCACGTTTCGCCAACCCCCAGGCCTCATCGTCCTCGTTGCCGTCGCCGTCCTCGTCCGTGGACCTGATCTGGGAGCCCGTGAACGATCCACGCGTTACCGGGTACGTAGTTGAGCGCGCGCCGCTTTCGGCGGCCGGCCAACCCCAGGGTGCCGCCGAGTCCCTGACCGCCGTTCCCTTGACGTCGACCGGCTTCCACGACGCCAGCCCTGCTGCGGGACAGGCTTACCGTTACGAGGTCAGGGCCGTGGACGAAAAAGGCAACCGGAGCCCGGCGGCCATCACCACAGTCGCTTCAACGCCGTAAAAACCGTGTTCAAAGTGCCATTTCAGGCCTCAAAATGTGACAGAAAATGACATGGGACGGCAGCTGGTTGGGGGCGTTTATGGCGCCCCGGCGGCCTTGCGAGCCGCCTCGAACTCGTCGCCCGCATGCCACTGCACCGTCGCCGCGGCAGAAACCGCCTGCCACCCAAGATCCATGCCGAAACGGACCAGTTTCGCGTCGCCGCGGAAGTCCCACTTCGGGTCGAACTCGTCGGAAACACTGTGGTAGTGGTTCTCGTTGAAGTCCTTCTCCTGCGCCACACCCCAGGCCCGGTCGTGCCCCTCGTAGAGCGTCCCCGCATCGATGGAAAAGGCCGGAATCCCTACACGCGAAAGCGAAAAGTGATCGGAACGGTAGTACGAGCCGGCCTCGGGCCGTGGATCGGGCACGAGGGCCAAGCCGAACTGCCGGGCCGTCGCTTGAACGTTGGGGTAGAAGCTGGTTCGCTGCGCCCCGTTGACGTTGATCTCCTGCTGCATCCCGATCGGCAGAAGCATGTCGTAGTTGATGTCCAGGGCAATCTGTGCGGCGGGAACCGGCGGGTGTTGGCCGAGGTACTCCGAGCCCAGCAGACCCTGCTCTTCGGCCGTTACCGCAGAAAAGATCACGGAATGGGGCAGAACGAGGCCCCCATCCACGGCAGTCTTCCAGCTGCGGGCCATTTCTAGCAGCATAGCCACCCCGGTGCCGTTGTCGGCAGCGCCATTGAAGATCCCGTCGCCGGATTTGGCGGCAGCGATACCCAGGTGGTCGTAGTGAGCGGTGTACAGCATGGCCTGGTCAGGCCTGTTTGCCTTCCGGTTGGCGCCCGGCAGCATCGCGACGATATTGGGGCTCTGGAACGGCCGAACGGTGCTGGTGACAGTGGCTTTCAGGTGTACCGGCAGCGCGACGGCGTGGAAGCCGCGCTGCCCTGCAGCCGTCATCTGCCGGTCGAGATCGGTGCCGCCCATGGCAAAGAGCTTGCGGGCGACCTCGAGCTGAATCCAGCTGGCAGCCTCCACGTGAGGGTTTTTGTCGTCGCGCAGGTAGGTCTTTTCGGAGGTGTTGGAGTTTTGCACCACGTTCCAGCCGTAGCTGGCCAGGTCGGTCCGATGAATGATGAGCGCACCCACAGCGCCCATGCGCGCGGCCTGCTCGAACTTGTAGGTCCAGCGGCCGTAGTAGGTGAGCGCTTTGCCGCCGAAGAAGCTCGGGTCGTCCGAGGGCGGGTCACCCACGATGCACAGGACCACCTTCCCTTTCACGTCCACCCCGGCATAGTCGTTCCAGCCGAACTCGGGCGCGGTGATGCCGTAGCCGACGAAGACGATGGGAGCGTCGAAGGCTGCCGTGGGGGTCAGGCTCTGGTTGGATACCGTGTAGTCGTCGCCGTAGCTCAGCTTCAGGGGCGCGCCGGCCGCGGGTTGCAGAACAAAGCTTGTCTGCTCCGGCACGGCTTTCATGCCGACAAAGTTTACCTGCTGCTTATAACCGTCCGTGCCGGCCGGCAACAGGCCTGCCGCGGCAAACTGGTCGGCGATGTATTCCCCGGCAAGATCGCCGCCGCGCAGACCGGGGTAGCGACCCTCAAACAGGTCCGAGGAGATGAAGCGATCGGTTTCGCGGATGCGGTCGGCGCTGACCGCGGCTTCGGCTTGGAGTAGGGGAGCCGGGCTGGCTGAAGCACCCTGCTGAGCGGCCAGGCACCTTTGCAGCACAGCGCCAAAGAGCAGAGCCATCGCGCTCCGCAGGACGAGCTTTCTTTGCAACACAGGCCTCCAGCAGGCGTAGGGGCATCGTGGGTCGCCTGGGTGTGTGCTTGCAGTATAGGCAGAAGCTCAAGGTAGAAACAGG
>CAXTRM010000002.1:2905-6978 GCA_964246625.1 uncultured Acidobacteriaceae bacterium
TCAGACTACTTTGCCGCCGCGTACCTGGACGTTCTGCATGGTCATCAGGCCAAGCCGCTGCAGCACCTTGCGCGCCAGCCCGGTCAAGGGAAGGTTATGGAGCCTGGCCGTGGCGGACCAGCGGAGATCGTCGACGGCGGTTGGCACCTGGCTTTGCAGGCTGAAGCCGCCGCTGAGCTCGTCGCCGGTGGCGATGTAGACGGCTTCGTCCTCGTTGAAGGCTTCAGGGTCGAGGGGACCCGGCGTGGGTGGGTCCGTTTCGAACGGTAATTGCCCGGTGACCTCCAGATCTACGTCGTCGCCGTCCCGGGGCAGGTTGAGGGCGGCGGACTCGGCGAAGACCTCGACGTAGAAGTTGGTATTGGTGATGCTGTGGCGGAGCCGGAGGACGGGTTCGCGGTGTTCAACGGCATCCAGGGGCAGTGGCGGCAGGTCGAGCATGCCGGGCATCAGGGAGCTTTCCGCGGTGCGCCGCTCCAGCAGCACCTCGGTCCGGGGTCCCCGCTTGCGCGTGGCCAGCAGGCAGGCGATGCGGCGGCTACGCAGCTGCCGGCGCGCCGGGGTGGGGTGTTCGCCGCGCGTGTGGCAAAAGGCGAGGACGGGGCAGTGAAGGCACAAGGGGGCGCGGGGAAGGCAAAGGGTAGCGCCGAGCTCCATCATGGCCTGGTTATGGTCGCCGGCGGGGTTGCCGCGGCCACGGCGCGGCGGGGTGGGCGGCACCAGCGCGTTGGCGGTGCGGAGGAGGCCGGCACGGGCCTTTGCGGACTTTTCTTCCGGCTGGCCGAGGAGGCGGAACAGCACACGCTCCACGTTGCCGTCGAGCACGGCGATGCTTTCGCCAAAGGCGATGGAGGCAATGGCAGCGGCGGTGTATTCCCCGACCCCGGGCAGGGTACGGAGGGCGACCGCGGTGTGCGGGATGGCGCCGCCCAGCTCGCGATGCACGAATTGCGCGCCACGGTGCAGCATGCGGGCGCGCCGGTAGTAGCCAAGCCCGCTCCAAAGGGCGAGCACGGCGTCTTCGGGGGCGGTGGCGAGCGATTCCACGGTGGGAAAGCGACGCAGAAACTGCTCATAGCGCTCAAGCACCGTGGCAACACGGGTTTGCTGGAGCATGATCTCCGACAGCCAGGTGGCGTAGGGGTTGCGTATGCCGCGCCAGGGCAGGTCGCGAGCGTGGGCCCGATACCACGTGCCGAGCGCCTTGCGAAAGGCGGCGGGCTCAAGCGGCTGCACGGGAGGTGGTTGCGAGGGGGACCCCGCCCGTCCCCGGGTCTTGCTCATGATCTTCCAAGTAGAGCACTTAGCCGTGGATCACCGACAGGGGGCTCCTGTGGAGAGGTGGGCTGCCACCGGTTCCAGGACAGATCCAGTTCAGGCGCTACAGAGGAAACCGCAGGCAGGCATGGGGAGGGAAAAGCGGTGGCTCACGATAGACACAGGCCCCCGGAAGACGTAACCTAGGGCGCAGTTTACCCCAGAAAAAGGTGCCCTTTTCTTGCAGCTGCGCAACCCTGCCTTGAGATCCGCTGGAGACCCGCGGGAACCGAGCCCCCGACTGAAGTACCTGAACCCGATTCTTGCCGTGCTGGTGGTGGGCCGCTGCGCGTGGGTGTTTGGCGCCCTGCTACGCGTGTCAGGCGTGCCCATGCGGCTGATGCAGGATGACTTTTTCTACTATTTGCAACCCGCCCAGAACCTGGCGTGGTTTCATCGCTCGACGGCGTTCGAGCAGGTGCTGACGAACGGGTACCACCCGCTGTACATGCTGCTGCTGGCCGTTGTGTCCCTTTTCGTGCGGACGCTGCCCGGCGTTTTCCGGTTTCTCTGGGTGCTGGACATCCTGAGTGCGACCGCGGTGTTTTTCCTGACCCGCCGGCTGTTCAGCCGGATCGGTTCGCCGTTGATGGCCAATGCGATGGCGGTGCTGTTGACGGCCCTTTGCCTGACGCAGATCTGCAACCAGATGGAGGTTACGATGGCGCTGCCGTTGGGCTTTGCCTTTCTGATGACGGCCTTTGTGAGGCCGGAGGAGGTAACGGCGAAGCGGGCGGCGGCCATGGGCCTGCTAGGCGCGCTGACGTTTCTGGCGCGGCTGGATGCAGGGCTGCTGATCTTCTTTTACCTGCTGGGGATGTTGGCGTCACGCGAGTACCGGTCGCAGTTTACGGCCAGCAAGGTGATGAGCTTCCTGCTGACCTGCCTGCCGTTGCCGCTGGTGTACTTCTCGCTGAACCATCACTTCTTTCACACCCTTTTGCCGGTCTCCGGGATGGCAAAGGAGCTGCGGCATGGGCATCTGCCCAGCAACCTGATCCCGGGGTCCTTCAGCGGCACCAGTGAGCTCCTGGTGAATATGGCCATTGTTTCCGCGGTGCTTGCGCTGTTGCTGCGGAGGTATCTCCAGGCGCGGGAACGGGTGTTTCTGTTTGCTGTGCTGACGACCCCCTTCGTGTTTTACGGGCTGGAGATGGTGATCAGCGATTGGCCACTGTGGAACTGGTACTTCTACGTGCTCCGCTTTTCCGCGACCAGCCTGGGCGTGATCGTATGCGTGTTTGCCTCACGTGCCGTGGTCCCGGAGCGGTTCCCCCGGTTGAAGACCTTTGTGGAAGGCCCGGCCCTGGCGGCGGTGCTTTGCGTGGCGGTGCTAGGGAAGCTGTGTGTGGCCAAATACAACGTGGACAAGTGGATGGTGGAGATCCAACATGCCGCAGGCATCCTGGACACCTTTGCCGAAAGCCACCCCGGGGTGTATGCCATGGGGGACCGCGCAGGAATGTTTGCCATCACGACACCGAACCCCGTGCTGCAGGCCGAAGGCCTGGTGATGGATCGTGCCTATCTGGAGCACATCCGCGCGGAAGATGATCTCCGGTCCGTGTTGCAGAGCTATGGCGTGAACTATTACGTGGCCTTTGTGTTCAACCAGAACTTCAAACTGCAGTTCTCCCACAACTGTTTCCATGCCATGGAGCCGTCCATTCCGGGACCCTCGGTTTTGCGCATGCGGTCGGACTTTTGCGGCGCGCCCTTGTACCAGTTTGGCGGGTTTGACGGCAAATATGTGATTTACCCGGTTCTGCCCAAGTGAAAGGGTTCGCTCCGTCAGGCTTCGGGACGGCCCCGGTGATGCTGGACCGGGTGATGCCGGCACTGCGCGTGGCCTTTCTGCTAGTGACCGGTGCTTCGCTGCTGTACTTTGCCGTGTTCAGCTTTCGGTGGCCCATGATGGTGAATGCGCCCGTCATGCATTATGTGAACTTCCTGATGAGCCGGGGCCTGAAGCCTTACCGCGAGATCACGGACATGAACATGCCCGGGGCTTACCTGCTGGAGCGCACCGGGATGCTGATCTTCGGCAGCGGCGACCTGGGTTGGCGGTTGTATGACTATTTCCTGTCGGCGCTGACGATCGGCTGCATGGCACTGATTGCTAAGCCGTACGACTGGCTGGCCGGCGTGTGTGCCGGAGGCCTGTTTGCGCTGCGGCACGGCAGCGAGGGCGCGTGGTTCAGCGGGGAGCGCGAACAGGAGATGATGGTGCTTCTGGTGGCCGCGTGCACGCTGCTGTTTCTGGCGGTGCGCCGTCGCCAGCCGATGTTTGCGGCGGGTTTCGGTTTGTTGGCCGGCCTTGCGGCCTCGATCAAACCGACGCTGATCCCGTTCGGGGTCCTGTGCCTGCCGATGCTGTATGCGGCGCTGAAGCGCCGCGAGATGGCACCCAGGGCGTACCTGCTGTGGAGTTTTGGAGGGCTGCTGGTACCGGCCCTTTGGACCATGCTGTTTTTAGCGCACTTCCAGGCTTTCCACGCGTTTCTCTTTGTGTTGCATGCCGTAACGCCGGTGTATGCGGTGCTGAACAACGCCACGTGGGGATTTTTGATCCGCTATGTGATGCCGGATGAATGGATGCCGCTGGTGCCGCTTGCGGTGGTGGCGTTTCTGCTTCGCCGGCAATGGACCTGGGAGATCGGGGTTCTGGCGTGGGCTGCGCTTTGCGGGCTGCTTTCCTACCTGGCGCAGCACAAGGGCTTCTGGTACCAGCGGTACACCTTTGTGGCGTTCTGGAT
>CAXTRM010000002.1:6988-10776 GCA_964246625.1 uncultured Acidobacteriaceae bacterium
TTTTGTGCGGAGCAGGGATACCCGGCGCGACACCGGCCTGCGCCTGGTGGCGTGCGTGGCCCTGCTGTACCTCACTGTGCGTGTGGTGCCGCACTACGTGCGGGCGCTGTGGACGCTGCCGACCCAAAGTGCGCTGACCACGACCATGGAGAGCGACCTTGCAAGCATGGGCGGCGACCGGCTCCAGGGCGAGGTGCAGTGCTTCGATATCACCTTTGGCTGCCTGAACACGCTGTACCACCTCCACCTGCTGGAAAACACGGGGTTCACAGGAGACCTGTTGCTGTTTCCCTTGAAGCCGAACAAGGCGACGGACTATTACCGGGACACGTTTTGGCGGTTGGAGGCCACACATCCCGCGCAGGTGCTGGTGATCACGAACCAAGAGTTCGGTGCGCCCAACACGTACCTCCGCCTGGAGCGCTGGCCGGAGTTTCAGCGCTACCTGAACCAGAACTACCGGATGGTGGTGAGCCGCAGCTTTCCTTATGAGGACAAGTATGTGGGCCAACCGCCGGCCTCGCCCCAGACGGCACCGGGCTACCGGCTTTATGTGCGCCGAGACGCAGGGCAGGGCAGGGATGGCTCTACACTGTAGGTACGTTCGCGAGTAAGCGCGTTTTTGTTATGGCGACCACGAGAAAAGACAATTTCAGGATCGCGGGCCTGCTTTCCTTGCTGCTGGGCATCTTCTTGCTGGCTCGGACGTTTGAGAGCTGGCGCGACGACCCGCGCAACTTTGCCTACCAGGATGGGAGCTTTCCCACGGATCAGGAGATCCGGCGGCCGTTAACGTCCTTTCAGCGGCACGACGTGATGAAGGTGACGGGTTTTACCGGCCTGGTGCTGTTTGCGGCTTCCGTTGTGCTGTTCGCCAGGTTTCCGGCTGAGCCGGATGATCTGATGGAGAGCTAACAGGGAACTGCGGGCCTTGCCGCCGTGCGCGGGGCTTGTCTTCCCGGGCGATGGCGGCGAGGGTCGCCCCGGTGCGTTTGGAGCGGGTGTCTTCCCGCTTGGCGCCGGCGATCCAATCGATGTATTCGCGGCGGCAGCTTGCACTGAGCGCGGCGAACCGGGTAGCCGCGGCCTGGTTGCCTTGTAGCGCGACAGCAAGCGCTGCCGGCAAGGGTGGCTCGACAGCATCAGCCTTGGCGACGCGCTGGAAGGAGCGTGTGCGCGCACCTGTGTCGATCAGGGCCGCGGCCTGCCGGATGTAGCCTTCCAGGGCGGCGTCCGAAGGCAGATCGGCAAGGGTGGAGATCCTGCCGAAGGTGCCCATGGCTTCGCCTGACTGGATGCCCGCGGCACGAAGCGTGCCGGCGATGCCCTCACCCCAGAGCCCGAAAGAGCAATGCCGCTGAAAGGCGGCGATGTTGCCGAGGATGATGCCGTGATAGAGAAAGAACGGCCGTGACCACTTGATGGCTTCCTGGACGCCGGGCGCGGCGCGATGGAGGGTATCGCGGAGGTGTCGCAGGATAGGCTGCGCAAAGGGCTGCGCCTCCGCGATGTAGTGATCGACGGCAGGCAAGCGGGATGCGGCGAGAGCGCTCACGCAGGAAGCATGCGCCAAACCGGTGCGGAGCGAGCCACTTTATGTGCGTGTGCCCGCGGCTGCGAAGCCGAGGAGCCGGCTGCAACCGAAGGTAAGGTGAGGCACCCATAGCACTCTCGTGCAAGGGCTTCAACCGTGCGTGGGATGGGTTGGGACTGCTGTCTCGAATAGGGTCACAGATGTCTTGAGTCACGTTACTTCCAACGACCCGCGCCCTCGACGAGGGAATCGCCTTTTCTGTCCTACGCCCCAGACCGGCCGGCCAGGAGATTGCAGAAGGCGCTTCACCAAGCCCCGCAGGGACAAGAGCACGATTCGATGAAGATTGCGATCCATGGTAAGCGTTTCCGTATTGCCCCCCAACGGTTGACGGCCGAGGGCACAAAAATTCACCGCGACATGTTTGGCGCCCTGGCTGCACGAGATGGGAGCGCCTGCCCGGGTGCGGGGCGGATGCGGGTGTGGATGGCCGTGCTGATGGTTTGCCTGGCGTGGTGCGGCGCGGCGACCGAGGCACAGACGGCGCGCGTGGCGGGAGCGCTGACCAGCTTTGGATCGACGCTGACGAATGCGGCCGGGGTGGCGGTGGACGCGTCGCAGAACGCGTATGTGGTGACGACGGCAGGCGGTGTCTACAAGGAGACCTTCGACAGCAGCACGAACACCTATAACGAGGCGTTGCTGTTTACCACGACCACAGGAGCAGGATCGTCCATCGCGGTGGACAGCGCGGGTGCCAACCTGTACGTCGGAACGGGCGCGGCGCAGCCGGTGGCGCAGTACACGGGCTCTGGGACGAGCTATGTGGCGGGTGTAACGTTTTCTGGGTTTACGGGGACGACGTCGGTGGCGGTGGATGCGACCGGCAATGTGTATATCGGCGATTCCGGAACAAGCACGCTGTACAAGGAGACACTTTCGGGCACGACATTTTCTCAGGCAGCCCTGGTGAAAGCCCTGGGCACGCCGTTGTACCTGGCGATCGACACGGCGGGCAACCTGTTTACCGCCAGCAGCACGGGCACCGTGTACAAGGTGAGCGGCAGCGGAACCACGTACACCAAGACAGCGTTGACCACGGGGCTGAACGCTGTAACGGGGCTGGCTGTGGACAGCAGCGATGACCTGTACGCAACCACGAGTCTTGGCGACCTCTTCGAAGCGACCTTGAGCGGCGGCACCTATACGGCCACGGCATATTACCAGTACACCGGTTCCGGTGTGGGGCTGGACAGTGCGGGCAATGTGTACCTGGTGGCGGCGACGCAGCAGGCCGGCTCCAAGTTGACGGTGGGCAGCGGGTACCTGAGCTTCGGCTCGGTCGGGCCGGGGTCGCCGGTGCCGATGACGATTGCGTTTACGTTGACCTCAACGGCAACGACCACGCTGGGCACGCCCACGGTGGTGACCCAGGGACTGACCGGGTACGACTTCAACCTGAGCGGGGGCACGTGCACGGGAGCGACCCTGGTGCACAATGCGAGCTGCACGGTGATTGTGCAGTTTCTGCCGCTGGCGTCCGGCTCCCGCCTGGGTGCGGTGAATCTGCTCACGAGCGCCAACAAGAAGATCGGGGCAAGCTTTCTGGGCGGCGTGGGCTTTGCGCCGCTGGCGGCTTACCAATCGGTGACGCTGCTGAACACGATCAGCACCTCGCTGAGCCAAGGACGCGGCTTGTCGGTGGATCCCGCGGGCAATGTGTGGGTGGCCAACAGCACAGCCGCGCAGATCTTGAAGTTCCCCGCGGGCAGCTCAACTCCTGTGGTCTTTGCCACGACCAACACGTGCTCGCCCGTGGGCACAGCCATTGACGGTGCGGGTAACGTTTTCTACACCTGCAACGGCGAAACCAACATTTACGAGCTGGTGGGCGGCGCTGGCACCGCTGTGGCCATTCCAATTGCCTACGGCGGCACGAAATATTCGACCGACGATCACCTGAGCGCGGATGCGGCAGGATTTGTTTACCCCACGTCCTACCAGCCGGTGGCCAACCTGTTCTTCAAGGTGAACCCGACCACCCAGGGTGTGAGTTTGCTGGCGACAGCGCCGACGGGGGCACGCTTTGTCGGTGCGGTGACCGATGCCGCCGGCAATACGTTTGCCCCGGACTATAACAACAACATCCTGTACGAGATCCCTGCAGGGACGAACACCCTCCACACACTGTTTACCGGAGCCCCGCTGCAGGCGCCGCATGCGATTGCGGAGGATGCGGCCGGCAACCTGTATG
>CAXTRM010000002.1:10786-18603 GCA_964246625.1 uncultured Acidobacteriaceae bacterium
TGTATGTGACCACGACCACCCCGGGCACCTCGGGTGCGGGCAATTCAAACCTGTTGCGCTTCACGACCGGGAATTACACCGCGACACCGGCGTCCATCTCGGTGCCTGGTGGCGACAGCCTGTACATTACCCCGGACGGCGATTTCTACACGGTGTACAGCAATTCCACGCTGGCTGTGTATTCGCGCGCCATCTTCTCCCTGCAGTACCCGACGACCCCGGTGGGGCAGACCAGCGCCTCGCAGACCGTGACGCTGGAGAACGACGGAACGGCGCCGTTGACGATCTCTCCCCCGTCGACGGGCAAGAACCCGAGCGTATCGCAGAACTTCACCTACGATCCAAAGTCAGGTTGCCCCCAGCTTTCCAGCAACTCCAGTGTGATCACACTGGCTGCGGGCGCGTCGTGCACCCAGATCGTCTCGTTCACGCCGTTACAAGCGGCCGATATCACGGGGTCCGTGGTCACCACGGACAACTCCGCCAACGTGGCCGGATCCACGCAGACCATCAAGCTGAGCGGGACAGGCAGCCAGGGTACGCCTGTGGTGCAGGTAACGAGCACAACGGGCACGTTGGGCCAGAGCGCGTCGCTGACGGCAACGGTGAGCTTCGGCGGTGTAACGCCCACGGGTACGGTGTTCTTTGTTGTGGGCTCAGGACCCACCGTGAGCGCGAACTGCAACGTGAGCGCGAACAGTGAGACATGTACGGCGAACTACTCCACGAGCGTGGGCGAGGCAGCCGGGGCGAACACGATCACGGCCTCACTTGCGAGCGACACGAACTACGTTGCGGCGAGCGGAACGGGTACGCTGACGCTGGCGCCTGCGCCCACGAACAGTACCCTCGTATCCTCAGGAAGCCCGTCCACCTTCGGCTCAGCGGTAACCTTTACCGGAAAGGTGAGCTCTTCGTACGGCACGCCTTCAGGGACGGTCACGTTCTCTGACGGCACGACCGTGATCGGAACAGCCACGCTGGACGCCACCGGCAGTGCGACTCTGACCACGGCCACGCTGCTGGGGGGAACGCATTCCATCAGCGTTGCCTATGCCAGCCAGGGCAACTTCGGGGCGTCCACGGCGGTGACCAAACAGGTGGTGAGCAGCACGTCGAGCTACACCAACGGGCTGACCACGTCGAGCGCCACCACGAGCTTTGGTTCGCAGGTGACGTTTACGAACACCCTGAGCAGTGTGAACGGCGTGTACCCGACGGGCACGGTGACGTTCCTCAGCAATGGGAAGTCCATCGGGACCGGAACCCTGAATGGCTCAGGGGTGGCAACCTTCAGCACATCGACATTGCCAGTAGGCCGGGAGACCATTACCGCAAGTTACAGCGGCGACACAAACTTCAGCGCGTCGAATACGGCAGGCATTACGCAAACCGTGACCCAGGCCACGGTAACCGGTTCCCTGATCACCTCGAATGCAAGCCCTATGTATGGCAGCAGCGTGACGCTGACCGACACGTTTCCTGTGCTGGCGAACACAGCGCCTACGGGTGTGGTGACGTTCTACAGTGGCAGCACGGTTCTGGGAACGGCCAGTGTTGATGCTTCCGGTGTCGCCAAGCTGGCGACGACAGGGCTGGCGGCGGGCACCGATACCGTAAAGGCGGTATATGGCGGCGACGGCAATTACGTGACCAGCACCTCCAACCTGGTGACCGAGATGGTGACCAAGGCGGCCGTGAGCAGCTTCACGCTGGTGAGCTCCAACACAGCGCCGGCGTATGGCACGAGCGTGACGCTTACGGCCACGCTGGCCGACGCTGGTGGCAATTACCCGACTGGAACGGTCACGTTTCTTAACGGCACGACCTCCCTGGGCACAGGGACGATCAGCGCGACAGGTGTCGCCACGCTGACCACGACGAACCTGCCGGCCGGCACGGATACCGTCAGCGCCAGCTACCCGGGCGATGCGAACTTCAATAACGCGACCTCAAACAACGTCACCGAGACCGTAGCCAAGGTGAACGTGCCGTCCGACGTGCTGACGACCTCCAACGCGAGCCCGACCTTTGGGACCAGCGTGACGCTGACCGATACGCTGACGGGGGTGAATGGGACGTTTCCGACGGGTACGGTGACCTTTTACAACGGGTCGAACGCGATCGGTACAGGCACCCTCAGCGCCACAGGCGTGGCAACACTGAGCCTGAGCAATCTGCCGGGCGGTTTGGATGTGGTGAAGGCCGTGTTCGGCGGTGACAGCACTTTCAACACCGCGAACTCGAACACGCTGAACGAGAACGTGACCAAGGTGAGCAATTATGGCGATGTGCTCACCACGTCCAATGCAGGTCCGGCGTATGGAAGCAGCGTGACGCTGACGGACACGCTGGCAGCGGTGAGTGGCGTGTACCCGACGGGCACGGTGACGTTCTATAACGGCACGGTATCGATCGGAACCGGAACGATCAGCGATGCAGGTGTGGCGACGCTGACCACGTCCAATCTACCGGCAGGCCAGGACAAGATCACAGCCGGTTACACCGGGGATGGGAACTTCAACACTGCCACGTCCAACATGGTTACCGAGATCGTGGCCAAGGCGAGCGGGTATGCGAACACGCTGACAACGACGGAACCGAACCCGACCTTTGGAAGCAGCGTGACGCTGACCGACATCATAGCGGCGGTAAACGGGACGTACCCGACAGGCACGGTGACGTTCTCAAACGGCACGGTAGCGATCGGTACCGGAACGCTGAGCGGCACCGGTGTGGCGACCCTGACGTTGGCCACGCTGCCGGTGGGATCGGACACGATCACAGCGGGCTATAACGGCGACAACACCTTTGCCGCATCCACCTCGAACGCGGTGGTGGAGACCGTGGCGAAAGCAAACGTCGCCAGCAACGTGCTGACCACGTCCAACGCCAGCCCCAGCTATGGCGGCAGCGTGGTGCTCACGGACACTCTGGGCGCGGTGGCCGGGACCTACCCCACGGGCATTGTGACCTTTATGAACGGCACCACGGTTCTGGGGACAGCGTCAGTAAAGGCCAATGGGGTGGCGACGCTGACCACGACGTCGCTGCCCGTGGGTACGGCAACAGTGACCGCGTCCTATGGAGGCGATGGCACCTTTGCCACGTCGACGTCCAACAGCATTACCGAGACTGTGGCCAAGGTTAACGTGCCGACCGACGTGCTGACGACGTCGAACGCGAGCCCGACCTTTGGAAACAGCGTCACGCTGACCGATACGCTGGGGCCGGTGAACGGCACCTACCCGACAGGCAATGTGACCTTTGTCAACGGAACAACGGTCCTTGGTACGGGAGTGCTGAGTGCCGCAGGTGTGGCGACACTGACCACGAGCAATCTGCCAGGTGGGCTTGACACGGTCAAAGCGACCTTTGACGGGGATGACACGTTCAACAGCGCGGGATCGAACACCTTGTCCGAGAATGTGGCCAAGCTCAGCGGGTATAGCGATGTGCTGACGACGTCGAACGCCAGCCCCGGCTATGGCAGCAGCATCACGGTGACAGACACCTTCCCGGCTGTGAGCGGCGTGTACCCCACCGGGTCTGTGACGTTTTACAACGGATCGACGGCGATCGGCACGGGCACGATCAATGCGTCCGGCGTGGCAACACTGACGACCTCCAACCTGCCGGTGGGCCAGCAGAGCCTTACGGCGGGCTATGCCGGAGACAGCAACTTCGGCAACGCCACCTCCAACGCTGTGACGGAAAACGTGGCCAAGGCGACCGGCTACGCAAACACGCTGACGAGCTCAAATGCGAGCCCGACGTTTGGCAGCAGCGTGACCCTGACGGACACACTGGCACCTGTGAATGGGACGTATGCCTCAGGCACGGTGACCTTTTACAGCGGATCGACGGCGCTCGGTACAGGAACGCTGAGCGCCACGGGTGTGGCGACGCTGGCAACGTCTGCGCTGCCTGCGGGCACCGATTCACTTACCGCCGGCTATAACGGCGACATCACCTTTGCCGGGTCCACGTCGAACGCGGTGACGGAGACGGTGGCCAAGGCGACAGTGCCGAGCCATGTTCTCACAACGTCGAGCGCGAACCCGGCGTTTGGTGGCAGCGTCACCTTTACAGACACCCTGGGCGCGCTTGCGGGCACATACCCGAGTGGGACAGTGACGTTCTACAACGGCACGGTGGCGCTCGGCACGGGAACGCTGAGCGCGACGGGCGTGGCAACGCTGACCACGACGGCGTTGCCGGTCGGCAGCGATACCATCACAGCCTCTTTTGGCGGAGATAGCAGCTTCGCCGCGTCGACCTCAAACGCGGTGACCGAGACGGTGGCCAAGGCCAGCGGCTATAGCGACGCTCTGACGACTTCCAACGCGAGCCCGAGCTTTGGTACGGGCATCACGCTCACCGACACCCTGCCAGCGGTGAACGGGGTGTACCCGACAGGCACGGTAACGTTCGTGAACGGTGGCACGACGATCGGCACAGGGACGTTGAGCGCGACGGGCGTGGCGACGCTGAACATCAGCACGCTCCCTGCCGGTTTGGACAGCATCACGGCGACGTATGCGGGAGATGGAACCTTTGCCGGGGCGACCTCGAATCCGGTAACGGAGAACGTAGCCAAGGCGAGCGGCTACAGCAACGTTCTGACGACCACCGACCCGAATCCGGCGTACGGCAGCAGCGTAACGCTTACGGACACCCTGGCTGCGGTCAATGGAGCGTACCCCACAGGATCGGTGACCTTCCGCAACGGGTCGCTAACGATTGGAACGGGACAGATCAGCCCAGCGGGTGTGGCGACGCTGACGACGACCAGCCTGCCGGTGGGTGCCGATGCCATCACAGCGGTTTACAACGGCGATAACAACTTTGCCGGTGTGACCTCAAACACCGTCACGGAGACGGTGGCCAAAGCCAGCGGCTACGGCGATGCCCTGACGACCACCGATGCGGCACCGGTGTATGGCGGCAACGTGGTGTTGACAGATACGTTGGCCGCGGTCAATGGCGTGTACCCGACGGGTACAGTGAATTTCCTGAATGGGACAGCCGTGATCGGCACGGGGACGCTTAACGCCAAGGGTGTGGCAACGCTGAGCGTGAATTCGCTGCCCGTGGGCACCGACACCATCACTGCCAGCTACCTGGGAGACGGGACGTTTAGCGATGCAACTTCGAACGCCGTCACGGAAACGGTGGCAAAGGCGAGTGTGCCGAGCGATGTACTCACCAGCCCGAGCTTTGGCGGCAGCGTCACGCTTACCGACACGCTGGGCGCTTTGGGTGGCAGCTACCCGACAGGTGTCGTGACGTTTTATAGCGGCACGGTTCAGCTAGGTACAGGAACCGTGAGTGCGACGGGGGTGGTAAGCCTGACAACAACGGCCCTGCCGACGGGTGCAGACGCAGTGACGGCGGTGTATGGCGGCGACGGGACGTTCAACACGGCAACGTCCAACACGGTACCCGTAACGGTGACCAAGGCGCAGGGGACCAATGCGCTGACGACCTCCAATGCGAGTCCGACCTTTGGAAGCAACGTGACGTTCACGGACACGCTGTCCAGCGTGGGAAGCGTTGCGCCAACCGGGACGGTGACGTTCTCCAGCGGGTCGGTGGTGCTGGGTACAGGGACGGTCAATGCGTCCGGCGTGGCGACGTTTACGACCAATACCCTGCCCGTGGGCAATGAGTCCGTGATGGCTGTGTACGGAGGCGACGGCAACTACAGCGGATCGACGTCGGCAGCCGTTGCAGAGGTGGTGAGCAAAGCGACTGTGACCTCGGATGTGCTTGTGGCTTCGACGACAAGCCCGAGCTACGGGCAAAGTGTGACGCTGACCGACACCGTTGTTGGGGTGAACGGGATTGTGCCGACCGGATTGGTGGCGTTTTATAACGGCACGACGGCGCTGTCCATGGCGTCACTCAACGCCAATGGCATAGCGACATTTTCCCTGACCAACCTCCAAGTGGGAGCCAACGCGATCCAGGCGGTCTATCTCGGAGACAGCAACTACAACACGGCCAATTCCAACATTGTGACGGTAACCGTTGCCAAGCTGCCTGCAACGACCAACGACTCTGTTTCGGGAACCGGGACCTATGGCGCGACGACAACCAGCGTCAATGTTGCGATTCCGTATGCCGGCCCGACTGCGCCCACGGGCGCCATCACCGTGGCGGACACGTACGGCAACAGCGTTGTGGTGAAGGCCTCGTCCTGCAGCTCGCAGGGCGGTGTGTTGAATTGCGTGGCAACCCTGACGACCCTGAATGAGCCCGCGGGAAGCAACGCCGTGTCGGTCAGCCAGGTGGAAGATCCCAATTACAGCGGCAGTACCGGCACAGGGACGCTCACGATCAACAAGGCAGCGGCCGGCAGCGGAGATGCAGCAAGTGGTACGGGCTCCTATGGTGACGCAACAACGGCCGTCACCGTGACGATTCCGTACAGCGGGCCGGCAGCGCCCACCGGCACTGTCACCGTGACGGATGCGCACGGCAACACAGTCAACGCAGCAGGGGGAAGCTGCACCAGTGCGGCGCATGTGCTTTCCTGCGCGGTCAACCTCCCTACCGCGACTGTTCCTGTGGGAACAGATGCACTGACGGTGAACCAAGCGGCCGATGCGAACTACGGCGGCAGCACGGGCACGGGTTCGGTCAAGATCAACCCGGCGGCAGCCACCACAGGCGACACCGCCTCAGGCTCGGGCCTGTATGGGGCGGCGACCACCCCAGTGACGGTGAGCATCCCGTTTGCAGGCGCTGTGCCGCCTTCGGGCGCAATCACGGTGACCGATACACATAGCAATACGGTCACTGGGCCCGCCTCGAGCTGCTCGGTTTCAGCAAGCGCCCTGAGCTGCGTCCTGGCGTTGCCGACCGCAAGCGAACCGGTGGGCAGCAACACGGTGACGGTGACGCAGGCGGCCGACGGCAACTATGGTGGCAGCAGCGGCGGCGGCTCCGTGACGATCAAGCAGGCCAGTGCCACAGGAAGTGACACGGCCAGCGGCAGCGGCACGTACGGGACAGCAAGCACGCCGATCAAGGTCAGCATTCCCTATGTGGGCCTGGTGGCGCCGACGGGCACCATTACCGTGTCGGACACACACGGCAATACGGTGAAGATCCAGCCTTCAAGCTGCACGGCAGCGAACGGCGCCCTGAGTTGCACGGCCACTTTGCCAACGGCAAGCGAACCGGCAGGAGTGAATGCGTTGAGTGTCAGCCAGGAGGCTGATGGCAATTACGCGGGCAGCACGGGTTCCGGCAATGTATCAATGGCGAAGGCGCCAGCCACTGCCGGTGACACGGCCAAGGGTTCCGGAACTTATGGTGCAGCGACGACGGTGGTTACCGTCACCCTTCCTTATACGGGCAACGTGGCCCCGACAGGTGCTGTCACAGTGACGGATACCTACGGGAACACAGCTTCCGTGCCGGCCTCGGCCTGTACCGCGGCGTCAGGCGTGCTTACATGCGAGGTAAGCCTGCCCACAGCGAGCGAGCCTGTCGGCAGCAATGTCGTCAACGTAAACGAAGCGGGCGACAGCAATTACCTCGGCAGCACGGGTTCCGGCAGGATCACCATCGACAAAGCTGTAGCCACAAACACCGACACCGTAACGGGAACGGGAACCTATGGGGCGACAACCACGCCCGTCGTCGTGACGATCCCATATGCGGGTACGCTGGCTCCCGCGGGGGCGATCACGGTGGCGGATACTCTGGGCAACGTCCTTACGCTGGACGCCAAGAGCTGCTCGGCCTCAAGCGGCGTGCTGACCTGCACGGGGAACCTGCCCACGGCGAATGAGCCCACCGGAAGC
>CAXTRM010000002.1:18613-41230 GCA_964246625.1 uncultured Acidobacteriaceae bacterium
GAAGCAACGCCCTGACAGTGACGCAGGCCGGAGACCCGAACTACAACATGAGCACCGGCACCGGCGCCGTGACGATTCACCCGGCAGGGTCTCGCGGTGACGATTCGGCAACGGGTTCGGGCACGTATGGGGCCGCTTCCACGAACATCACTGTGCTGATTCCCTATTCGGGAGCAGCACCCACCGGAGCCATCAGCGTTACGGACAATTTCGGCAACGCAATCACCCTTCAGGCGGCGAGCTGTCAGGCAAACGGGGGCGCGCTCGCTTGCGCGACGACCTTCCCGACGGGGAACGAACCGGTAGGCAGTAACGCACTGGCGATTACCCAGGTCGCGGATCCGGATCACTCGGCGAGCACAGGCACAGGTGCGATCACGATGAATAAGGCACCGGCCTCCACCGCTGATACGGCGACGGGCACCGGCACCTACGGCGCGGCGACGACAGTGGTCGCGGTGACGATCCCGTACGTGGGGCCTGTGGCGCCCAGCGGCGCCGTGTCCGTGACAGACAGCCTGGGCAACACGGCGTCTGTGGCCGCAAGCAGCTGCTCCGCGTCCGGGGGAACCCTGAGCTGCAGGGTCAACCTGCCCACGGGCAATGAGCCACTTGGAACCAATGCGGTCGCAGTGATGCAGGCTGCCGACACCAACTACAACGTGAGCACCGGCACCGGAACCATCACGCTGAGCCAGAGCACGGTGAGCCCAGTGGGCAGCACCTCGGGCGGCGTGCAAAACGTCACAATCAATCAAGGCACGGCGTCTACCCTGCTGACGACGACGCTGTCCTACAGCGGAGCCACGCCGCCATCAGGTGCAGTGAGTTTCACCATTGCTGATGGTGCGCCCGTGGCCGCAAGCTGCCTGGTGGACGCCACCCAGGAGATCTGCACGGCAGACTACCCCACGGGCGACCTGCAGGTGGGTACCTACACCATTACGGCTTCCGAGGCGGCAGATGCCAACTACGTTGCGGGCAGTGCAACCGGCACCCTGACGGTAGCGGCAGGATCGGTAAGCCCGATTCTGGACACGATCAGCGACGTCAGCAATGTGCTGATAGTGGCAGGTACGCCGTCCGCGACGCTGAGTGCGAGCATCGACTACAACGGGCCGATTCCAGCGGGCACCCTAACGTTTAACATCCCCGGCGGAACCGCCGTAACGGCAACGTGCACAAGCGGCCCTTCGCCACTGACCTGCACGGCCGACTTCCCGACGGCTTCGTTGGCTGCGGGCACCTATGTGATTACGGCAACAGAAAGCTCGGACGGTAACTACGCGCAGGGGTCCGCTACGGCCTTGCTGACTGTGGAGCCCACGGCAGATACACCGGCGAGTCCCATCCTGGCGACAGGCAGCAATGTCAGCAGCGTGCTGGTGCCTTACGGTACGCCCACGGCCACCTTGACAGCGACCATCGTTTACAACGGCCCTGTACCAACAGGTGCGGTGAGCTTCACCGTAAATGACGGAACAGGGGCCCATGTGCCGGCAACGTGCACGCAGGGTACGTCGTCATTGAGTTGCACGGGGCAGTGGTTGACGGCCTCCCTGGGCATCGGTAGCTACCGGATTGAGGTAGACGAGGCCGCAGACACGAACTATCCGGCAGGAAGCGCCATCGGCACGCTGACGGTCACCAAGATTGCGGCGGGAACGAACGACACGGTAACAGGAAACGGGGAGTACGGGGCCGCAACAACGGTGGTCACGGTGGTGATTCCCTATGCGACCGGAACCGAACCAATGGGCGATGTGACCGTCACGGACAGCTTCCAGAACACGGTGACGGTGCCTGCCTCGAGCTGCACGGCGAAGCAGGGTACGCTAACCTGCACGGCCAATCTCCCGACGGCCAAGGTGCCTGTGGGAGATGACGCTGCGAAGGTGACCCAGGCCGCCGATGCGGTCTACGCCGCAAGCACCGGTACGGGTACGGTGACCATCAACAAGGCTGCAGCTACCACCACCGACACAGCAACAGGCACAGGGAGCTATGGTGCCGCCTCGACAGCGGTGACCGTCAGCATTCCATACGCAGGAACGGCGACGCCCACGGGCGCGATCACCGTGACAGACGCGCTGAACAACACGGTAACGGTGCAGGCATCCAGCTGTTCAGGAGCGTCGGGCGTACTGACCTGCAATGTCCAGTTGCCGACGCTGAATGACCCGTTAGGCAGTAACACGGTGACCGTAAGCCAGGCTGGAGACGCGAACTACAGCGGCAGCACAGGGAGCGGCACGGTCACTCTGCAGCAGGCAGGTGCCACCACCAACGACACCGTGGCCGGCACGGGCAACTATGGAGCGCCTACCACCGCGATCACCGTGACGGTCCCGTATGCGGGAGCGTCGGCGCCCACAGGAACGATTACGGTCACGGACACGCATGGCAACACCGTGGCTGTACCCAGCTCAAGCTGCAGCGCAAATGCCGGTACCCTGCGCTGCACAGCAGACCTGCCAACAGCCAATGTCCCCGTGGGGCAGGACACGGTGACGATCTCGCAAGCCGCAGACGCGAACTACGCGGGCAGCAGCGGAACGGGATCCATCACCCTGAACAAGGCACCCTCCACGACCACGGACAGCGCGACGGGCACGGGTAGCTATGGCTCGGACACAACGACGATCACCATCACCATCCCGTATGCGGGCGTGGCAGCCCCGACCGGCGCGGTCAGCGTGACGGACGGCTTCGGCAACACGGCGACGGTGCCGGGAGGAAGCTGCACGGCGGCCAAGGGCGTATTGACCTGTACCGCAGATCTCCATACCGCCAATGAGCCACTGGGCGACAACCCACTCGCGGTGACGCAGATCGGGGATGGTAACTATGCCAACAGCACCGGCACGGGTACCGTCACCATCGCAAAGGCTGTAGCCGGTGTAGATTCGGCGACCGGCACGGGCACGTATGGCAGCGCTACGACGACGGTCACGGTGAAGATTCCCTACGCGGGGGCGACGGCACCCAGTGGAACGATCACCCTGGCGGATTCGCTGGGCAATAGCGTAAAGGTCACAGGCTGCACCCCGGCAACCGGCGCTTTGACGTGTTCTGCCGATCTGCCGACGGTCAATGAGCCTGTAGGGGCGAACCCTGTCACGGTCAATCAGGTCGCAGATGCAGAACACAGCGCCAGCGCCGGGACAGGCACCGTCACGATCAACAAGGCACCGGCAACAACCGCGGACGCGGCTTCCGGGACAGGCACCTATGGCGCGGCGACCACGGCGATCACGGTAACCATTCCGTACGCCGGGGTGGTAGCGCCGGCAGGTGCGATCACGGTGGCAGACAGCGTTGGCAACACAGTAACGGTGCAGGCCACAACGTGCACAGCCAAGGCAAGCACGCTAAGCTGCGCCGTCACGCTGCCCACAGCAACGGAGCCGGTGGGAACGAACCAGCTCACGATCTCGCAGGCAGCGGACAGCAACTATAGCGGCAGCACGGGCAGCGGCACCCTCACCCTGAGCAAGGCGGATGCAAGCACCGCCACGGTGAGCGGTACTGGCAGCTACGGTACAGCAACCACCGCGGTGACCGTAACGATCCCGTTCACGGGAGCCACGGCGCCCACCGGCGTGATCACGGTGGCTGATACTCACGGCGACACGGTGACCGTACAGCCGTCAAGCTGCACGGCAGCAAAGGGTGTGCTGACCTGCATGACGAGCCTGCCCACGGCGAACGAGCCGGCCGGCAGCAATACCGTAACTGTGACGCAAGCTCCCGATGCCGTTTCAGACGGGAGCGCAGGTACCGGCACTATTACCCTGGCCAAGGCCGCGGCCACAAGCGGGGACACTGTGACGGGAAGCAGCCAGTATGGCGCGGCAACGGCGTCGGTAACGGTAAAGATCCCGTATGCCGGAGCCGCAGTGCCAACGGGGGCGATCACGATTGCAGACAGCCTCGGAAACACGGTGACTGTGGCAGCTTCCAGCTGCACGGCAGCCGCGGGCGTGCTGACGTGCACGGCGACCCTGGCTGTGGCAAATGAGCCAGTGGGCAACAATGCCCTAACGATCACCCAGGCAGCCGATGCGAACTACAGCGGCAGCAACGGGGCAGGATCGATCACGTTAGACAAGGTGACGCCTGCCCTGGCCGCGCCCACGGTTTCGCCGTTGAACGCACCACTAAACACGGCGGTGACGATCATGGAAGCTGTACCGAACGGGATGACCGGCACAGTGACGTTCAAGAGCGGAACAACCGTGCTGGGAACGGCGACCATCGCCAACGGTGTCGCCACGCTTACAACCAGCGCGTTACCGCAAGGCACGGACCTGATCACAGCCGTGGCGAACGGTGATGCCAACTACAGCACCGCAACCAGCCCTGCTGTGACAGACACCGTGGAAGCGGTCAACGTCAGCCTTGGTCTGGCCTCTTCGCAAAGCACGACGACCTTTGGGACGGGTGTCACCTTCACTGCGAACGTGTCTACGACCTCGGCGGGCACGGTTGCGGGCACGGTCACTTTTTACGATGGAACAAGCGTGCTGGGAACCTCAATCGTGAACAACGGTTCCGCGACGTTCAGTACCGCGTCGCTCGGTGTCGGGACACACGCCATCACGGCGACGTTTACCCCGGGCTCCGGGAGCACGCTGGTCGCGGCAACCTCATCCGTGGTCCGTCAGGTGGTGCAACAGGCGGGCTCAAGCATCGCCCTTACCTCATCGCTGAACCCAGCCATTGTGGAGCAGAATGTGACCTTCTCCGCAACAGTACCGCCGACCTCCGCCGGCATGGTGCCGACCGGAAACGTAACCTTCTACGACGGCACAACGGCGTTGGGGACCGTGCCCCTGAACGCATCGGGAGTGGCAAACTTTGCCCTTGCGGTGCTGACCGGAGGCAAGCACTCGATCACGGCGGTTTACGCCGGCGATGCGAACTATGCGACAGTGACGTCGGCAGCGGTGGCGCAGCGGGTCAGCGACTACGGGGTAGGCAGCACAACCCCGTCGATCGATATAGACCCAGGCGGTGCCGCAACGTTCAGCATCAATATCAAGCCGCTGAACGATGTCGAATTTGCCGCTCCCGTCGTGCTTACGGTGACGGGGTTGCCATCGGGTGCAACGTCGAATTTCGCCCCAGGAACGGTGACCCCGGGGACCGCCAGTGCGAGCTCCTCGATGACGGTGCAGACCCTGGCCAAGGCGCTGACCGCGATGGAACATCACCAACGCGTGAAGAGCTATGAGGCGGCTGCGGCCTGGGCATGCCTCCTGCCGCTGTTGGGACTGGGAGGGGTGCGCCGCCGCCTGCCGAAATCGTTGCTGATGCTAGTGCTGCTGGTTAGCTCCTTTGGGGCCATCGCTCCACTGACGGGTTGCGGTGGCGGGTACTTTGGGCCAGCGCCTGCCAGCTACACACTCACGGTTACTGGAACCAGTGGGCAGTTACACCGTTCCACCACCGTTACCTTGAACGTTCGCTGAGGGATGGGAGCCTGCGGGCTCCCACCGGCAGCAGCCTCGCTTGTATGGCCCTGAGGATTTTGATGAAGCGCTCGACCACTTCGAACCTGCTACTCCTGCTGCTGCTGGCCGTTGCGCGGCACGCCCTGGCGCAACGACCCTACGGCCTGGAGATAGGACAGGCTGCCCCTTTGCAGGTGAGCGGACAGGTTCAGTTCACCCATGCGAACGCGCCTCCGGGGCAGTGCGGTTGCTTCTGGATGGAGGGCGGCGGCGGCGAGGTCACGCGCAACTTCACACCGACCTGGGGAGCGACGATCGACGTTTCCTATGCTTCCAACAGTAAGATCAACAACACCGATGAGCAGTTAAGCCTCTTCAATTACCTGCTTGGCCCACGATACAGCTATCGAACCACGACACGGTACACACCCTTTGGAGAGGCGCTGGTGGGCGCTTCGCGGGTGGCTTCGAATTACTATGCCTACAAATCCGGCAATACCTACCTGGCAGCGCAGGCCGGCCTGGGGCTGGAGATTTGGCTTACAAAACGCGTTTCGGCTGTGCCGTTGCAGGCGGACTGGGTGTTCTCTCGCGCTGTCAACGGCGTGAACACGCGGCAAAACAACCTACGAGCAGGTATAGGCGTGGTGTACCGGTTCGGACCGAATTAGCTACATCTCGAAGAAAGGTCAGGCGCTGTAGAGCTGGCGGCAATGGTATGCCATTTCCGCTTCTTCCTGAGCGGGATAGACGGCAATGCGTGGCCGCGAGCCTGGGGCAAAGAGGAAGTCCAGCCCTTGCACAATACGACTTCGGACCTCGTCGCTGTGTTCGCCGATACCGCCGGTAAAGACGAGCAGATCAAGGCCGCCGAGCAGAGCGGCATAGCCTCCAATGGCCTTGCGGACGTCGGTGCAGAAGACCGTGACGGCCAGCGCCGCGGCTCCATCCCCTTTGCTTTCCCGCTTCAGTAGTTGTTGCATGTCCGACTCACCGCCGGCAAGACCGGCGAGACCACCCTGGTGGTTCACGAAGGTTTCGAGTGCGTCGGAGGACATCCCTTCCGAACGAAGCAGGTACAGTAGCACCGCCGGATCGAGGTCTCCGGTGCGTGTGCCCATCGGGACGCCCCCGGTAGGGCTGAGTCCCATCGTGGTGTCCACGGAACGGCCCTCAAGCACCGCGGTGACGCTTGAGCCGTTGCCAAGGTGGGCAATCACGAGACGCGCCGGAGGTGCCGGTCCAAGACGGCGCAACACCGACTCACAAGAGAGCCCATGGAAGCCGTAGCGCTGGACGCCCTGATCGAACAAAGGCGCGGGCACAGGCAGGTGTGTGGCGACATCAGGCATGGTGCGGTGAAATGTCGTATCGAAGCAAGCAAACTGAGGCAGGTTGGGAAAGAGCGCTTGGGCCCTTTCGATAAGGGCAAGAGCTTCCGGAATGTGCAAGGGAGCAAGGTGGACGGCAGCCTTCAACTCGTCGAGAACAGCGGGCGTGATGCGTTGGTGCTGCCGTAGTTTGGGGCCGCCATGAACCACGCGATGCACAACAGCCATGAGCGGCGAGGGCAAGCGGGGCTGCAAGGCCCCTGTGAGTTGATCGAGCGCCTGTGCCTGGGTTTCGCAGACATGCTCCTTGGCGAGGAGCACCGTTCCCTCCGCAGAGCGCAGGTGCAGGGCACCCGTTTCGCGTCCGATCCCTTCAGCGCTTCCGCTCAGCGTGGCCTGTTCTGTTGTACCATCCTGCGAAAAACAGCCGATTTTGAGAGAAGAAGAGCCGCTGTTCAGCGCAAGGATGGTGCCGTTCGCCGGGCTCATGCGCTGGTGGTCTCATCAACGTTGGGCTTGTTGCCGGGCCACGTCCAGTTCGCGATCTCCGGCTTGTCGATGCCCTGGCTGTAGGCGTAGTTAAGATTTTCGATGATCTGGCCGCGGAGCCACTCTTTAACGTGCGCCGCGGTCTTCTGCAGGTGAGGCACACGGTCGATGACATCCATGCACAGATGGAAGCGATCGATCGTGTTAAGGATCGCCAGTTCCATGGGAGTGTCGATGTTGCCCTTTTCGCGGTACCCGTGCACGTGCATATTTTCGTGATTTTTGCGTTTGTAGCAAAGTTTGTGCACAAGGGTGGGATAGCTGTGGAAGTTGAAAATGACCGGCTTGTCTACGGTGAACAGTGAATCGAAGTCGGCATCGTCCAGCCCGTGTGGATGCGCGCTGCTGGGCAGCAGTTTGAAGAGGTCGACGACGTTGACGAATCGCACCTTGAGATCGGGGAACTTGTCGCGGAGGATCGCGGCCGCGGCGACAGCTTCCATGGTGGGAATGTCGCCGGCGCAGGCCAGCACAACATCCGGCTCGGCGCCCTCATCCGTGCTTGCCCAATCCCAGATGCCGATCCCTTTGGTGCAGTGCTTCACGGCGTCCTCTATTGTCAGAAAGACGAGATGGGGCTGTTTATCCGCCACAATCACGTTGACATAGTCACGAGAGCGCAGGCAATGGTCGGCCACCGAGAGCAGGCAGTTGGCATCGGGCGGCAGATAGATGCGCGTCACCTCGGGGCTCTTATTGGTTACCAGGTCCAGAAAGCCGGGATCCTGATGCGTAAAGCCATTGTGATCCTGCCGCCAGACCAGAGAACTGATCAGGAGGTTGAGCGAAGGGACAGGTGCGCGCCACCCAATCTCCTTTTTAGACTTTTCCAACCACTTTGCATGCTGATTAAACATGGAATCGATGATGTGAATGAAGGCCTCATAGGAGTTCAGCAACCCGTGTCGCCCGGTCAGCGTGTAGCCCTCGAGGCAGCCCTCGATTGAGTGCTCGGAAAGCATCTCCATCACGCGCCCATCCAGTGCGATGTCGGTGCCGTCTGCGTCCTCTGGCAGGTATTTTTCAAGCCACACCTTTGGGGAAGCCTCATAGATGGCTTCGAGCTTGTTG
The DNA here is from genome assembly GCA_964246625.1 of uncultured Acidobacteriaceae bacterium. Taxonomy (GTDB): domain Bacteria; phylum Acidobacteriota; class Terriglobia; order Terriglobales; family Acidobacteriaceae; genus Granulicella. The sequence continues at coordinate 27,021 of CAXTRM010000002.1, forward strand.
GAGGCGGTTTCGTCGGGACCGAAGACACGGAAGTTCGTCATGTTGCGCTTCATGACATCGCGCAGGAACTTTGCCATGGTGCCGGTAGGCGACTCGTACTTCGCCGCAGGCACTTCGATCGCGATGCCATAGTCCTTGAAGGGTGGCAGGTCGAGCGGATGCGTGAGGCTGCCCCCATTGGCGTGAGGGTTGGCACTGATGCGACGGTCGCCTTGCGGTGCCATTGCCTGCAGTTCAGGGATCAGCGTCCCGTTCTGATCAAAGAGTTCTTCGGGTTTGTAACTGCGCAGCCAGCCCTCGACCAAGGCCAGAGAGGTGGGGTCGGTTACAGGGTCGAGGATGGGCACCTGGTGGGCGCGCCAGAAATTCTCCACCTTGTGACCATGCACCTCCTTTGGACCGGTCCAGCCCTTGGGGGAGCGCAGCACGATCATCGGCCAGCGAGGGCGTTGCACATGCGTAGCTCCGGCGTTGCGAGCCTTGGCCTGGATGTCGCGGATGGAGAGCACGCACTCTTCCATCACGGCAGCCATGTGTTGGTGCATCGCTTCAGGCTCAAAGCCCTCAACGAAATGAGGGGTATAGCCGTATCCGCGGAAAAGGTGATCAAGTTCGTCGTCTTCAAGACGCGCCAAAAGGGTGGGATTCGCGATCTTGTACCCGTTCAGGTGCAGGATGGGCAAGACGGCACCATCGCGAGCCGGGTTGAGGAACTTGTTGATGTGCCAGGAGGTAGCTAGCGGGCCCGTTTCCGCTTCGCCGTCCCCCACCATGACCACGACCAGGAGGTCGGGGTTGTCAAAGGCTGCCCCGAAGCCATGCGAAAGGCTGTAGCCAAGCTCACCCCCTTCGTGGATGGAGCCGGGAGTTTCGGGCGTGCAGTGACTTCCCAGGGCACCAGGGAAGCTGAACATCTGGAAGAGCCGCAGCATGCCGGCCTCATTGCGACCGCGATCGGGATAGATCTCCGAGTAGTGACCCTCCAGGTAACTGTTGGACAGCGTAGCGGGTGCCCCGTGGCCCGGACCGGCGATGTACATCACGTTCAGGTCGTATTTCCTGATGAGCCGGTTCAGGTGAACCCAGGTGAAGCTCTGACCGGGATCGGAGCCCCAGTGCCCTAACAGACGATGCTTGATGTGCTCGGGTTTGAGCGGCTCCCGAAGCAATGGATTGGCGCGGAGATAGATCATGCCGGCCGACATGTAATTGCAAGCGCGCCAATAGGCGTTCATCTTGCGAAGTTCGTCCGCGGGAAGGGGCATCGCCTGCTCGGCCGGTGTGGTCATGGCACCAGAGTAGACCGTTCGCCGACCGTCCGCCTCCAGGACTAGGGAACAACAATAAATAATGTTCCGGGGCTGCGTTGCGCCTGAGCCTCCGTGCTGGGCGACGAGCAAGCGGAAGCCAGAGCAGAGGCAGCGCTCCGTTACTGTATTTCGAGGACCGAGAAGGAGTCAGCCCCGAGCGACAGGGTTGCTTGCGTTCCCTTCACCTGCAGCTGCGCGCGGCCAAGCAGGGGTGACGCGGTCCTGAAGTCTCGGAGCACGGTATCCGACATGTCGATGTGCAAACCGACGTCCTCCTGGCCGAGGTGGATGGCAATCAGCAGCCGTTCGCTTCCGCGCGAGCGGACATAGGCGATGGCATTGGCCGAGGCGTAAATCACCTGCTCTTCACCACCACAGAGCGAGGGGTGGGCCGCCCGCAAGGCGAGCAGTTTGCGAGTCCAGTCAAACATTTGTCGCTGCTTGTCTGTCCGGCTGCCAGGCACAAAGGCGTTGCTTCCCATGTCAGGAAAGCCTCCGGGGAAGTCGTGGCGGTTGTCGGGGTCGGCTCCCCCTGCCATGGCAAGCTCGTCGCCGGTATACAGCTGGGGCGTTCCGCGGGTGGTGAGCAGAAAGCCAAGCGCCAAGCGTTGTGCCGACTCGCTTGCGCCGTCTTCACTGAGAAAGCGAGGCACATCGTGGTTATCAAGAAAAGGCATGAGACGTTCGGGGTGGGGGTACAGCGAGTCTTCGCGTAGCAGGGTTGCCAGCTCCGTCATCGGTTTCGCGCCGGAGAAGACGTTGCGTATGCCGAAGTGCAAGGGGTAGTCGAACGGTGTGTAGAGGCCTGTGTCAACGCCGGTGCGGGTGACGCCACCCGCAAAGCTGGAGGTCACGATCGGATCTCCATTGAAGACCTCGCCGACCTCGGTCAGCCGCGGATACAGCGCATGCAAGGTGCTGTGAAACTGCGCCCAGAAGGGCCGGGCGATGTAGGGGAAGGTGTCCAGGCGCAGACCGTCGAGGGCGCCCTGCTCGATCCACCAGATCGCGTTCTGGATCAGGTACTGCGTGACGGCCGGGTTTTCCTGATTCATGTCCGGCAACCTGTTGGCGAACCAGCCCTGCGTGACCTTGTGCTGATCCCGCCAAGGGGCGTGCGGGTCTGTGAGGGGCAGGAAGTCGCCCTGTGCCTCGGTGTGCTGCGCTTTTGTGCCGTGGAACCAGTCGGGTTCGGGCTCATCGGCGACCCAGGGATGCGCTGGACCAATGTGGTTGGGTACTGTATCAAGCACCAGTTTCATGCCGCGGGCGTGAAGAGCGGCAGCAAGAGCGCGGAACTCGGCCAAAGAGCCAAAATGTGGGTCAACAGCGTACATGTCGGTTGCCCCATAGCCGTGATAGCTGTCAGGCTCGCCCGCGTTGGAGTACACGGGCGTGATCCACACGGTGGTGATGCCCAGCTCCTGCAGGTAGTCCAGGTGGTCCTGAATGCCCCGGAGGTCACCGCCGTGCCAGCCGCGAGGCCGGGAGCGTTCCGAAGCTGCCACGGAGCTGGACGCGATGTCATGCGCCTGGAGGCCGTCGTTGGTGAGGTCACCATCGGCAAAGCGGTCCGTCATGATGAGGTACAAAACGTCGCTGGCGGAGAAACCTGCAAACCCATCCGAGGCAGCACGTCGCGGCTGAAAGGAGAAGGGCAGGGTAGCCTGACCGGCGGCGTTTTCCGCTTCCAGGGTGAGATCTTGCGGTTTGGTGGGAGTGTCTGCCAGCCAGAGCTCCGCCCAATGGCCGTTCGCTGAGATCTTTGTACGAGCGATGTGGACGGCATCCGGGTGTGCGGGAACGCCGAGGTGGAAGTGAGCCCCTTCGAGATGATCACCTTGCACGAGCAGCATGGCTCTGGGCATGTTGGCCCACCAATTGGGTGGATCTACGCGGCGCAGGGCAGGGGCGGTACCTGATGCTTGAGAAACGGCTTGCGGCGCGGCCGAGAAACACCCAGCAAGCAAGAGCAAGGGGAGGGAACGAAGGGCAGGCACAAAGGTCTCCAGGAAAGAAGGGCGTCGTACGAGTGTACCGGCGCGGGACGAAACGGAGAGCCTGCCGAAAACTGGAAGCCTCAACGGCCAGGTGAGCAGCAACGTGCGCACCTGCCCCGCTGTCATCTAAGTTGGGTGACGTCCAGGATCGCTCCCGTCGCGGCATCGATGTCGACACCGCGATCCGTGGCGAAGGCGTAGCCCGTGAAGGGGTGGGCCGCGGCCTGGAAGGCCGTGCTTTCTGGCCGGGGGCTCGCATAGACCGCCATGAAACGACAAGGCACCCAGTCGTCACTATGCGGGATGCGGTTTGGAATCTCCCGGTGGGTCGAGCCGTTGGAAGCCAGCACGAACAAGCGAGCCGAGGACCAGGAAGTGTCCAGCGCTTCGAGGACAGCGACATACTCCCGGTTTGGCGTCATTTCTGCCAGCAGTCCGAGAGCGCCGCTGTAGGAACGTACGGCACCTTCGCTGGTCCAGCGTATCGTCTGGATGCGTACCGGTTGGCCCGTTGGATTTTGCAGATCCCGGACGCTCATGCCCTCTTTCAGGATCTGCCCATCAAATCGAACTTTCTCGAAGTCAAGGATCATTGCGTCATCCTAATTGGGCGGAAGGGAGGTGGAGAGTCCTACTGGTTGTATGTTTTTCGTTCCTTGCAGATAAGGGAACTTCGCATCGCCAAACTGGACTTGGCGGGCTCCCCCCTCCAGATTGTCTACTGGGCCGATCTGGCCAGCACGTATCAGTTGGGTACCCGTTGTTTCGACAGTCCCGACACTTGATACATCAGATTTCCACTCAGGAACCTTGATGGCGAGATTATTTTCCGCAAAGGCCTGATTGGGAACGTTGTCCGGTGTGGCAAAATTGCCCACCCAAGAGCCGCCCTGATCGTTTACAGCGGCCTGTTGAGCCGTGTATGCCATGTTGAATTTATTCCCTTGGGTGATGTTGCCTTCGTAGACCTTGGTTCCTGGCTTCCAGCATGGGTGCTCCCCATTGGCGGCCATCTCCGCATTGGCGTCTTCTGCGGTCATCTCTCGCGGCGCACTTTCCCATGTGACGGTGTCACTCCAAGGCACGGAGTCCGGCGTGGACGCCCCTCCCTCAGCTTCGGGAGAAGCGACTGAGACATTGTCGTTGGCAGCACCTTCAGGAGAGGCGATGTTGTCCGGCGCTGGCGACTCCGTACGTGTGACGAAGTTGTCGTTTGCCGCCTTCCCAGGGGGCGCAGTGTTGTCGTTTGCCGGTTCTCCCGGGCCTGCTACCTCTTCGTCGGGAGGTGCAACATTGTCGTTCGCTGGCTCACCCACTACCTGAGCATCCCCATCCCCAAGGTCGCCTGCAGCAGCAGTGTCCGAGGTAGGCTCTCCCGCAGGTCTGGAGGGAGCCAGTTCTCCCACACCCTTACCTACGGCACCGAAGACGCCGCCCAGGGCCATGGCCGTGCCGAGACCGGCCCAGCTTGGGTTCTTTTCGGCGCCGTCGAGGCAGTTGACGCCGTAGGAGAGAGCGCCGCCCAGGGCGCCGAGGCCGACAAAAGCGGCCAGGCCAGTGCCAACGATCGGCAGCGCGAGGAATGGGAGAGCGCCGACCGCGCCGGCAAGGGCGCCGAGGCCGGCAGCTTTGGCGATGCACTTGAGGCAGAAATGGTCGTCGTTCAGATATTCGTTTAAGCCGCCAGCGACGGCACCCGCCACGGCGCCACCGACGATGACTGCAGCAGGTCCCAGGAAAGGCGCAAGCGCGACGCCAACGATGACACCAAGACCCGCGCCGACGGCGAGCGCCCCGACCGACTTCCAGTTGATCAGGCCGGTGGCATCGGTCTCATTGAGGGGATTGGCGCCGGCGTAGAGATAGTGATTGGTGCCGGCGGCAAAAGTGAGCGGGTCGCGGCTGATGTAGCGGCCCCATTGCGGGGCGTAGTAGCGGAAGCGGTTGTAGTGAAGGCCGGTTTCGGGGTCGTGGTACTGGCCTCGAAGGCGCAGCGGCATCCGGACCCGGTTGACCGTGAGGCGAGCTTCGCCAAAGGCCGTGTACTCGGCCAGCCAAACTAATTCGCCGGTGGCACTGGTCAGGGCGCGCGGTGTGCCAAGGTGGTCGGTGTGGACGTGAAACACCTCGCCATCGATTGCCGTCAGCAAAGGGACGCCGGTTTCGGGGTGGTAGAGGAAGTCCTGCCGTTCCAGCGTGCCGGTACGGAGGTCCGCGCGGATCTGGCAGGTCAGGTGCTCGCCGGCCCAGAAGAAGCGGGTCTCTTCCTCGCCGGTGCGTTTGCTGATCCGGCGACCGAGCGCGTCATAGGCGTAAACGGTCTTTGTGCCGTCCTGGGCTACCGAAGCTACAAGTTGGTTACGGGCGTTGTAGTGGAGCGCCACGGCCTGGTCCGGGCTGTGCCAGCCCAGGAGGTTGCCGCGGTCGTCCCAGCGCAGAGAGGTGTTGCCAGCGGTCAAAAGCTGGTTGGCCCCGTCGTAGATCAGCCGGGTGGCATTGATCGCCGCGAGATTACTGGCGCGGTCATAAGAGAAGGCTTCGTGGTGCGAGGGCGCCTCGGCAAAGACCACCCGGCTATCAGCGTCGTAACTGTAGAGGTGCTGGCCGAAGGCGCTGTCGGTGCTTTCCTGTAAACGACCTTCAACATCAAAGGCGCAGTGCAGAGCAAAGCGGGTGTCACCGCGAGCAATGACCTGCAGGTCCATCAGGCGGCCGGCGGTATCGGTCCGCACAAAGGAACGAACGCCGGGGTCGCCATGGGTTGCTGGGCCGGTGTGCACATGGCCGCGATCCCCGGGCAGGTACTCCAATAGGTGCTCGCCGCCGGACCAGTCCGTGATGCCGACGAGACGGCTGTCGGCGTCCCAGCGAAAGCGTGTTTCCGCACCCAGCGAAATGATGGAAGCGAGCCGACCGGCGGCGTCGTAGGTGAACGCGTGACGGTAGGGGCCGGCGATCTCGGCGGCGAACTGGCCCCGTTCGTCGTAAGTGAACGTGTGCTCGCCGGTAGAGCTGGCGGCCGAGGCAATCTGCTGGGCGTCGTTGTAGCTGAAAGCGGCTTCGGTACCGTCGTTGTAGCGGACGGCCAAGGGGCGGCCCAGAGGATCGTTGGTGACCTCGGCCTGGGCCGTGTCGCCCTGCGTGGCCCCGGCTAGCAGACCGTCGTCGGTGTAGCGGAAGGTGTCTCGCTGGCCGTTGGGTTGCAGCACGACCTCGGGACGGTTCCAGCGGTCATAGGTGAAGCGGGACACGTGACCATTGCCGTCTGTAAGACTTGTGAGACGGCGATACCCATCGTAGGTGCAGCGAACCTGTTCACCGAGGCGGCTTTGAAAGACCTGCGGATCGCCCGCGCTGTCATAGGCCACCTGTTCCGAGGTTCCATCGACGTAGTAGCTGGCAACATAGTGCCGTTGCTGGTAAGCAAGGTCGATGCGGGCCTGGGTCGTTGTGCCGTAGGCCCCAAGGAGGCCTTCCGGCGTGTACAGCAGGGAGAGAAGATGGCCGGAGGGCGAGGCCAGCTCCAGGAGCTTGCCGTCCGGGTCGTTCTTTAACTGCCAGCTGCGACCGAGGGGCGAGGTGTAGCCCCCTAGGAAGCCAAGACCGTCGAAGTGCAACCGGCCTCGTGGACCGCTGGCATCTTCCAACAGCAGGTGCTCTTCAGGGCCGTCCCAACTGGCGCCGACAAACGGCGCGAGCCGCTCAATGAGCGTGTCGCCGACCTTCTTGCGTCGCATGCGAGCGACTTGTTCACCACGGATCTGAAGCATAGGCGCGCGTTGAATCAGAGATCAGCCGTAAGGTCGGGAAAGGAGACACGTTCGTGGGTGTGGGTATAGACCCGCATACTGAGGAAACGTAGGAAGAGTCACCTCGCCGACGAAGAACGCCATTGAGCTCCGAAGCGTTCCCTAGCGACGGCAGGCGAAACCGAAGTTGGCAGGAAGCTGGCCCTTGCACTTTTCCGTAGGACCGCTACGGGACAGGCACCTGACACCACGGCACCAGGGTCATGCGTCTCAAAAGACCCTTGTGCGGTGAAGAAGATCCTCCTGCACTCCCGTTCCGCTATTTGCTCCCTTAAGTGCACAAAATGGGCATCCGAATTCGCTTGCTCAACGGCGTGGGCCGCGATTGAGTCGGCTTGCTGCTCGCTGACCTGTTCTGGTGCAGTCATAGATCCTGCCTTTACGGTACATCCAACCCAAACGATCCAAGGCGCAAACAGCACGGGAGCAGGCCGGGACCCGCTGTAGAGCTCTGCCCGTGAAGCTCGGAGGCTGCTCATCTGGTATCCATCTTTGGAAGGAGGCCATAGCCGATGTTGCTGCTTCCGTCGGCGTTGTACCTGGCATTGGCCGCCACGGCATCTTTGATGACCTGCTTTGGGGAACCAGGGCCCCAGTCCTGCCCTTCGATGATGCCCACCATTCCGTGGTCGTTGTTCATCACCACGACGTGCGGGGAGGTGCCGCCGGGATAAACGATGCCAACAATGGCCGTGGTTCCATCGCCGCCACCCCGTACGGCACTGAAAGCATCCTGGAAGCTTTTGTTCCAGATCAGCCTCGTATAATGCCTTTGCTCGATCTCAGGAAAGGTGGCGTCTTCCGCGTCCGCAGCAGTTGCGCCAGGATTCTTGCCTGACAGGCGATCAATACTTGCGTCGACGATGCTTCCGCAGTTGAGCACACTGTTCTTGGGGTTCACAGCTGTCGCAATGGCCTGGAGCCTGGCACCAGGCGGTGAGCTCGTCCCGGGAAAGGACGGAACCAGCCCTTGGTAAGCGTTACCCAGGCTTGCACCGCCGGGGCCAAATGGGCTGAGGACTCTTTCCGCATCCGAAATCCCCTGCAGCGCAATCGGGGGCCCACTTGGTGTGCCTGTTGTTGGCGGCGGCGCGGGCTTGGGCCCAGGTACTTCGGGGTCGGTGACGGTGATGGGCAGGCTGGGGATGGGGGCCGGGCCGCTGTTGATGTGGACCATCGGGCCAAAGATCGTGATGCCGGCCTTCTCAATGGTGATGTGGCTGCCGCCCACCTTGAGGTGCAGCGAGGTCGCGGCGTCAATGACCAAGGTGGCACCGGACTTCAGGTGGACATGACCACCTGCATCCACGTTGTAGTTGGTACCGATCTTGTGTTCCGCTGTGCTTTCCGAATGGACACAATGGTCGCCGACCATCTTTTCAAGCAGGCGGCCACCGTAGGTCATATTGGTGTCGCTCTTGTGCAGGAGCTTGAGCGTGCCGCCGAGCGTGAACTCGGAGGTTTGATCGATGAAGTGGGTCTGATTGCCATCGATGTTGATGCTCTGGTTCTTCACGACGTGCACGGAACGATCGTTGGAGACCGTGATGGACTCGTTGTGGCCGACGGTGCGGGTGTTGTTGACTTCGACGCTGGTGTTGAAGTCGCGCTCGGCGTGCATCACGATCTGCTCGGCACCCATCTTGTCCTCGAACCACATCTCGTTCGCGTTAGCCGCGGTGCCCTTCAGCGAACTGCGCGTCAGGACACCTGACCGTGTGCTGAAGTCTGCTGGACCGTACTTGGGCACATTGACACCGTTGTAGGCGGATCCCATGATGATGGGATCGTCGGGATCCCCGTTGAAGAACGCCACCAGAACCTCGTCGCCTGTACGAGGCCAGAAGTACGTGCCCCATCCACTCCCGGCCCACTGCTGCGCCACTCGCAACCAGGTGTTGTCCAGGGTGTGAGGTTTGGCCTCGCGATTCCACTGAAACTGCACGCATACGCGGCCCCGCTTGTCGACGCTCAGGTCTTCCCCGGCAGGGGTGACCACCACCGCCGATTGCATGCCCGAGATGCGCGGCTGCGGCGTGAGCAGCGGTGGGGAAAAGACACGGGTTGCTTCGATCGCGGCAAAGCGATTTTCATAGCCGCCCATCATGCCACTGTTATCGCTTTGGTAGGGCGGCGATTGTTGTGCGTTATGCATCAATTCCGTGACGAGATACTTCTGTGCCCACTCACTCCGTGGGTGCTCCAGGTCAAGGCTGCTTGCGGGGTACAGGGCACGGGAGGTCGAAGTCCCGCGATAGCGCTTGGACGCCACGTCGGTCGCATTGCGCTGCGCTTCCACACTGGCATCTGCGCCGGCTGTGGGCTGCAGCTGCTTGCCCATGGCCTTGAACTGGGGTGAGCCCGCACTGGGGAACGTGTACGTTTCGAAGGCGTTTTTCCCACCTGGACCTGGCCGCGTGCTGTTCACCGTTTGAGGAACGAAGGGCTTGTGGTTGCGCCAATCGTAGTCGCGGCGGACGTGCTGGCCTGGCACCATCGTGTCGGTCAAGCGGAAGTCAGAGACGATAGGACGATAAAGCAGCTCATGCGTGCCTTCACCGGAGACAAATGTCACGGGGAAGGTGTCGGTTGCGTATCCATCGCGTGAGTTGGCGAACGTAAGGATGTGCTTGCCTGATTCGGAGTGATCGAACCAGTAAAAAATCCCGTGCTGTTCGGCGATCCGGTTGACGAAATCGAAGTCCGTTTCGTTGTACTGCGTAGTGTAGTCGGAAGCCGTGAAGGGTTTACCATTCGGGCTGGCCCCGGTGGTCTTGTCCTTGAGGCTGAGGCTGTACGGCTCAAGAACCTTCTTGATCACCTCCATCGGCTTCATGTTCTGGAGACACCGGCAATCCGTGCTGAGTGTCGCCTGCCAGAGAGCGGGCACCAGATGAATCGTGTACACGTCGAATTCGGTGTAGGTCCAGTTCTGTTCCACCGAGGAGATCAGACCGTTGATCCAGCGTGGCTGATCAGTACCTAATGGCTGGATCGTGACCGTGGCGTTTTTGCCGATGAGTTCATCTGGCGTCACGGCTTCGCCATCCTGGGGAAGCAGAAGCTCAACCGTGAAGTCGAAGAGTTCAGAGATGCCTTCCACGCCCTGTACGGACTGGATCAAAAGGGCATCGGGTGCGAGCCCATTACAGCTGAACTGCAGCAGCCGTCCCGACTGCGTAATCGCTGCCATCGTTCCCCCTAGCCCACCAGCTGCGCCGTTGCAGCTGGTTCGGTCCATCTATAGCGCAGGGCGCCGCCCTCAGTCGAGACCTCGACATGCTGTGTTGGGCGGCTGTCAGCCAGACGCCCCAGCAGGTCACGGGAAAGCTCCGGCAACATGCTGTTGGAGAGGATATTGTCCACGTTGCGCGCTCCACTTTCTACCTCGGTGCAGCGTTCGGCCACAGTTTCAACCAGGGAGGGAGCCCATTCCAGCCTGATGCGGTGGACCGTCTGCATGCGCTGAGCAATTTTGCCCAGCTTGAGACGGACAATTTGCCGTAGTACCTCATCGCGCACCGGGAAGTACGGAATGACCTGCAGTCGACCCAAGAAGGCAGGTTTGAAGATGGTGTTCAGCTCTGGTCGCAGTGCAGCGGTAAGCCCTTCCGCGTTGGGCATGGTTTCCGGATCCGCGGCGAGCTTCATCAGCGTTCCTGAAGCGGCATTGCTGGTGAGCAGAATGATGGTGTTGCGAAAATCAATCTCGCGGCCCTCGCCATCCTCCATCCGTCCCTTGTCGAAGACCTGAAAGAAGAGTTCCAGGACGTCCGGGTGAGCCTTTTCGACCTCGTCCAAAAGGACCACCGAGTAAGGACGCCGGCGCACGGCCTCGGTAAGGACACCACCCTCGCCGTATCCCACGTAGCCGGGAGGTGAGCCTTTCAGGGTGGAGACCGTGTGCGCCTCCTGGAACTCCGACATGTTGATTGTGATCATGTTGCGCTCGCCACCATAGAGCAGGTCAGCTAAAGCGATCGCGGTTTCGGTCTTGCCCACGCCGGAGGGCCCTACGAGCAGGAAGACGCCCTGCGGCTTTACAGGATCTTCCATGCCCGCGCGGGAGGTCAGGATGCGTTTTGCGATCACGCCCAAAGCATGGTCCTGACCAATGACCCGGTGCTTGAGGTGCTCGTCCAGGGACAGAACCGTGGAAAGCTCATCCTTGAGCATGTTTCCCAGCGGGATGCCCGTCCAGCCGGACAGAACCTCCGCCACAACAGAGGCATCGACGGCCGCGCGCACCATGGGGGTCTCTCCCTGCAGCGCCTTGAGTTTGTTCTCAAGCTCGCGCAGGTCCTGCACGGTCACCGGAGAGGCCCCGTCGTTTCCGGCAGCGTCGGACTGGTTGCCGGCCAGCCGCTTTTCGATGGCGAGGATGGCATCGACGAGGCGATGTTCCGCCAGCCACTTGTCGTTGAGGGCCGTTTTTTGTTCAGCCAAACCGTCCAAGGCTGTGTAGATCTCCAGCAGACGTTCGCGGTGGTCTGCACCGAAGGCGGTTTCGCGGTCCAGGATGCGCTTCTGGGTTTCCAACGCGTCGATCTCACGGCTCACCGCCTCCAGGGCAGCCGGCTGGGCATTTTGGGTCAAGGCAAGGCGGGCACAGGCGGTATCGAGCACGCTGACAGCCTTGTCCGGCAGCTGCCTTTCGGCCAGGTAGCGGTGCGAAAGTCGTACCGCCGCCACGAGCGCCTCATCGCGGATGCGCAGGCCGTGGTGCTTTTCCATGGCGCCGGTGAGACCCCGCAACATGGTGAAGCACACGTCCTCGGTGGGCTCGTCGACCTTTACCACCTGAAACCGCCGGCTCAGCGCGGGGTCTTTTTCGAAATACTTTTTGTACTCCGACCATGTTGTGGCGGCGATGGTGCGCAACTCACCCCGGGCAAGCGCAGGCTTTAAGAGGTTTGCCGCATCGTTTTGCCCTGCCTGCCCGCCGGCACCGATCATGGTATGGGCTTCATCGATGAACAGGATGATGGGCTGGGAGGAGGAGCGTACCTCCTCAATGAGGCCTTTCAGCCGGTTTTCGAACTCGCCCTTGACGCTGGCACCGGCCTGGAGCAGGGCGAGATCAAGCGAGCGCACCTGCACATCGCGCAGGGCCTGCGGCACATCACCGGTGGCAACGCGTTGGGCAAAGCCCTCCACCACGGCCGTTTTGCCGACCCCGGCTTCGCCGGTCAGGATGGGGTTGTTCTGCCGGCGTCGCATCAGGATGTCGATCATCTGCCGGATCTCCGCGTCCCGGCCCAGCACGGCATCCACGCGACCTGCGCGAGCGCTGGCCGTAAGGTCTCGACTGTATTGATTCAGAAACGGCTGTTTGCCAGCACCTGCCTCCTGATCATGAGAGGCATCTCTGGCCGGGCTGCTGAGGGTGTCCGAATCTTGCGCCTGGATCGCGCCACTGGTTTCCCGGGAGTTCGTCGTAATGATGGCGAAGTCGACTCGCAGTGCCTCCGGTTTGATCCGGACAAGCAACTCCCCAGCACTTTCTCTAACCCGTCGCGCAAGGTCTTCATCACTGACCAGAGCCAGCAGGAGGTGCCCGGTGCGCACCCGCGTGGCTTCAAACTCAACCGAAGCTGTGGTCCAGCCCGCAAGCAGCAGTTTGACCAGCGATGGCGAAAAGGCGGGGGTACGGGCGTTGCCGGCTTTGAGACCATCCAGTGTGCGCCGCAGACCAGCAATCAACCGGGGGAGGTCCACGGCGAAATGCCGACAGATGACGCCCAGGTCGGCGTCGGGGTATTCGAGTGCCTTTAAGAGCAGATGTTCGATCTCAATGTCATAGTGTGCCCGGGACACGCAGATGCCGGCAGCACCTTCCAACGTGCTGCGGGTCACATCGTTCAACTTGCCGATCAGCGACTTGAGGTTCAGGCTCACGATTCAGTATCACCCTTTACTTCCGGTCTGTGGAATACGGCTTTCTGGCGCTAAGTCAGTAAAAAGATGGCATCGCCTGGATCATTGGGCAAGGGCCGCGTTTTGAGCCAGCTTACAAAGCCGAGTCGTGGCTGTTCGACTCCGGTGTCCCCCAGCACGGCTCCAGGGGCTTGCTGCCTGTCCAGGATCAGCTGCACCTCGGTCTCATACTGGCCGGCGGTGTAGAAGCGCAACCAGGCCTCCAGTTCGCGGCATCCTGGCTGGCCGGGTAGAAGGTTCAGGTAGGACGGCAAGGGCATGGGCCCTAAAACAACACGGATGCGGCCATGCTGATCCCACACCTCCGTGCCTATCACCGTGGCGACCCCGAGCCGTTCACTCGGTCGCCCCTGGTTGGAGAAGACGGTCTGATCGCCCGGTGACAGCCGCCGCCATGTCCCCGCGAACTGCTCAACGCGAGCTGGTAGCCGCAAGTAGTCCGTGATGAGCTGTTCCAGGGTTCCGGCTGAGCGGACGTGGCGCCCAAGCAGCCCCGTGTAGGCCAGGTAGGCCCGGTCCGGTAGTGCGGTTCGCTCCTGAAGACCCTGGGTACCCAGCCCAAGGAGGTCGCGCAGCCTGGGGGAAAGCGTGTCACGGCCGCCCTCTTCGAAACCGAGGTAGAACCTGTGTTTTTCCCATCCGCGATAGAACAGCGAGACCATTCGGTGATTAAAGATGTCGAGAAAGTCAGCCATGGCCGTATCTTTCTCGCGCAGCAGGCCCAGCAGGTACTCCGTGTAGCTATGAGGCAGGCTGGAGATGGCTGCCACCGATCCCATAAATTGCACGATCAGGCGTGGCTGTCCGTCCGGCCCGCGTTCCAGTGAATCGATCTGACTTGCCGGGAAGCTCAAGGTGGGCAAGGATTCGAAGCGCACGGCTTCGCGACTGGGCGCGACGAAGTAGCCCACAGGGTGCCGCTCCCCTTCCAGCCTTTGCAGGAGTCGGACCGCCTGGAAAAATTCAACCCGGTAGGGCTCCTGTTCCAGCAGAGTGGCGATGCGCTGCAGGTGTTGGGCCGGCTCGGACACTGGGTCTGCCTTCAACGCCTCTGCGTGAGTTTGCTGCTTGGACGTCACAGAAGCACCTGCGCTCCGGCTCGCGGCGGGCCGGCAAAGAGGGGGTCGCGGCGGAGGGTGGAGCGCACGGTCAGC
>CAXTRM010000002.1:41240-42510 GCA_964246625.1 uncultured Acidobacteriaceae bacterium
AGCGGTCCAGCACCGCGCTGAATAGGTAAGCGCTCCCTCCGGCGAACTGGGTTTCATCCACCTCCAGCTCGATGGCGGTTCCGCGCGCCGGGGCGATGCCATAGTCCGAGGACACCATGGCGAAATGTGGTGCGGTGCGCATGGTTTGTATCGCTTCTACCTGCCGGAACAGCACCTCGCTTGCGGCAAAGTTGTGCAGCCGGAGAATCTCCTGCAGCGCTGGCAGCCCAGCTTCGGTGAGTGAAAGATAGTTGAGCGAAAGCAAGGAGACCAATCGCCAAAGCTGACCGGCGGCATGCGGCGGATCAAGCGACATGGTGGGTCGCTGCAGGGCGGTCACTGTTTTCGCTGCCCCAGAGCCAACCGCTTCAAAGTCGCCGGAAGGATTACCGAAGCTCAGCCTCGCCGGCAGGTCGAAATTGGTGCAGGCTAGCCGGACGGAAAGCACGTCCGCCTCGGGGTGCTGCAGGCGACTGTCCAGATCGACCACGGAGATGTCTATCGTGGAAGGACGTCGCTGCCCATCCCGTTCCACGGTACGTTTCGCATTCCAGTACAGGGCGGTGTTCTCGCCGGAAATGGCATGGTCGAAACTGACCAAGGGGCGAAGCGGTACCGAGATCCGTAGCTGCGGATTAGTCGCAACAACGTCCCCGATGGAGTACACCTCAACAGCCTCCGTGTGGCGTGAGTCGGGCACCAGGGGGTAGGCGGCGCGTGTCTGCGACAGAAGAATCGGCTCCGCCGTTCGCTCGAAGAGATTGATGGCCGGGGTACAGCCCAGCCGAAAGGTGTCCGCGTGCACACCCAGCTCCAGTTGCTGCTGCCGCTCCCCACGTTCAAAGGGCGAGAACAGGAACAGCAGGTCCGCTTGCTGGGAAAAGCTCCCTTCAGCGAGGGGCTCCAGCCCGTGGAGATCGAAGAAAAGAAACTTTTCCGGGAAGCTGAAGTATTCCTGGAGCAAGCGATAGCTGTCGACCGAGCGCCGTTCGAAGGGGAGTACATCTTCGCCCGGGCCAAAGCCTAACGGCTGCAATGACCCATGGGGGAGAGCGACCGCGTGCTTGCCATCCGGCGTGCGCACCTGCACCTCGAGGCAGTGACTTGCAAGCAGTTCATGCAGGGGAAACACCGTAGCGGGATCACCAGACAGGAAGAAGCGCAGCGATCGGAGCGGCGTTTGCGCAAACGTCACGTCCGGCAGGCAACGGAGGCGCAAGCGGGCCGCTGCAGCAACGGTGTCGCCGCCCAGGGCACGAACGGGAGGGTC
>CAXTRM010000002.1:42520-47116 GCA_964246625.1 uncultured Acidobacteriaceae bacterium
CAAACGATTGGGCTGGCGCCACTCGGCTTCGGCGACTTCGAAGGGCCACAAGGCTGTGTCATAAGCCGTGCGGAACCGAAGGGCAAGGCCGGCAACGGTGCCATGGCTGACCAGCTCGGTTCCCCTCGGAATGACAGCCCCGGCATTGGCCTTGCCCTGTGACGGGTCCAGGCGGCTTTCCACCACAGTCATGGACGGAACCGGGCGGAGGAAGCGCGGGTAAATCAGACTGAGGAGCGATTCGGTGAGCAGCGGGAAGTCATCATCGATGCGCCGGTGCACACGTGCTGCCATAAAGGCGAAGGACTCAATCAGCCGCTCGACGTGCGGGTCAACCGCCGATTGAGCGTCGAACTGGAGACGGGCGGCCACACCCGGGTGTTTGCGGGCGAACTCAGCACCCATCTGCCGTAAAAAGGTGAGTTCGCCCTCGTAGTACTCCAGCAGCTCCTGGCGCATGTGCCTCCTACCGCACGACGTACTCGCCGGTGCTGATCTCGAAGTTGGTGTCGAAGGTGACGTTTTCCTCACCCGTTTCCAGCCGCAGGGTGCCACGGACCTGAAAACGGAGCCGGCGCGAGGTGAACTCCCCGGGTAAGAGCATGACCTCTGGATGGTGGATACGCGGCTCATGGTGCCGCAATGTGCTGGTCAGCGCCGTTCTGAGAGCCTCGGTGTTTTCACGTTTAGCCGAAATTCTGGTGAGATCCGGAAGCCCGTAGTTCAGGACGGACTTGGCCACCTGGGGAAAATCGTCGAAGAGCCCGGACTGGGGCTGCCGTGTATTGAGCAGCCATTCCACGTCGCGTCGCAGGCCCTCGCGATACATAGTGACTGAGGCTCCGTGGGTTGTCGGCCAGTCAGCCCGATCCGTGAGGCGGTCCAGCAAAGACTGCTTGACCAGGGTTTCCAGACGGGGTCGCGCCACCGTTACCGCACCTCGCCCGGCGTGGCAAGCTTAGTAGCCTCCACCGGATCAAGCCGGCATAGGCGTGCGAACAGGGTGTCGCGGCTGTCAGAAGCCGTTACGCCCAGGTCAACGCATCGGATCATGAGCGCCAGCGGCTTGCCGAGCAGACTGCCCGCTTCCCATCCGTCCAGCGTGCGCCGCTCCACCTCTGCCATGAGGTCTGCCAGGAGGGGCTGAGCCACGGCGGGGAGTTTGGCTTCCACACAGAGCTCGGCGGCCTGTAAACGCCGCTCAAAGCGTAGGCGCCCACTGGGCTGAGCCTCGGCGTCGTGTGTCAGCAGACCCACAGCTTCGCCGATGCGGCCTTGCCGCACCATGGCCAGAGCCCGGCTGAAGGTGTCAGGAAGCGGCGTGCCGGGCGGCAGACTGCTTTGGCGCAGCGCTGGCAGGAGAGCCAGCCCGTCTTCGGCGGCATCGCTGATACCGCGCAGCCACGTCTGCGTGTCCATTGTGGCCATAGGGGTCTCGTCCTCAAGTAACGCTTTCGCGAGGGATGGAAGCTGCTGTAAACAACTCCGCACCGTCGCCAGCACCCCTAATGCCAAAGCAGCATGCTGCAACGCTTCGGCTGCCCGCCACACATACCGGTGAAGGTCCAGCCAGAAGCTGTCCGGGGCGTCTGCCAGGGCGAGGATGGCGGCCCTTTCCAAGGCCGCCCATTGTTGCTGGTTCGCCAACTGCCGCAGCTTTTGGCGCACTCCCGCTATCGGCGCTGGCCAGGCATGGTCGGGGCCGGCGCGAAAAACCTCGGCCAACCCAGGGGCTGCTGCGATCAGGTAAGCGCTCTCCGGCGACTTCTTCTGGTCCAGAAAAAAATGCACAGCCGCTTGGAGGGAAGTTCCGGTCGAGGGAAGGGCCGGGGGAAGAGACGCTCTGTCCGTTGCCGATATCACGGTATCGGGCGCATGCACCTCGATAGCGTCGGGCTCTGAAAGCGACGGAGACGGTGGGCCTTCTGTCTCTTGTGGAGATGGCTGGTCCGGCTCAGTTGCTCGCTTCTGGGCTAAGGTGCTGCTGATGAAACGGCCCACCTCCTCCAACGCTGACTTCAGACGACCGAAGCTGGGTGGGTCGTCCCCGTACTGTTGTTCGTGGAAGTTGTTGAGTTGTTCCAGCGTGCCTTCTGCTTCGCGGACCGCGACCTCCAAGGTAGCAAAAAAGGCCTTGGGCGTTTCGGCCAGGGCTTTGTCCACGTCCTCGAGCAGTACCTTCCCACGCTGCACGGCATCAGCTCGGGCATCCTTCTTTTCCTGCGTGGTTGCATCGCCTTCAGATCCAAGGAGCCGCGCCTCCTGAAGCTGTTGGTAGCGGATGCCGTTGCGGGTGACGGGTGTTTGCCGTAGCTGCGCGGCAAACGGCCCTGCTGCCGCCTCCAGGGCGCCGACGCGCAAACCGAGGTCGCCGTCCTCGTCCTGAGCTGGATAAAGCGCATCCCAAAACTGCTTCTGCAGTTCATGAAGAAGCGCGAGCAGAGCTGGGAGGGTAGCTATCCCTTCGGCGCGCAGAAGGGCCTCTCCATACCAGCCTGCAAGACGCAGGTCCTTGGAACGTGCGGCCAGCGCGTCCCCGGCCAGTCGAAGGACAGCAGGCCAGTCCGCCTTTTTGAGCGGACGAGCCCAGTTGCCCGTTGGAATGGTGTGATCCTCTTCGGTACGGGCTTCCTTGATCTGATCGAAGACCTTGTCATACGCGAGGTTTATGCCGGCGGGCATCTCTTCCGAGACGGGGCGGAGCAGGTCTTCACGCACCGGCATCGTTCAACGTCCCTTGCGCGGCGGCATCGCCCTTAAAACGAAGCGAACGCAGATCCAGAAATGGC
Organism: uncultured Acidobacteriaceae bacterium; assembly: GCA_964246625.1. Classification (GTDB taxonomy): domain Bacteria; phylum Acidobacteriota; class Terriglobia; order Terriglobales; family Acidobacteriaceae; genus Granulicella. The sequence goes on from CAXTRM010000002.1 coordinate 45,310, forward strand.
AGCTCGTCGTCGTCGACTTGCAACAGCTTCTGGCCCACAGGAACCTCGGTGCCGTCCGGCAGCGTGTCCCAAACCGTTGCACGGCCCAGACGTACGGCTTGATCCGGATGCTTGTGTGCCAGGGGCGTCAGGGCGGGAAGAAAGACTTCGCCCAGATCCTGGAAGGGCGCTCCAGGCGTGAAGACCAGATGGCCTCGCGCCCAAAGAAGATCCCGGAGCGCGGTAGGTGCCTGGACCTCCACGGACTGGATGAGGTGCAGCGGCACCCAAGTGTATTCCCCGGCCAGGAAGACCTCGAGATGAGCTCCAAGCCGCAGGTCTGTGTCCTCTAGGTTGCGAAAAGGACGATCGTTGCACGTACCTGGACCAGAGCGGGAGTCCGATGTACCGGGTAGCTGCGAGGCGAGAAACATGGATTCGCGCGTACGCTGGGCATGGAGGGCGCTGCGATAAGCTAATAGGCCCGCGGCACCTGGCCCCAATGTCTGGTTCGCTAGCAGGTCCAGCTGCTTTTCGGCTCGATCGTAGAGGCCCGCAAAACAAAGGAGCTCGAACAAGAAGGTACGGCGCTTGGGGTCGAGTGGCGTAGTCCGCAACTCTTCCCCAAGCGCCGTGATGGCTTGTTCGAGGTTCCCCGCGCGAAGGTGCTCGAGTGGGGTCATAGGGCTGTTACGACTGCTTGTTGGCCTTGAGATCGTACGACACCGGCCCAACGCTGGTCAGGTTGCCCTGCTCGTTCTGCTTGGAGTAGTCCACCTTGATGGTGTTGTAGGAGAACGAAACACTCTCAGTCGGAACCTCGTCCGAGGCGCTGATGCGGTGGCTGGTGACAAACAGTTCGCTGAAGCTAATTACCAGGAACGGTTTCCCACTGGAGCCGGCCTTTACGGCACTGAGGGTGCCGGAAGAAACGTGCGTGCCCAGCAGCATGGCTTTGAAGATCTCAGGGCTGGCAGAGTCGTAGTACTTGGTGATGGTGAACTCGTCCAAGCTCACTTTGCCTGCGCCGGAGCCGCCGGTACCCGCCACCGAGGTTGTCTGGGTACCGCCCCAGCCGAACGAAAGTACTGCGATTTGATTCTTGAAGTTCTGGTCGACCGACTCACCATTGATCGAATCCAGTTTCAGAAAATAATCCACTGCCATACACGCATCTCCTTGGGTACGTCAAAGGGTAACGGCAAAACAACACCGTATTACATCATTTTTGAATTACTTTGCAGGGGGCGGCAGGTCGGCGACCAGACGCAAGGAAACAGTAAGCTCATCCAGCTGGAAGTGAGGTTTCAGGAACGCCACAGCGCGCAGGGCGCCGGCGTTACCCGGGACCTCCATGACCTCGATACGGGCATCACGGAGCGGCTTTTCCGCCTTGGCCGCTGGTGACGCATTGTCATTCGCAACCACGTAGTTCGTGACCCAGGTATTGAGGTACTTTTCCGCCTGCGTACGACTCATGGTGCTGCCCAGCTTGTCTCGCATGATGGCCTTCAGGTAGTGCGCAAACCGGGACATAGCCATGATGTACGGAAGCTGTGCTGACAAACGAGAGTTGGCGTTGGCCTCGTCCTTGTCGTATAGCTTCGGCTTGTTGGCAGTTTGGACGCTGAAGAAGGCGGCGTAATCTGTGCCTTTGCAGTGAACCAAAGGAACCAGGCCCTGATCGGCGAGCTCTTTCTCGCGACGGTCAGTAATGGAAACCTCGGTGGGGCACTTCAGGGCGACATCGCCCTCATCGGTACGGAAGTTATGCGCCGTGAGTCCTTCCACCAGGCCGCCGTTCTCCACGCCCCGGATGGAAGCGCAC
>CAXTRM010000002.1:47126-50297 GCA_964246625.1 uncultured Acidobacteriaceae bacterium
CCCCACAAGTACTTGGAGTGATCGCGACCGTCCACGTCCTCCTCGTATTCAAAGGCCTCGATGGTCTTGTTCTCGTGGCCGTAAGGTGAGCGCATCAGAACGTGAGGGAGTGTAAGGGCTACATACCGGGAGTCCTCTGACTGCCGAAAGCTCTTCCACTTCGCGTATTCCGTGCTGTCGAAAATCTTGGACACATCGCGCGGTGCGCCAAGCTGCGTGAAGTCGTGCAAATTTAGCAGTTCCGGCGAAGCAGCGGAGATAAAAGGGGCGTGGGCCGCCGAGGCGACCTGGGCGATCCGTTCCAGTAATTCAATGTCTTCCGGACCGCGGCCAAACTCAAAGTCCCCAATCAGGGCAGCGAAGGGAGCGCCACCGAAGACGCCAAACTCTTCCTCATACGCCTTTTTGAAAAGGGCACTCTGATCGAACTCAGGAGCACGTTGAAGATCCCGGAGTAACTCCTTTTTCGAAACGTTCAGGACCTTCAACTTCAGCTGATCGTTGGTCTCACTCTGGTCAAGCAGATACCGAATGCCACGCCAGGTCGCCTCCAGTTTTTGGAAGGCGGGATGGTGCAACACCTCGTTCAGTTGCAGGCTGATCAGGCGATCGATCTGGGCGATACGCGCCGAGATAGTGGCTTCAGCATCCTTGCTGAGCGTCATTTGCCCGTCAAGGACCTGGCTGACGAATTCCTTGACCAGATCGCGACCGCGTTCCAGGGAAGTTTCGTCCCGATTGAACCGTCCTTGCGCCACGATCGAGTCGAGCAGCGAGGCAGACCCAGGACTCTGTGTAGTTGTTTCCTGTCCTGCCTGCGCCGGAACAGGCGAGCTTGCGGGGCTACTCATGATCAGTCTCCTTGCCTTGCGCCAACTCGCCCTTCAGCTTTTCACGAGCTTCCGTGTTGGAAACGGCCTCCACCAGCATCTCATCCAACCTGTCATTTCCCTGCAATGTGCCCCGAAGATCTGACAAGCGGGTCCGCAGTTCCAGCAGATCGCGCAAAGGCTTGACTTGTTTGGCGACGTTTTCAGGGGAAAAGTCATCCATGCTTTCAAAATGCAGGTTGACCTTCACCTGTCCGGCATTCGGTTCGTCGCTCAATTTATTTACCACCGAAAAGGCAAGGTGGGGTTGCATGCCGCGTAGGACGGTGTCGAAGTTGTCAGGCGTAATTTCGACGAACTTGCGATCGCGCAAGGTGGCCAAAGGTGCTTCTGGCTGGCCGCTCAGATCGCCCAAGATCCCCATCACGAAAGGGAGTTCCTTCATCTCGATGGCGTCCCCGACTTCCACGTCGTAGGTGATATGCACACGCGGCGACCGGACCCGGTCGAGTTTATGTTGAGTGCTTTCTCTGGCCATGGAACCCCTTTTAGCAACTGTCACCTAAGAAACCACAACCACCGTGGCTTGTAAAGAAAACAACCGTGGGTCCAGGCCCGCGTCGCGTCAAAGCGGGACGTGCAGAGCGCTCCGTCCTCGTCACAGGCGGGCGAGTTGCCAGGGCCAAGGGCGTGCCCCGACAATGAGATGCAGTATGGCCCTGCCTGTTGCCCACCCATGGCGGACAGGTAAGCCCGGTCATCAGGAGCCCCTGCGTGCGACAGTTGCAGCCCGTGATCTGGTCCAAGGGGACCTTGCTTTCACCGCAGCATCTGCAGGCCCAGGAACGGTTTGTTCAGGACAGCCTGCGCTTCTATATGGAGTCGTTTGGAGATGCTCTTTCCGGATTTGCGCAACTTACGCTGGACTCCCGCGCCCTCGCGGATGGAACGCTGAGCCTTCAGTCTGCGACGGGCATCCTGCCGGATGCGGCACCGTTTGATCTGCCAGCTTCCGAGGGTGCGCCACCCGGCCGTGCGCTGGAGCCCTGCTTCGCCGACGGCCGACCCCTGTGCACCTTCTTCCTGGCAGTGCCTGAGTACCGGGCTTCGGCTATGAACGTTGCCGTGCACCGCAGCGGCACCAGCACCCGCTTCCGCGCCCATGTGGAGTGGATGGCGGACGACACAGGGGCAGGGAGCCGGGAAAAACCTGTGCAGGTAGCTCGCAAAAACCTGCAAATCCTCTCAGAAGGCGAGCCGTTGACCGGCTCGGTGGTGTTGCCGTGCGCCCGTATCCTGCGCACCGAGGCCGGGGGGTTTGCCCAAGACGCGTCTTTTGTCCCGCCACTGCTGAACCTGCATGCCAGTGAAGCCTTGCGGGATCTGCTGCGGGGTGTACTGGAGCTGCTTGTAACGCGGGGAGCGGAACTCACGGGAGCTCGCCAGAGCAAGCGAGAAGCGCTGCCGGATTTTTCGGCAGCCGATATCGTCTCATTTTGGCTTCTGTATACGGTGAACAGTCACCTCCCGCGGCTGCGTCACCTTCTACAGACGGAGGATGTTGCCCCAATCCGTCTCTTCGAAGAGTTGAGTCACCTGGCCGGCTCGCTCGCTGCCTTTTCTACCCGCGTCGACCCCCGCGAGCTTCCCCGTTACGTCCACGAGGACCCTGGACCGCCCTTCCGGCAGCTGGATGCTGCCATTCGGCTTTTGCTCGACACAGTTGTGCCTACCCAGTTTGTGTCGTTGCCCTTACGACGTCTGCGGGACGCCCTTTATACGACAGCGATCGAACGCGAGCACCTGTTGAAGAACACGCGTTTGTACCGGGGAATCCGATCCGACCTGCGTGATGCGGACCTGATTGAACGGGCACCTAAATTGCTCAAGGTGAGCTCCGCCACACACATCGAAGATCTTGTGCGGCATGCACTACCCGGTATGCGGCTAACCCACGTTGCCCAACCCCCGCGGGCGATCCCGGTAAAGGTCCGGCAGCAGTATTTTGCCATCGACTTGAGCGGCAATGCGTGGAGCTCGGTGCTGCGCGCCCGGAACTTCGCCGTGTATGCGCCTTCGGAGCTCACCAATCCGAGCATGGAGTTGATCGTCCTTTTGCCGGAGTTGCAAACCCGCTCCTGAGCGAAGCCGGCCCGGGGCCACGGCGAGGCTACACCCGGAGCTCAGCGGCGCAGCAGCACGGCCATAAGCACGCCTACCAGAATGACGATGATAGCCAGGAGCACAAACAAGAGGACTGGCATGCGACCTCGCCTGGCGTCCGCCAAGGCTTCGCGTGCGGGGTTTGCCGGAAGGTGGTACGGATTCGAAAACGCAGCAT
>CAXTRM010000003.1:0-15880 GCA_964246625.1 uncultured Acidobacteriaceae bacterium
ACTGCAGGTCGCTCATGTACAGGCTCGCTTAGCCGCAGCACCTTTTTTCCCGCAAAGCCCGCCCCTGACGTGTGACCTCCCTATGCCCCGTTCGTCTGCGCGCCGCTGGTCCATATACCTGCTCACGATGGCAGCGTGCCTTTGCCTGGCCGCAGCCTGCATGCAGCACGGCGTGCACGCAGGCACGGAGGCCGAAGCCACCGCGGCCTCGCGGCAGGTATACCAATCCAAGGTTGCCGCGTATTACTCGTACAAATTCGGGGCCGGCTCGCCGTTTCTGCCGTCCAATCTGACCACGGACACGGGCCAGTTCATCGATTCCGGCAACTTTCCTACTGCGGCCTACTGCGGCCATTGCCACCAGGCAGCCGCCGCGCAGTGGCGGGAGTCAGCGCACGCAAACTCCAACCGGGCGCCCTGGTACCAGCGCAATGTACAGCTGCTCAAGGCCGAAAAGGGTGCCGAGCCCATGCGTCACTGTGAGGGCTGCCACGATCCGATCGCGGTTGTTTCAGGCCAGCTCACCGCGGGCAAGCCCACCAATCACGCCTATGACGCCGACGGGATCTCCTGCACAGTCTGCCATTCGATCCAAAAGGTCACCACGCGCGGCACGGGCAGCTACGTGATGGGTGTGCCGGCCGTGCTGGTGGATGAGAACGACCAGCCCATCACCCGGCCCGTGAGCGATGCGGAGGTGCTGGCGCACCTTGACCGCCACTCCAAAGCGGTGATGAAGGACTTCTACAAGACGCCGGAGTACTGTGCAAGCTGCCACAAGGCCGCGCTGCCGCACGAGTTGAACGACTACAAGTGGCTCCGTGCCTTTTCGGTGTATGACGAGTGGCAGGCGTCCAGCTTCGCCAAGCAGTCGCCACTGCCGTTTTACACAAAGGACTCGGTATCCACCTGCCAGACCTGCCATATGCAGCGTGAAGCCCTGACCGGAAAGAACGATCCGGGCGCAAAGCAGGGCAAGCTGGCGTCCCACCGATGGATGGGCGGCAACACCCTGATTCCGGCGTACTACGGGTACAGCGAGCAGACCGCAAAGATCCTGGCGTACCTGAAGGCCAACGTCCTGAACGTGGACATGTTTGGCCTGGAACGGGACGGGCACGAAGGGATGGGAGCCCTGATCGCCCCCCTGGGCGTGTCGCCGTTTCCCGTGGCCGCCGGCGAGCGGCTAACCGCCGATGTGGTGATCCAGAACAAGGGCGCGGCCCACAGCCTGGTACCCGAGCAGCGCGACATGTATGAGTCGTGGGTGGACTTCACGGTCAAGGATGCAGCCAGCGGCAAGGTTCTCGCCGAAAGCGGCTTCCTGAAGCCTTCGGGCGACCTGGACGAACGCGCCCACAGCTTTACCAACCGGCTGATCAACGTCAAGGGCGGGGTTAACGATCTCCACCAAGTCTGGGATAACCGTGTAGTGGCTTATAACAACTCAATCCAATCGGGCCGCTCGCAGCTGGTGCGCTACAGCTTCCGTATGCCCGCGGATGCAAAGGGCGCCGTGACGCTCACGGCGACGGTGAAGTATCGCCGGTTCGATCAGCACTTTATCGACTTTGCAATGAGCAAGGACCATTTCCCCCAGCCGATTGTGGACATGGTATCGACCAGCCGTACGATCCAGGTGGGAGAGAACGCGGCAACGCCCCCACTGGAGAATGAAAACAAAGAGTGGATGCGTTGGAACAACTACGGCATCGCCCTGCTGGACGCGCAGCAGTACCAGGCCTCACTGGAGGCGTTCAGCCACGTGGCAAAGCTCCGGCCCGATTACGCCGACGCGTTCACGAACATGGCCATCGTAGAGATCCAGTGGGAGCGCTACAGCGAGGCACGTCCCCACCTTGCCAAGGCCCTGGAGATCGCGCCCAAGAACGCCCGGGCGCTCTATTACCGGGCTCTTGTTGAGCGCAATGAGGGCAACCTGGATCTGGCGATCGCGGACCTGACCGATGTGCTCAAGGGGTTTCCGCAGTCCAAGGATGCGCACCGCGAGCTCGGGTTCTCGCTCTACCAGGAGCACAAATATAAGGAAGCCATGGCCGAGTACCAAGCCCTGCAAGGAATCGACCCTGACGATCTGGCCGCACATTACAACCTGTCGATTTTGTATCGGCGGCTCGGCATGAAGGAACAGGCCACCAAGGAAGCGGCGTACTTCGCGGATCAAAAGGACGACCCAATGGCGAGCACGTTTGCGCTTGAGTACCTGCGCAAGCACAACGAGATCGCCAACGAAAGCGTGCCCTGGCACACGCACGACCTGACCGGCGACGCTGCTCATGGAACGGCGAATACGACGGCCACCCCCGAAGACGCCCATGTGCCGTCCGGGGCAGGCGCAGGCGACAGGTAGGGTAGTGAGACTTCCCCTCGGAGTGCCGCACCGGAGCTGTATCGGAGCGCACAACGGCGGCGGTAGAGTAACAGGTGCCATGAAAGATCTGTGTTACGCGCTTCTTGTTTTGTGTGCTGGTGTTGGCGTGATCCCGGCACCGGCGCAAACCCCGAATCCCAATCCCCTGGAACACCAGTCCGAGCCACCTGTGGAGGGTTCCCAAGGCCCGGCTCGCGGCGGCTCAAGCACAGCCGGCGCGCATCCCGCCGTGCTTGACGCGCAACACCGCCCCATTACGGCCGGAGGCTTTGTGTCCAGCGGGCCGGTGATCTTCAAGGACGATACCCAGGCGGCAGGGCTTGCTGGATGGAGCCATCACATGGGCACAGCGGAAAAGGGCAACATCCTGGAGACCGTCGGCTCAGGTGTCGCGCTGCTGGACTATGACAATGACGGGTGGCTGGATATCTACCTGGTCAGTGGGTCCACCGTCGCCGCAGAGGCCGGAAAGGCGCCGGCGCCGCATGCCGCGCTGTTTCACAACAACCACGACGGCACCTTTACCGACGTGGCAGCAAAGGCGGGCGTCGTGAACGACCGCTGGGGCTTCGGCGCGGTGGTCGGTGACTTCGACAACGATGGCTGGCCGGACATTTTCGTCTCGAACTACGGCAAGAGCCGCTTGTACCGCAATAACCATAACGGGACCTTCACCGATGTCGCCGAAAAGGCGGGCGTTACGGTGAACGGGTGGTCCACCGGGGCGACGTGGGGCGACTTCGATGGGGACGGCTTTCTGGATCTTTTCGTTCCAGGCTACGTCCATGCCGACTCCGTAGAACAGATGCAGGCCGGCGCGGGCGGTGCCACAAGCTTTTGTCAGTTTCGGGGCGTAAAGGTGATGTGCGGCCCTCGCGGGCTTCGGGGCGAGGCGGACCACCTGTTTCACAACAATGGAAACGGCACCTTTACCGATGTCAGCGAGCACGCCGGGGTGAGCGACAAGAACCACTACTATGGCCTGGCTTCGCTGTTTATCGATGTCAACGGGGACGGCAAGCCGGACCTGTTGGTAGCCGACGACTCCACACCGAACTACCTTTACCTGAACAAGGGCGACGGCACCTTTGAGGACGCGAGCTTTGCCTCGGGGTATGCCTTGAACGAGAGTGGCCGCGAGACCGCCAGCATGGGCATTGCCGCGGGCGACCTGACGCATAACGGGCGCGTTGATCTATACAACACGACCTTTTCAGACGATTACAAGCCGCTGTACCGCAACGACGGCGACGGGAACTTCACCGATGTGGCCTACCAGGAAGGCATTGCCGAATCAACGGTGCCGTTTCTGGGCTGGGGAACGAGCTTTTTCGATTACGACAATGATGGCTGGCTCGACCTGATGTTTGTGAACGGCCATGTGTACCCCCAGGTGGATCAGCAAAATTGGGGCACCAGCTGGGCGCAACGGCCCGTGCTGTTTCATAACGAGAAGGGCAAGCTGAAGATGGTGCCCGCCGTGGAAGGCACCGGGCTGGCCAAGGTGGCCACCGCCCGTGGCATGGCCTATGGCGACCTGTTCAACGACGGGCATCTGGATGTGGTTGTGAACAACATGGATGCGGCACCTTCACTGTTTCGGAACACGGCGGAGAGCACCAATCACTGGATTGCTTTCCGGCTGGTGGGCCAGCCCTCAAGCGACCCAGGCAAGCCGGGCAGCCCGAGGGATGCCGTCGGCGCTACCGTCTGGGTTACGGCGGATGGCTTTCGCCAGCGGGCTGACGTGATGGCGGGAGGAAGTTTTTCGTCCAGCCCTGACCAGCGGCCGCACTTCGGCCTGGGTACGGCGACCGCAATTGAAAAGATCGAGGTTCGCTGGCCCAGCGGCCACACCGAAACGGTGCTGGCCCCCAAGAAGGTCGATGCCTTTTACACGATCACAGAAGGCAAAGGGCTGTCTCCTTTGCACTAGTGCGATGCCCACGAAGCACGGGCCAAGATTGAGAGCGAAAGCAGAAATGAAGATCCTTCCTCCGAGCCGTTCCATGTCCCTGGTTGCCGCGTTAACGCTGGCCAACCTGGCAAGTGCCAGCCACCCTACGCTGGCGAACCGGACCACCTTCCTGATGCAAACCTCCGCAGCGACGGACGCCGGCGCAGCCCAGCCGGGTACGCCTTTCAGCGCAGACAAACTCGCGGCCTTGCTGCCCAGCACGGTGTATTTCCAGGGGCGGAGTGCACCGTTGCAGATCCGCAACGCGGGCGGCACGACGTTTGCGGGCGGCCAGGTTGTTTGGGCGGCGCTTGTGGACACATCGGGCTATTCGACCTCCGTTCAGGAGCGCTACCAGTTCGACCTGGTCGGCGAAGGACCGCTTCGCCTAGGCGACGCTTCCCTGCCCGCGGGAGCCTATGGGGCGGGTTTTGTGGGGGACCGCTTCCTGGTGATGGATCTGGGCGGGCACACGCTCGTGGAGGGCGCGCTGCAAATGGATGCCAGCCTGCGCCGGCCGCGGCCTTTGCAGGTCGTTGCAGACCAGCCCTCGTCGGTGAAGTTGTACCTAGGGCGGCATTGGGTTGCGTTACAGGCCGGCACGGCCGCAAAGTAATCGCGCAAAAGGGGAGTAGCGCCGCGCCCCGCAGATGTGCGGAGATGAGGGGGTGAGCCTGCTTGCCCCAGCCCTTGGCAGCGTGACCGCGGCGGCAGCGGCCGGAGCCCTTGCAGCAGACCATGGCCTGTATCGCCGGGCTGCCGCGCTGTGGGACCGTGCCGTGTATTGCGGGCCAACGGAGCGACGTTCGGTTGCCCTGACCTTTGACGACGGGCCGTGCCCCCAAACCGCGCTTGTGCTCGACGTGCTGGCCCGCGAAAAGGTCGAGGCCACGTTTTTTCAGCTCGGCATGCAGGCAGAGCGCTACCCGGACCTTGCGCGGGAGGTGCAAAGGGCAGGTCACGAGGTGGGCAATCATGGCTTTTCGCATGCCAGCCTCCGGCCACAGCTGCATCCCTGGTCCCTTCCCTCGTTTGGGCGGATGTGGGAGGAACTGCACCGGACGCAGGTGGTGCTTCAGGGTATCTCGGGCACCCTGCCGCGGCTGTTTCGGCCCCCCTATGGACATCGCTGGGTGGGCCTGGACCTGGTTCAGCGCCGTTTGGGACTGCAGCAGATCCAGTGGACGGCCATTGGGCACGACTGGGAGTGGCCTGCCGAACGCGTCGCGGCGCATGTGCTTGCGCACGTCAGGCCGGGCGCGATCCTTTGCCTCCACGATGGGCGGGATACGCAACCCGCTCCGGACATCACGGAAACAGTCACCGCGTTGCGCCTGATCCTGCGGTCGCTCCGCGAACAGGGCTACGAGGTGGGAACGGTGAGGGAGCTGCTGCGGCCTGCGTAAAAGGCGTCGCGTGCGCCGGGAGCGCTTCCGACTTACGGAAAGGCGAGTTGCAGGGCCTGTTCCACACTGCCGGCCTCGAGGAGCACGCCGCGGTTGCCGCGCAGCATACCTTCCTGCTCACAGGTGTCGAGAAAGGCGAGCATCTTGTCATAGAAGCCCGCCACGTTGAGCAGGATGACCGGTTTGGTGTGAAGTTTGAGCGTTTGCCAGGCGAGCACCTCGAAGAGCTCTTCGAGCGTGCCGAAGCCGCCAGGCAGGATCAGGAAGGCGTCGGCCAGCTCCCCCATGAGGCGCTTGCGGGTATGCATGGTGTCGACGACATGGAGCTCCTGGATGCCCTTGTGCGCGATCTCCTTGTCAACCAGGACGTGCGGAATCACGCCGACGACATGGCCGCCAGCCGCCAGCGCTGCGTCCGCGAGCGCACCCATCAAGCCAACCCGGGCGCCGCCATAGATCAGACCGATGCCCTGGTGCCCAAGTGCCTCGCCCAAGGCTTTGGCCGTTTCGCGATATTCAGGTTTTGCACCGTCGCCGGCGGCACAGAAAACAGCTACGGCGCGCTGCGTCTTGGGTTCCATCCGTTGAGGATACCGTCATGCTGGAGCCTGACGGCGGGCCAGCGATCGCGAAGACTCTCGCGACAGCTGGCCTGACGGTAGCCGATGGTTCACGTGTTCAGCTGACAGCGAGGGTGTTGCCCTGGAGCTGCTTACTCACCTTCATCACAAGGGACCCGGGCGCCTGCTTTTCTGTGCCGTTCACGTTGACCAGATTGGCGCCTTCCTGCAGCTTCAACGTGGCGGTCTTGCCGGACTCGATGGTGTATTGCTGCTCGCCCGCCTGGAGGACCAGGGTCGCCTTGGAGTCGTTGCGAACGCTGAAGCTGACCAGCTTGCCTGTGGCTGCCTTGTCACTGGCGGTGTGGTGGAAGGGTGCAAAGGGAGCGGCGTGGGAGACGCGCGTGGCGCAGAAAGAGAGTGCGGTACCCATGGCGACTACAATGATGCGACGATGCATATTCAACCTCGATTCTTGGCGCTTCTTCCGCCCCGCTGCCATGGTTCAGCAGGGGAATCAAGCGCCACCTCGTTATACGCAACGGGGGTGAAAAGGTTCTGCGAACCCATACAATTTGTTCAAGTTTTTGGGCGAAAGCTTTTGCATCCCGCCTGCCGTTCCAAGACGTATAGAGCGGGGCACCTTTGCCCCCAGCCGTAGAATGGAAGCGTGGCCGATCTTCTCAGTAATATGAATCCGCAGCAGCAGGAAGGCATCGTCTCCGTGGACGGTCCAGTGCTGTTGCTGGCCGGTGCGGGCTCCGGCAAAACGCGTGTGATCACGCATCGCATCGCATATCTCATCCAGGAGCGCGGCGTGTCTCCCGATGCGATCTTGGCTGTCACCTTCACCAACAAAGCGGCAAAGGAGATGGAAGAGCGCGTCGGAAAGATTCTAGGGCAGACGACGCTGGCCAAGCCCACCCTGGCGACCTTTCACTCTTTTTGTGTGCGTGTGCTGCGTCGCGATATCGAAGCCATGCGCGTGAACGGCAAGGGGCTTACGCGCTCGTTCGCGATCTATGACGAAAGCGATCAGCAAGCCGTGGTGAAGTCCGCGTTGAAGCGCCTTGGCATTGACGACAAGCAGCTGAAGCCGCGTGTGGCGTTGGGCCGCATTTCATGGGCGAAGAATCACATGATCGACCCGCAGGAGTACTTTCTTGCGTCGACCAATCCGCTGGAAGAGAAGATCGCGCACATCTTCAAGATCTACCGTGATGAGCTCTTCAAAGCCAACGCCCTGGACTTTGATGATCTGTTGCTGGAGACCGTGCGTTTGCTCAAGACCTCTGCCGAGGTACGCGAGCGCTACAACCGCAGGTACCGCTACCTGCTGATCGACGAGTACCAGGACACCAACAAGCCGCAGTACGAGTTGATGAAGCTGCTTGGGTCGCATGGTAATGTGTGCGTTGTGGGAGATGAGGACCAGTCGATCTACTCCTGGCGTGGCGCGGATATACGCAACATCCTGGACTTCGAGAAGGATTTTTCAAGCGCGCAGACAATCCGGCTGGAGCAGAACTACCGCTCCACGCAGGTGATCCTTGAGGGGGCCAGCGCCGTGGTGGCGCAGAACACGCAGCGCAAGGGCAAGAACCTGTGGACCTCACGCGAGGGCGGCTCGCTGATCGGCTTGTATGAGGCGCCGGATGGCGAGAGCGAGGCCATCTTTGTCGCCGACCGCGTGAACAAGTACCTGAAGACCGCGGGCGAGAGTGAAGATTTGCCACGCTGCGCCGTGCTGTATCGCACCAACTCGCAGTCGCGCCTGGTGGAAGAGGCGTTGCGTCGTTACGGCATTCAGTACCACATGGTCGGGGGCTTCAGCTTCTATGACCGCGCCGAGGTGAAGGATCTGTTGAGCTACCTGAAGCTCGTGCAGAACCCGCATGACTCGATCGCGCTCGCCCGTGTGGTGAACTCGCCGCCACGCGGCATCGGCAAGACGACCATGGACACGCTGGAACGCATGGCGCTTGGCACCGACATGAGCACATGGAACGCCATTGAGCGTGCCATCGCCGACAAGCTGCTACCGGCTCGCGCGCTCACGGCGCTCGGTAACTTTCGCAAGCTGATTGAAGACGCCCGCGCCATGGTGCAACTGGACGGCCAGGACCTGGCCGAAAAGCTGGCCGCAGACGTGGCCCCCGCAGCGCCGCAAAGCAACAATGTGCCCCTCCCTGCAGGTGACGTAGCGGATGAGGGATACCTCGCTGCGCTGGCTGCCAGCGCGCCCGGAGCAGAGGATAGCTCGTTCGACTTCGGCTTTGAATTCGGTGCCAACGAGCAGCCCGCACCGCCCTCGGTTCGTGCCAATGATGCGAACAGCGACTTCGATACGAGTTTCAACTTCGGCTTCGACTTCGGCCCCAGCGAGGAGATCTCAACGCTTGCCGCCGAGAACACCACTGTGCAGGATGCGGAGGTCGACGACGCCGAGATCCTTGACCCCGAGGGCAAACCCAGCTTCCGCCGGATCGCACAAGCCAGCTTCAATCCGTTCGCGCCTGTACCGCTGGAGACGCCAAAGGCTTCTGCGGCGGACAAGATACGCGAGCAGAACCAGGCACGGCTTGACCGCATTGTTGCCGCACAGGGCGGTACCTATGAAGCCGCCAACGCAGCCGATGAGAAGGCCTTCCGCAAGCCGGGCGATCCTGCCACCCTGCCTGAGCTCATCAAGTTCCTGAATGACCGCTCCGGCTACATCCGCGCTCTTGAAGAAGAGGGCACGCCCGAAGCCTTCAGCCGCATTGAAAACCTGAAGGAACTCGCCAATGCGGCACAGGATGCGACGAGCCGTGGCGAGACGCTTGCCGAGTTTCTCGACCATGCGGCGCTCGTTTCCGACGCCGATCAGTACTCTGCGGAGGCCCGTGTCACGCTGATGACGCTCCATGCGGCCAAGGGTCTTGAGTTCCCGCTGGTGTTCCTCGCCGGCATGGAAGAGGGCCTGTTTCCGCACTCCCGCACGCTGACCGACCCGACGCAGATGGAAGAGGAGCGCCGCCTTTGCTATGTGGGCATGACGCGCGCCATGGACACGCTGATGATGACGCGTGCCCGGTACCGTCGCCGCTATGGCAACGACTCCCCTGAGTCCACGGTGGCGTCACGCTTCCTGGAGGAGATCCCGGCACGGCTGGTGGAGGATCTCGGTTCCCCTGGCGGGTTTGGCGCTGAGCGCGACGAGTATGGCGGCTACCGCTCCGGCTCAAGCTATGCGACTCCCTATCCGCAGCGGGGAGACCGGCGACGGTTCACCGCGGGAGATGACGAGGCGGGCGGCTCCGGCCACTACTCCTATGAGGATGAGAGCCAGGACGCCGGCAGCAACGGTGGGGGTGCACGGCAGTATGCCTCACAGCGCTTCACCACCAACAGCAATGGGGGGAGCGGCGATCGCACAGCCGCGTTTTTCGGAAAGGGCGGCAACGGAGGTTCAGGCTCCGGCAAGGGACCGATTGGCGGAGGCTCCGGGTATCAGCTCGGAGACAAACGCTACCCAGGGCGCCCGAAGATGGACATTCCGAGCCCGACCGGACGCACAGGGCTGGGCAAAAACCAGCGTGTTCGCCACCCCAAGTACGGTGAGGGCATGATCGTAGGACGTGAAGGGGAGGGCGATGACGCCAAACTTACGGTATCCTTTACAGGGCATGGCGTGAAGAAGCTGGTGGAGAAATTCGCCCAGCTTGAACGGTTGTAGAGGTTGTGCAACCGGCCGGCACAGATCCAGCAGCAATCGGCAGAGTTTCCGCTCGCCGCACCTCACAGGAACCAGAAAGAAGTCTTCGATGGCCAATACCACCGCAATCACCGACCGCGCGGAACGCAAAAAGCTGAAGCGTACCGCCCGTAAAAAAGCTACCCCCAAGACCGCCCGCACCTATGCGCGTGGCGAACACAAGAAAAAGATCCGGAAGCTGACGCGCGGCACCTCGAAGCGCTAGTGCCGAAAGCAACTCGAAAAGGGCAGAGCTTCGGCTCTGTCCTTTTCCTCGTCTGCTTCCGACCTCCACCCTGTGTTGCCGGTGCAGGAGCCGGCAGTTAGGTTTGCGGCCCTTTCCAGCTCCAGCGGTTCACCGTCACGCACAGGCACTACGGTGCGGGAGCCGTTGCGACGCCAACCAGGGAGTCAGCGCATCCGTAATACATCCACCACTTGCCCGCGAAGAGCACCAGGCCTTCGGCAAAGGTGGTTCCCGCGGCATACTGGCCGCTTCGCTCGAAGGGCAGGTTTGGAGAGAACACGGGCTGGGCCGTCCTCGCTTTGAGACGGGTTGGATCCTGGGCGGAGAAGAGGGCTTCCTCGACGCTGTAGGTGCCTGCCTGCAGATGGGTGTCGCCGGCCGCGCCCACCGCATTCTTTGCGTTGTACAGCATAACGATGCCGCGGCTGGTGAGCATCGGCGGTGGTCCCGTTTCGGGAAAGGCACTGTCCGCTTTGCCCGGCCGCGCCCGCAGCAGCACCCTGGTGCGGCCGGGTGCGTCTTCCTGTGGCGTCCAATGAATCAGATCAGGCGAGGTGGCGATGCCCACTTCGATCTCGCCCCAGTACATCCAGTACAGGCCATGAATTCTGGCGGCTATGAGCCTGTCCCCGACCCGTTCTGTCACGATGCCGGCTGATTTGTATTTCAGGTTGTCATACCGCCCGCCAAGGGCTCCGGCAAAGGCCGGTCCGTGCTTTGTCCAATGCTGGAGGTTCCTGGAGGAGGCAATACCGACCGAGTAGGAGTTCCGGTCACGCGACCATTGCGTGTAGGTCAGGACGTAGCTGCCATCAGGGGCTTCGACAAGCCGTGGATCTTCGACGCCGCCGGGCACCTCACGAGACTGTTGGGCGTCCTTGTCCGGGAAGAAAACAGGCGCGGGCATCTGGTTGAAGTGCAACCCGTCCTGGCTGACGGCGAGACCCAGCCGCGACACATGGCCGCCGATCGCCATGGCACCGGAGTCGTCTTCTGCCCGGTAAAGCACGTAGATGCTGCCATTGCGGAGGATCGCGGCAGGGTTGAAGGTATGCAGTGCTTCCCAGTGGACCGTTTGGCCCGTGACAGGGTCGAGAAAGGTTGCGTGCGGATCGGGACGGATGACCGGCTGATCCGAGGCCCGGGTCCAGGGGCCTATCCCGAAGCGGGGAGCCGCTGTGCTTTCCGTTGTGCCCTGGGGCGCTTGGGAGCAGGCGCGAAAGAGTGGCGCGGCAGCCCAGAGGAGGGCGAAGAGGACCCAGGAGGACAGGTTTCGCAGATGCATGGTGAAGGTCTCGTCAGTTCTCGGATGCGCTTTCTCTTTGGGCACCGCGGGCCAGGTTCGGCAACACGGTAAACTAACCAGAAATCCCACGCAATCGCCAACCAGAGCGCCGAGGACAAATCGCTGCCCCGACAAATCTTCGCCACGAAATCCATCGACAAGCTGATTGAAAGCTCTGAACGGCCGGAGACTGCCCTCAAGAAGACGTTAGGCCCAGTATCGCTGACCGCCCTTGGGGTGGGGATCGTGATCGGTTCGGGCATCTTCACCGTGATCGGGACAGCCATAGGGGGCAATCCGGCCAAGCTGGCGGACTGGAAGGGCTCGCCGGTGGTGGACCTGATTCTGCACCACGGGGCGGTGGCGGGCAGACCGGGAGCGGGTCCAGCGCTGGCCGTTTCGCTCGTCCTGGTTGCCATCGTGTGTGCCTTTACGGGGCTTTGCTACGCGGAACTGGCCAGCATGATTCCGATCGCAGGCTCCGCCTACACGTACACCTACGCGACGCTGGGCGAGTTGATTGCCTGGGTGATCGGCTGGGACCTGATTCTGGAGTATGCGTTTGCGAACATGAGCGTGTCGGTCGGGTTTGCCGCGCATATAGTCGATCTGCTGGACTGGCTTAACATCAGGCTCGACCCGAAGTGGCTGTCCCCGGCCTTTCTGCCCCAGGGCCTACAGGACCTTGCCGGCAGAGACATCTTTCCGGCCGGATGGCACGCCGGCTTCGACATCCCGGCGTTTCTGGTGGTGTTCTTTATCACGGTGGTGCTGGTGATCGGCATCCGTGAGTCGTCGCGCACCAACAACCTGATGGTGCTGATCAAGGTCGCGGCCATTCTGGCCTTTGTGCTCTTCGGGATCGGCTTTATCCACCCCGGGAACTACCGTCCCTTTGCCCCAAACGGCTTTTCGGGCATTTTGGCCGGCGGATCGATCATCTTCTTCACGTACATCGGCTTCGACGCCGTGTCCACGGCCAGCGAAGAGTGCCGCAACCCGCAGCGGGATGTCCCGATCGGTATCATCGCCACCCTGGTCGTCTGCACGATCCTGTACATGGGTGTCGCGCTGACGCTCACGGGCATGGTGCCGTGGAACACGGTGATCGGGGATGGCGCCCCTATTGTGAACGCACTGAAGCGGCTTTCCGTAATGCCAGGCGGCTACCGGCTCCACTGGGTCCGGCTGTTTGTGCTGATCGGGGCCATTTTGGGCATGATCTCGTCGATCCTTGTGGGGCAGTACGGGCAGGCACGCATCTGGTTTGCGATGTCCAGAGACAGGTTGCTGCCGGATGCGTTCAGCAAGGTGCATGCCCGCTTTCGCACGCCGGCCTTTTCGACCCTTGTCGCGGGCATTCTGGTTTCGATACCGGCAGGGCTGTTCGACGTGGGCTCGCTGGCAGAGATGTCCAATATCGGGACCCTGTTTGCGTTTGTGCTCGTATCGATCGGCGTGCTGGTCCTGCGGCGCAAGCAGCCAACGCGCCGGCGTGGTTTCCGCGTACCCGGAGGACCGGTGATCCCCGTGTTGAGCGTGATCTTCTGCGTGCTGCTAATGGCCGGTCTGCCCGTGATTACCTGGCTGCGGTTCTTTGTCTGGCTGGTGATCGGCCTTTGCGTGTACTTCCTGTACAGCCGCAAACGCAGCGAGTTTTACCGCACGTAAGATCCTGCCTGGGGCCGCATCGCCGACAATGGGGTGTGGAGATCCAGTCGAGCAAGGCACAACTCTTTTTGGACTGCGACGGCGTCCTTGCGGACTTTGCGCGCGGCGCCGAAGCAGTGTTTGGGATGTCCTCCCGCGAGGCCAAGGAGAAGCTGGGTGACGAGGTGTTTTGGCGCACCTTGCGCCACCAACCCAACTTCTATGGTGGGCTGCCGTTGCTGCCTGATGCTTGCGCGCTGTTTGAGGCGGTTCGGCACCAGGATCCCATCATCTTGACGGGGTGCCCGGTGGGCGGCTGGGCAGAGCAACAGAAACTAGGCTGGGGCGCGATGCACTTCCCGGGCGTCCGCATGATCACCTGCCTGGCCCGCGAGAAGCGCCTGTATGCCAGGCCAGGCGACGTGCTTGTGGACGATTACAGCAAATTCCGGACGCTCTGGGAACAGGCTGGCGGCATCTTCGTTCACCACACCTCGCTCGCCCACACCCTGCGAACGCTGCATGCAATGAGCATGCTGCGGGGGTGATTGCCGTTCAGTGCGCGGCCATCTGTTCCGGATCTACCTTGGCGGCTTTGGGTGGCAGACGCATGATCCACACCAGCGGCGAAAGACACATCACGGTGACCGCCAGCAAAAAGAAGGCGTTTTTGTAGGCAAGCATAGTCGCCTGGCGCTGCATGGCGCCATACACCTGCGCCATGGCCGTGAGCTGCACGGCCGCGGCGGCGCTGTGCATGGAAGCCGCAAACTGATTGATGTAGTCGGAGATGGCATACCCGCCGGCACTGAGGTTGGAGGCCAGGGAAAGCTGGTTGATCTGCGAAGAGCGCGCCAGAAATGTGGTGAGCAGGGCTGTGCCGGCCGAACCGCCCATGTTGCGGGCAAAGTTGGACAGTGCCGAGATCTGGTTGCTCTTTTCCCTTGGCACGCCGACATAGTTGAGCGTACTGATCGGGATGAAGATGAACGGCAAACCTATGACCTGAAGCATGCGCCACCAGGTGACGGTGCCGAACGCGGAGTAAAGGTCGAGGCGGGTGAGGTTATACAGGCCTGCCGCGACGGCAAGGTAGCCCAGCATGACCGTGAGCCGCGGGTCGCCCTTGCCCAGCGTTCGCCCGGCGATTGCCATCATCACGACCATCACGAAACCCGCTGGGGAGAGCACCTCGCCGGCGCGCTCTGCGGTGTAGCCCAGCATAGTTTGCAGGTACTGCGGAATCAGGACCGTGGACCCGAACAGCACCATGCCCAGAATGAGCTGAAGAAAGACCGCTGTGCCGAAGTTGCGGTTTTTCAGGAGCTTGAGATCAACGATCGGGTCGGGGTGGTGCCACTCCCAAAGGACGAAGAACACGAGCGTGATGACGGCGAGCGTTGCGGTGATCTGAATCTGGCCTGAGCCGAACCAGTCCTTTTCCTGTCCCTTGTCGAGCGTGGCCTCGAGCAGACCTACACCGAGAGCGACGGAGATCAGGCCGACGAAGTCGATCGGATCGCGGCGCTTGGTCCTGGCCGTGATCTCGGGCGGATCTTCCACCATGCGATTGGAAAGAAAGAGCGACAGCAGACCCACGGGGAGGTTGATGAAGAAGATCCAGTGCCAGTTGTAGTTGTCGGTGATCCAACCCCCAAGCGTTGGTCCGATAGCCGGCGCGACCACGACGGCCATACCGTACAGGGCAAAGGCCTGACCACGCTTTTCAATCGGAAACGTGTCGGCAAGGATGGCCTGTTCGCTCGGCGCAAGTCCGCCCCCACCAAGGCCTTGCAGGATGCGGGCCAGGATCAGAAAGGGGAGGGTCGGCGCCAGCCCGCACAGAAGCGAGCAGGTGGTGAAGAGCGCCACGCAGGTCATGTAGAAGCGCTTACGGCCAAACCGGTTGGAAAGCCAACCCGAGATGGGAAGAATCACAGCCGAGGACACCAGGTAACTGGTAAGAACCCAGGTGGCCTCCTCCTGAGACGCACCCACCGAGCCCGCGATGTGAGGCAGCGCTACGTTCGCGATCGAGGTGTCCAGCACCTCCATAAAGGTGGCCAGGGTGACGGTAAGGGCGATCAACCAGGGATTGTGCTTGGGTTTCCAGACAGCTTCCGACATATCAGGGCGCTGAGATAGAGTATCAGTAGCCTGATATGGATGCAGACCGGAAGGATTCCGCAAAGGTCGTAGATGCGCGTCGCATCACCGAGTTGTTGCGCGACATGATGAACATCTTTCGATCTCGTTTTGAAGAGGAGTTTCGCGACGCCCGTGTGACGCTGGCGCAGTTACGCCTGCTCAGGGCCGTGCAGCAGCAGCAGGGGGAACGTAGTGCTGCCTCCATAGCGCGCGAGTGCCAGGTGACGCCCCAAACGCTGCACACCATGTTGACGCGCGCGCTTCGCGAGGGCTGGATCACACGTGGCAGTTCGGAGAAGAATCATCGCTATGTGACGGCAACACTGACCGCGGACGGCAAGGCACTGCTGCAGCGAGGCATGGCCCTCAAAGAGCAGTGTGAGGCGGAGATGTGGCACGGCGTTTCCCCGGCAGCGATCCAGCAGGCACGCCAAACGTTGGAGGCCGGCCTGACCAACCTGGCCCGGCGGGCAGCAGCAGAGCCGTCCCTGTCGGATCC
>CAXTRM010000003.1:15890-17790 GCA_964246625.1 uncultured Acidobacteriaceae bacterium
GGTGCATCCAAGCCGTTGATGTCTTTTCCGTTTTTGACCGCAACATGGCGCAAGCTCATGATGGCGCAGTATGAGGTAGACCCAACCCTGCTTGAACAGCGCCTGCCCGCAGGGTTGGAGCTGGATCTGTACCAGGGCCGCTGCTTCGTGTCCCTGGTGGGTTTTTTGTTCGACCGCGTGCGCATCCTTGGCGTCCCAATCCCGTTCCACACGCAGTTTGAAGAGGTAAACCTGCGGTTCTACGTACGTCGCCCACTCGCGGACGGCAGCGCGCGGCGTGGTGTGGTCTTCCTGAGCGAGATCGTTCCGAAGCCAGCCATCACCCTGGTGGCCAGGACGCTTTACGGCGAAGCGTATTCGACCGCACCCACCGCGCATTCCTGGAGATTGCGGGGCTCCGACCCTGCCACCAGGCCGCCCAAAGGTGGCCGATGGCGCGCGAGGCGGCACTTCCGCCAGCTCCGCCGTGCCCTGCCCACGCCACCGCACGAGGCGCATGCCTGGCACAGCAAGGAGTTCCAGATCGAGTACGAGTGGAAGCACCGCGGGCTGTGGCAGCGCATGGGGGTGCGAGCCGACAACCGGCTTGAGCCGCTGGTGCCCGGGTCGCTCGATGAGTTCATTACAGAGCACTATTGGGGCTACGCGGCATCCCGTATGGGCGGCACGACCGAGTACGCCGTGGACCATCGCCAGTGGGAGGTGTATCCGGTCTCCGAGCATCGCATCGCCTGTGACTTCGCATCGCTATATGGACTGGAGTTCGCGGACCTTTCCCAGCGTCAGCCCGATCACATCCTGCTGGCCGAAGGTGCGCCAGTCACCATCCGCTGGGGCGGAAAGATCCAGTAACAGAGCTCCCCCTGTGGAGTCCTTCCAGGGAAACCAGGCGTTTTGAATGAGAGGATGGGTAGGTCGGGGGCAGGGGGCGTCCGGATATCGAGAACTCACCCTGCGACCCGGCCACGATTTGAGCGTCTAACACTCAGGTGTTTTGGCTCGACGGCACGGTATGAGCACGGCGGAGCGGGCACTGAGAGGTAGGATCGTACCCATGAGAACCATCGACGTAACGCGGGGTGGGGTTCGCGTTCTGGACAGCCGCTCCACCGCCAGCCTGCTGAGCAAGGTGTTGTGGATCACCACCGCTGCCTTTCTGTTCACAGCGTTTGGTGCCTATGTTGCGCCGCCCTTCATCGGCGGGGGCATCTTTCTGATCTTTATCCTGAACCTTGGACTGATCTTTGCGATCAATGCGGCAAGCCGTCGCTCCCCAGGGTTGGCCCTGTTTTTGTTCTACACCTTCGCCACCCTGATGGGCGTCGAGATCGGCCCAATGCTTCAGGCATACATGCACATGGCGGGTGGGCAGACGGTGGTATTTCAGGCCGCGCTCACGACAGCGGTGGGTATGGCCGCGATGGGTATGATTGCCCAAATTGCCCGCTTCAACTACCAACGTGTAGCGAACTATGCCTTTGCGGCGCTGCTTGGACTGATCGTCCTTGGCATCCTCAGCATGTTTGTGCACTTTGTTTCGCCGGGGCTGTATGCCTGGGCGACGCTGGCGATCTTTTCCGTGCTGTTGCTTGTGGACTTCATGCGCTTGCGTGACGGCGGCATGGGTTTGGCACCGGTGCAATTAGCCCTGAGTATCTACATGGACGCCCTGAATATCTTTATCGCGCTCGTGCAGATCTTTGGCAACGGCAGTGGCCGGCGCAATAGCCGCTGGTCTTAACTGGCGAAGCGTTTTGGCTTGAGAGTGCGGCGGGCGGCGATAGATGGTGAAAATCATGTGCCGCCCGTCTTTTGTTAGGCCCATTTCCTTGCGATGACACCAGGTGAAATCCCGCCTGTGTCGGTAAGGAAGCTGTACCTGCTTTGCGCTCCATGGGTC
>CAXTRM010000003.1:17800-20568 GCA_964246625.1 uncultured Acidobacteriaceae bacterium
CTCACAAGCATATCTGGGTCAGCCTCCATGCTGACCCAGATATGCTTGTGAGATGGCTCGTGACCCGAAAACCGGCCCCACCGATGCGCGCGCATGGCTGCGCAAGCTGCCGAAAGCCGAGCTTCATCTGCACCTAGAAGGCTCCATCACAGCAGAAACGCTGGTACAGCTTTCGAGGCTGCACGACGCCTTGCCATTGACGCTGGAGCAAGCACGCGAGGTATACCGGTACACCGATTTCGCCAGCTTCCTCATGAGTTTCAAAGCAGTGACAGAGCGGCTTCACAGCCCGGCCGACTACGAAACCATCACGTACAACATGGTCCGCGACCTGGCTGTTCAGGGTGTACGTCACGCCGAGGTGTACCTTTCGATCGGCATCCTGTACCGGTTCGGCCGTTTGGACCCGGATGCGGTGATGGAAGCCGCTGAGCGTGGCCGCGAGCGCGCAGAACGAGAGTTCGGCACAAGTGTTCTCTGGATCATCGACGCGGTGCGTCACTTCGGCGTCGAAGAGGCCCAACGCGTCTTTCGCAAGGCTGCGGCGCTGCATGGGCTGTACCCGGCGGTGGTGGGTGTGGGTATCGGCGGGGACGAGGCCCGCGGCCCTGCCCATGAGTTCGAAGAGGTCTACGCGGAGGCGAAGGCAGCCGGCCTCCATCTGACCTGCCATGCCGGCGAGTCCACGGGCCCGCAAAGCATCTGGGGTGCCATCAATATCGGTGCAGAGCGCATCGGGCATGCATTAACAGCCCAGGAGGACCCGGAGCTGATCGAGGTTCTGGCTCAGCGCCAGATTCCCTTGGAGCTGAACGTGACGAGCAACCTGCGCACGGGCTGTTGTGCTGCCCTGAGTGCCCATCCCGTTCGCTTCTACCTCGAAGAAGGCCTGATGATCACGCTCAACTCCGATGACCCGCCCTTTTTTGGGGCCAACCTGCTGGAGGAATACGAGCTGGTTCATCGTGAGTTTGCATTGTCGCTGGAGCAGATGCGGGAACTTGCCGCGAATTCGGTTGAGGCGAGCTTTCTTGAGCCGCAAAGGAAGCTTGCCCTGCTGCGCGAGGTTGAGCAGTATGGGTGGTAAGCCGTGTGCGGGTTTGGCCACACCCTTTCCGGCGTGGAGCGGGCAGACCGCGTCAGCAATCCGGGATGCCGTATCTCGATGACCGTGATCGACCCGAAAGCCCTGCCACGGCGCATCATCCTGAGCCGGAAAGGAGCGGACGCAACCTGGGGCGGGCGGCCCAGCCTTCGTGTGGGAACGGAACTGATCAGCCTCCCGATTCCGGAGAGTGCCTCACGCACGGCGCTTGCGGAAGAGACCGGTGTTGGTGTCCGTTATGGCGATCTGCCCCGGCATCCGCGACTGGGCCGTTACATGCGTTCCTCAAAAATACGACGGCGGAGCGGCACGTGCACCTGGATCCTGACCTGCGGCCAGAGATGCGACCGGAACGCTTTCGCCGGGGCAAAGCGCGGCAGGAGCGGCTGTTTGGCCAGGTGGGCGCAGCTGAACGGCATCTGCGCAACCAAGGGATCGGGCCGGGGGACCTGTTTCTTTTCTTTGGCTGGTTCCGGGAGATGGAGAAGACCACCGGGAGATGGCAGGGTGTCGGTCCGGACGAGCACTGCATCTGGGGTTGGCTCCAGGTAGCCGAGTCGCACCATGTCACCACGGCCGAGGCCGCTGCCGCGTTGGACTGGGCCGCCCATCATCCGCATGTGGCGCACTGGGAGCGCTATGACCGGCACAATCGCCTGTACCGCGCGCGAACGCACCTGAGTTTCGCGCCGGACCTGCCGGGGGCAGGCGTTTTTCGGTGGCACCCCCACCTGACGCTCACACAACGGTGCCCAACCGAGGCGCGCCGGCCAACGCGACGGGAGTGGTGCGTCCCCGGTTTTTTCCGGCGCACGGGACTTACATACAATCAGGTGGACGGACCCGCATGCCCGGCCACACGGGGACGGTTGCACCTCCGCTCGGCTGCGATTGGGCAGGAGTTTGTGTTGCCGGCGCACCGCCCATTCCGCAGGAGTGAGCACACTGCAGTGGCAGCATGGCTGGCCAGCCTGTTTGCGGAACCCGAGGGAGTTTGAGCTTTGGACATCTTGACCAAGTGGCTGCGCGCTTTCCTACCCCTGTTGCCGGTAGACGACGCGCAGCTTGCTGAAGACCTGACCCTTCGCGGCGTCGCCGTGGAAGGCATCTTCCCCGCTGCCTGCGGCGGTTCGCGTTTTGAAATGGACATCACCACCAACCGCGTGGACGCCATGAATCACTACGGGGTCGCGCGCGAGGCTGCGGCGATCTATAACCTGCCGCTCCGCAGGCTGGATGAGGGCCTGGCCGCGCCGGTGGTTGAAGACCAACCGGGCCAGCCCTTCCCTGTACGGATCGAGGCGACCGACCTTTGCGGACGCTTCACCGCTCGCGTCGTGCGGGACGTGCAGGTGAAGGCAGCAACGGGCGAGATCGCGACGTACTTTGCGGCCCTTGGGCAAAAGCCGATCTCCGGGCCTGTGGACGTGACCAACTTTGGCTGGCTTGCCATGGGGCAGCCCACACACGTCTTTGACCTCGACCAGATCCAGGGCGGCCTCGTGGTTCGGCGCGCCCACCAGGGTGAGCGGCTGCGCCTGCTGGATGGCAGCGAGCGCACGCTGGTCACGGAAGACCTGGTGGTGGCCGACGAGGCAAAGGCCCTTGGATTGGCCGGGGTGATGGGAGGATGGGACTCCCGGGTAACCGAGCACACCCGCAA
>CAXTRM010000003.1:20578-25890 GCA_964246625.1 uncultured Acidobacteriaceae bacterium
CATGGCTTGCATACCGACGCGAGCCATCGCTTTGAGCGGGGGGCGGACTTCAACGCGGCTCCCCTGGCAAACCATCTTGTGACCCGGCTGGTGGTGGAACAGGCCGGTGGACATGTGGTTGGCCCGATGACCGACGTAGTTGTCCCTGCAGCCGCGGCAAAGACTTCGGACCGTGCACCAATCGTGCTGCGGGTGCCTGAGGTGCAGCGTCTACTGGGCACAACGCTTGAAGATACTGTGCTCGACACTGGTGAGCGCAGGTCGGGGCTGCGCAGCGAGATTGTGGCGCAATACCTCGGCGCGCTTGGATGTGAGCTGCAACCGACAGGCGCCGCCCACGACGAGTATGGTGTGAAGCTGCCGAGTTGGCGCCTGGACCTGGAGCGTGAGATCGACCTGATCGAGGAGGTTGCGCGAGTGTACGGGTATAACCGTTTCGCGGACACCCTTCCTGGTTGGTCCGGAGAGGTCAAGGACCCGCCGCACAAGCGGCAGGAGACCGAGATCCGCAACACGCTTCGCGCGGTTGGCTACTCAGAAGCTATTTCGTCGACGTTTACCTCGCCTCAGGAGGCTGCAAGCTTTGGTGACCCGGTTGCGGGCTCCGTTGCGATCGGGAATCCCCTCAGCGAGGAGGCAGGGGTACTGCGGCCTTCGCTGGTAGCGGGTATGGCAGGGATGCTGGCCCGGAACCTGGCCCGGGATGCCCGCTCGGCTCGGCTGTTTGAGGTGGGCACGGTCTTTTCGGGCTCGCCGGCCGATGTACACGAAGAACCTGGGCTTGCGCTGGGCGCCACGGGCGGCGTGATTGCGGACTCCCTGCATCAGGCTGATGATGCCTTGCTGTTTGAGGTCAAGGGTGCGCTCGAGATTTTGCTGAAGAAATTCAGCGAGCGGGTAGCGTTTGCGAGCGGCACGGATGCGGCCCCTTTGCCCGCGTGGATCGAAGCAGGCCGTGGCGCCCACGTTCTTCTGGACGATCAGCCGGTCGGCGTCTTCGGGGAGCTTGCCCATGCGGAGGCCAGCGCCCGTAAGCTGCGCCAAAGCTGCGTTCTGGCCGAGGTACACGCAGCGATGCTATTCGCCAAGCCCCTCCGCCAGCCTGTTCTTCACGAGTTGTCACGTTTCCAGGCCGTGGAACGCGACCTTTCCTTTATCTTCCCGGATGCCATCACCTGGGGTCTGGTGGTGCGCCAGGTGGAGACAGTCGCTCCCGCAGAGTTGCTGGCGGTACAGCCCGTGGAGATCTTTCGAGATCCCAAGGGCAAGGTTGTTCCTCTTGGAAGCTATTCCCTGCTTCTACGACTTATGCTGCAATCGACCGAACGGACCCTTACCGAAGAAGAACTGAGCGCCTGGATGGAGAGAATGACACGCGCCTTGACGGATTTAGGAGGGCGTCAGCGTGCCTGACCATGTCGCGGGAACAGGTTGAGGTACCTGTTCTGATTTCATCCTTCGGTCCTCCTGCGTGAGTCGCTATACTGCAAACGGAATGGCATCTCGGGACTTCGATTCGCATTAGGCGAAAGGTACGATGGACGGGCAATCGGCAGGGGAGAACGGCAGTAACGTCATCAGCGTGGATGAGTTTCAGGCGCTGGAGGCCAAGGTTCTTCAAGCCGTCGAGATGATCCGCCGTGAACGGGATGCACGCGCTACCGTGGAAGCGGAGCGGAATGCAGCGCAGGCCGAAGTAACCACCCTTCAGGAGCGACTACGGTCAATTGAAGAGGCCAGCAGTACCGTGCAAACGGAGCTGGAAGGGTATCAGCACGAGCGAGAGATGTTGCGGAACCGTGTGGAGCGGCTTTTAGAGCAGATGGACGAATTATTGAAGGCCTAAAGAGCAACAGAGGAGTGGGTTTGGCGGAGCAGGTTCAGAGAAGTGCGGCGGAGATGTCCAGAGCTGAGTTGGCAGCGCGCGAGGCGGGCGCGGTTGTTGTGGACATTTACGACCAGATCTACCAGCTGCGCGGCACAGACCCACAGCACATCGAACGGCTTGCCTCGATCGTGGACGCCAAGATGCGCGCGGTTTCAGCGCACGGCGCCACGGTGGACTCCCTGCGTGTCGCCGTGCTGGCCGCGCTGAACATTGCGGACGAACTTCTCACGCTGCGTGCCCGGTTCGATGCTCTGGCGGGCAACCTGAACCAGGCACAAAGTACCGTGCGCAGCCGCACGGGGTCGTTGGCAGGCATGCTGGACGAGGTTCTCGAAGAGCGCAAGGTCGGCTAGACCTCCTCGGAACGTCCTGGCTCTGGGCGCCTTTCAGGTTCCGTAAGGAATCGCGGTCCTGCGGGACTTATTGTCGACTGCAGAACAACGCCTGTTTGCTCAGCGTTCTGCCAGCCATTGGCAATTTGGCGTCCAACGGTGGCGAGGGGTCATAACCGTATGGACAGAGTAGAGATTAGCGACGAGCAGATTGTGCCCATGGACGCTATCGCACCGGGGCTGAGTGGGCTGAAGATCACGTTTGTCAACGTGTTTGGGCTGGCTCATGACGACAAGAGCTGGACGCTGATCGATGCCGGCATCCCTTTTTCCGCTAAACCCATCAAGCGCTGGGCGGAAACAGCCTTTGGGCGGCCGCCCAATGCCATCGTGCTCACCCACGGTCACTTTGACCACATCGGCGGTGCCCAGGAGCTTGCCACTCTGTGGCAGGTGCCTGTGTATGCTCACCCCCTCGAGTTTCCCTACCTGACTGGAGAAAAGGAATATCCGGCTCCGGACTGGAAGGCGGGCGGAGGGGCCATGCCGCTGATGTCGCCCACGCTGCCACGCGGTCCTATCGACCTCGGGGCTCGGCTGAGGGCGCTTCCGGGCGAGGGACAGGAACTGAGTCTGGCAGAGATGCCTGGATGGACGCTGGTCCACACCCCGGGCCACACGCCGGGGCACGTTAGCTTTTTCCGCGAGAGTGACCGCACATTGCTGGTCGGCGATGCGTTTTGTACGACCAAGCCGGAAAGTTTCTTTGCCGCGACCTTCGGCCAGCCGGCAGAACTTCACGGGCCGCCCAGCTACTTCACCTCGGACTGGACAGCAGCCAAACTCAGCGTTCGCAAACTGGCCGGCCTTGAGCCAAAGACGGTGGCACCAGGACATGGAAGGCCTTTGGCCGGGAGTGCGGTGGCCCAGGCGCTCACCACGCTGGCAGAAGACTTCGAGCGGATTGCGGTGCCGGACGATGTGAAAGAAGGCAAGCCGGGCGGCGGGTCGCATCGCTAACATGCACGGGCGGACATGGATAAGGCAATAGCGAAATTGGGGTAGCCCCATCGCTTGCGCATCCGGCGCCGGGCAAGTAGCATCCGATGCAGAGAGATCGGCCTGCAAAGCAGGTGGAGTGATCCACGTCGGTTGAACCAACATTCAATGAACAGGGATCTGACTTGTATATATGGTTCGGTGTGCAGTGTCCGCCAGTCCGGAATGCCTAAAGAGCCACGGTCAGGTCCCGCCGTCTTAAGACGGGTTCACCGGCGCTTCACCCCACGGCCCCGTGGGTCGGTCTTTTCTCTTCTTCTTTGTTCAATCTCCTGACCCCTACGGCGGAGGGCGTTGCCAGCCTCCTTCCCATGCTGCGGCTTGGGCCCATGCGCCTGACCGCCTACGGGACGTGTGCCGCCGTCGGCGTAGTGTCCGCTGCGTTCTTGAGCGGTCGCATGGTGCGCTATGTGGGCCTTAAAGAAGAGGCCGCCTGGGATGCCAGTCTGTTCGCCGTGGTCAGCTGCTTTGTCGGATCGAGACTCGTGCTGGTGCTTAGTGATCCGAAGGCCTTTCTGCGGTACCCCCTTCTGGTGTTGAGCCTCCCGTCTCTCACCTTTGCGGGCATCGCCCTGGCTGCCGTGTTCATGTTTTTATACCTCCGCGTAAAGCGCCTGCCGCCGCTCCCGATGCTGGATGGCTTTGCGCCCTGCGCGGCCCTGGTGGCAACCTTCCTTGAGCTGGGGCACTGGTTGGATGGGTCGGAACCTGGCATGCCTATCTTCCGGGAAGCCCGGGACCACACGACACGGTTGCTGCCCGTCTCGCTCTATGGCGCTGTGCTCTCGCTGTGCCTCGGCGGATCCCTCTGGTTCGCCTTGACCAGGAGATGGTCTGCCGGGCGCGTCGCCGCTCTTGGTCTTCTGCTTGGTGGCGGCCTAGCCTTTGGCCTGGACACCCTCTCGATCCCCGTGGAGATCACATCCGATCTGCCATTGGAGCCCGGTCAGTTTGTCGCGTTGGGAGCGCTCGTCAGTGGGGCGCTCCTGTGGAGCTTTACACCACAGCCTCCGGCCCGGGTGGTCGCGACCGACGCTTTGTTGTAATAGGACAAGGGACAGCAGTACAGCGCGCTTCCGACCTGAGTCCCTGGCACACACCTTCCGCATCCACGAACCGAGGACACCCATGCCGTCGAAAAACATGATTCCCAAGGGGAAGCGCCGTCAAACGGTGAAACACGAGTACCGTGCCCACCGTGACGCCGTGCGGGAAACGGAGGCAGCCAGGCATGCAGCCTCGGAGTTCAGCACGCCTAAACCGGCAGATCAAGCCGCGACCGGGGAGTTCGACAGCGTCGACGAGAGTTTCCGGGTGGCCGAGTCACCCATTCCTGTTCTCGAGGATGTGGAACCCGAGGAGGGCGTTCGAAGCTTCGTCGCAGATCCCGCAGCAAAGGGAAGACGCCTGGACGCGTATCTGGCGAAGGCCTTGCCCGAGATCAGTCGAGGCAGAGTACAACTGCTGATCGAGCACGGTCAGGTTCGCGTGGACGGCAAGGCGGCCAAGGCCAGCCTGAAGCTGGAAGGTGGCGAACACGTGGAGATCGAGGGAGAACCACGACCTGCGCCCCTGCGTGCCGAGCCTGAAGACATCCCATTACACCTCGTCTATGAAGACCAAGACCTCGCCGTGATTGACAAACCTGCGGGCATGACCGTGCATGCAGGTGCGGGCAGCGCTGAGCAAAACCGGGGCACGTTGGTGAATGCGCTTCTTTTCCACTTTCAGCAGCAGCTATCAGGCGAAGCAGGCGAGCTGCGGCCAGGGGTCGTGCACCGTTTGGACAAGGACACCAGCGGCCTCATCCTCGTTGCCAAGAACGACCTCACGCATCGCAAACTGGCCGAGATGTTTCAGTCACGAACCTTACGCAAGGTGTACATGGCACTAGTGCACGGCAGCGTAGCCGGCGAGGAAGGGACGGTCAGCCTGCCAATCGGTCGCGACCTGGTCCGTCGCGTCCGAATGACGACCCGTCGCACCCTCGAGAATGGCGCCAGAACAGCCGTAAGTCACTGGCGTGTGCTGGA
>CAXTRM010000003.1:25931-43162 GCA_964246625.1 uncultured Acidobacteriaceae bacterium
GTACCCATCAGATCCGCGTCCACCTGGCAGCGCTGGGGCACCCCGTCGTGGGTGACACCCTGTATGGCGCTCCAGGTCGCTTGCGTCCCGCCCCTTCGGAGCTGCAGGGCGGCGAAGGTGAACCCACACTAGGCCGGAACTTCCTCCATGCTGCCGAGTTGGATTTCCGGCACCCGAGAACGGGCAAGCCGCTCAGGCTGGAAGCGCCGCTTCCCCCGGAGTTGCAAAGCTTTCTTCGCCACGTCGGACCACAGACAGCGCCCGAACCACAGACGGCGGCAGCGCCCCTTGCCAGCAGGCGTTTGCGACAAGTTGGTAAACTACAGGCGAAATGAACGTCGTCTCCGCTTCTTGCCGTTTCGCAGCCATTGCTGCCGGGTTTCTGCTGTGCTGCTTTCCTGCTGTAACTGCCGCGCAGCAGGCCTCCACGTCCCCTCAGGACGCCGCAGGTGCGGGTAAGCCCCAGGCAAGCACGCCGCAAAACTCGCAACCAGCCCAAACGAACAACCCCGCGTTGCAGCCGCGTGACGAGTCAGCCCCACCTTCGCAGGCCCCCACCATCCAGGTGTTTAGTCGAGAAGTGAACCTCGTGTTCACCGTAACGGACAGCAAGGGCAAGTTCATCACAAATTTGCAGCAGCAGAACTTCGGTTTGTTGGATGACCGGCGTCCTCCAGAGCGGGTCGTTCATTTCCGGCAGGAAACCAATCTGCCCTTGCGGGTTGGCCTCATGATTGACACCTCCAACTCGATCCGGTCCCGTTTTGAGTTTGAACAACAGGCGGCTGTGGACTTTCTGCTGCAGATACTGCGTCCCGTAGATCGGGCTTTCGTTGAGGGTTTCGACGTCAACACGGACATTGCGCAGGACTATACCAACCGCATCGACCTGCTCGACACGGGGATACACAAGCTTCGGCCGGGTGGCGGCACTTCCCTGTTCGACGGCCTTTACAAGACTTGTCGCGACCAGATGTTGACGCTCAGGAACGAAGCTCCCGTGCGGAAAGCCCTGGTCCTGGTCTCGGATGGCGATGATGATTACAGCCGGTCGCACGAGGCGGACGCCATCAAGATGTGTCAGCGCGCGGAGACGATCGTGTATACGATCTCGACCAATGTGGGCCCCAGCAAGGACAAGGGTGACGACGTGCTGCAGCAGATTGCCGACGCCACCGGAGGCCACGCCTTTTTCCCAACCCGGATGGAAGACATGGCGACAGGCTTCGTGAACATCGAACAGGAGCTTCGCTCGCAGTATTCGCTGGAGTATGTGCCCGCAGACTTTAAACAGGATGGGGCTTTCCGGACCATCTACCTTGTGGCTCTGGACCAGCGCTACCAGGTACACGCACGCAAAGGGTACTTCGCCCCTCGCGCGCCGCAGTAGAACGCCACAAAGGCTGCGCAACTTTGCTGGACGGCCGGTGGTCTAAGACCATATGGGCCGCATCGCACTCACGCTGAGGTTTGCCGGACTTTTCTTCGCCGCCGCGGTTTGTGCCCCTGCCTACCTCCAGGCACAATACGGCCAGGATCCACCACCCCCTCCTCCCAGCAGTGCACCCGGCGGTTCAGGAGCTGTGCTGCTCTCGCCGTTTGAGCCTGCAGGGGTGCCGGAAGCGCTTGCAGGCCTGACATCCCAGCCCGCGTCGCATACCGCGTTTACGTTTGACCGGGATATGCTGCAAAGCATGTTGGGGGCTCAGGCGGTCGGCCTCACCGCTGTGACGGTGCAGAACTACCGCTACCATGATCCGGCCTTTTATGTGCCGGAAGCGCTTCAGGCTTGGCGGGCCTCGTACAACGCCGCGGGCTGGAAGCACCTGGTGGAGGCCAACGTAACACCACGGGAGCAGGTTTCACCGGTAAAGCCCATCACCGATCTGTGGATGCACTTCCGCGGGGCCGAGATCGACGATGTGGCCATCCTGATCCGGGCGCCGAAGCAGATGAATGTGATCGAGGTTTCCGGCTTGCTGCGTCCGTTGGACCTGGTGCACCTTGGGGGTCACTTTGGAATTCCCAAGGTGGACCCTGGCGCGGTGATGGTCCCGGCCCCTCCCGGACAGTGATTCCGTATTGCTCTCATCCTGTGCCGCGTGACGCTCGATGCGTACGCTGGCGTAAGTCTTTCCTTGGGGCCCGAGCGGATGCTCTTTAGGCGAACTGTTCAAGAAACCGAACGTCCCCGCCATAGAGCAGGCCGATATCGGCGATGCCGTACTTCATCATGGTAATGCGATCCACACCCATGCCGAACGCAAAGCCGGAGATGCGATGGGTGTCGTATACAGGCTCCCGACCAAGCTCACGGCGACGCTGATTCACAGCTTGGAAGACATTTGGGTCGACCATACCGCAGCCCAGCAGCTCAATCCAGCCGGAGTGCTTGCATTTACGGCAGCCCTTGCCGCCGCAAAAGGGACAGCTTATCTGAACGTCCGCTGAAGGCTCTGTAAAAGGGAAGAAGCTGGGAAAGAACCGCGTCTTAACACCGGAGCCGAACAGGGCCTTCATGGCGTGATCGAGCGTGCCCTTAAGGTCGGAGAACGTGATGTTGGTATCCACGCAGAGGCCTTCGACCTGGTGAAAGACGGGCGAGTGCGTGGCATCGGCGGCATCGTTGCGGTGCACCTTGCCGGGGATCACGGCGCGGAGCGGCGGGTCTTGCACCAGCATGGAGCGGATCTGTACCGGCGAGGTATGCGTACGCATCAGCAAGCGCTCGCGTGGAGGCTTTCCCGCCTGATCGGCGACCACCAGGGTGTCCTGGGTGTCGCGCGCGGGATGGTTCGGCGGAAAGTTGAGGGCCTCGAAATTATAAAAGTCGGACTCCACCTCAGGGCCAAGGGCGACGGAGTAGCCCAGTCGCTCGAAGACCGACACGATCTCGGCCATCGTTTTCACGAGAGGGTGTTCCGCGCCGGGACGCCGTGCGATGCCGGGAAGGCTGAAATCCAGGGCAGCGCCCGGGGTGCTGGTGATAGCCGGCGCCGAGCCCTGGGCCGCCTCGGTGAGAGTGGCCTCGATCTGTTCCTTGAGCGCATTGAAGCGCTGGCCGATGAGTCGCTTGCCTTCAGGTGGCGCGGCTTTGAGCCAGGCGTCGGAGATCGCCTTCAGACGGCCCTGCTTGCGGCCAAACCACTCGAGGCGGAAGGCTTCAGGGTCAAAGCCCGGAGCCGCTGCAGCTGCGAGGGCCTGGCGCAGAACGGTAGAGAAAGCCGTGTCGAGGGCGTTTTCGGAGAACTCAGTGAGCTGCGGAATGGTCAAACGTGGTCCCTGCGGCGTGTGGGCTGGATTTATCTTAGCTGGCGGCCTACAACGCCCACCAAATGATCAGGGCCATCAACAGGCCCAGGAGCAGGCTCCGCTTATCGGTGCAGGCCCATACCACGGGGTCGTCGTGCATTTGTCCACGGCTGGCCAGCATCCACACCTGACTCAGCCACAACAGCAGCACCGGTACCACAAGCCACAGGCGAGCCGTGTGGTGGTACAGCAGCGTCGTTTCCGGGTTGGTGATATAGAGCGTCATGACCACGACCGCGGCATAGGCTGATCCTGTGCCCAGGGTACGCAACTGCTCCAAATCGGAAACAAAGTAGCCACGGCCGTTTGTGACCGCTTTGCCACTCTCACGAAGTCCTTCCAACTCGCTGAAACGCTTCACAAACGCCAAGGAAAGGAAGAAGAAGACACTGAAACCGGCAAGCCAGGGCGACATCACGACCCCGGTGGCCGCACTGCCGGCCAGGATGCGCACGGTGTACAACCCGGACAGCACGAAGACATCAAGCAGCAGTTTACGTTTGAGATAGAAGGAATAGGCCAGCGTGGTGACTGTGTAGAAGAACAGCCAATCAAAGAAGCTGATGCTGTTGCCGAACGAACGCACACCACCCAGGGACGAGAAGAGCCGCGGAATCAACAGCGCCAGGATGACGGACGCGCCTACCATCACCACCACAGCCGCGATGCCCGCAAACGCGGACAGATCGCCTGCTGCAAAGGGACGGCGCCGCTTGCGCGGATGCCGGCGGTCTGCCTCGATGTCGAGCAGATCGTTGATGATGTAGGTGCCCGAGGCACACAGGCCGAAGCTGACAAAAGCCAGCAGAGCGGACGCAATAGTGGCGACTCCCCAGGCGTGCGCCAGCAGCAAGGGTACGAAGATCAGCGTGTTTTTTGCCCATTGGTGCAGCCGAATGGCTCGAAGCCAACTTTTTACGGCAGGGGTGCGGTCGTCAAAGGTGCGGGTCACCCTGACGTTTCCGCGGGCAAGCCCGCCAACCAGGGAGCTGTGCGGGTTGGCAACCATGGGGGCCTCGCACGCAGACAGAACTTCCAGATCCGGCTTGGCATTGCCTATGTAGCAGAAGCTGTTTCCGAAATGAGCCCGAAAGGCCGCAAGCTTGTTGTCGCCAGCAAGGTTGGTCGAGCCATCAGACGCCAACACCCCCGTAAAGAAGCCAAGGTGGTCGGCCACCCGGTCGGCCAGCGCACGATCGGCTGCCGTAGCGAGGTAGATGGCGCGGCCACGGCCGTGTTCCGCACGAAGCCACTCTTCCAGGGGCTTGTTCAAGGGCAGGTGCGCCACGTCCAGGGTTACGGCCGAGGTCACGTGGCGCTTAAAGGCGGCTTTGCCTTCCCCGATCCATCCGGGGATCTTCCAAAGGGCCGCTGGCTGCT
Organism: uncultured Acidobacteriaceae bacterium; assembly: GCA_964246625.1. Classification (GTDB taxonomy): domain Bacteria; phylum Acidobacteriota; class Terriglobia; order Terriglobales; family Acidobacteriaceae; genus Granulicella. The sequence continues at coordinate 30,624 of CAXTRM010000003.1, forward strand.
GACGGGCCAGCGCCAGTACGGAGTCGACAAGCGTGTCTGACTTGACCAGGGTGCCATCCAGGTCAACACAGAGCGGCACGCCGGGACGCAACTCTGACTCGTGCTCGACCTGGGCAGGCGCACCAGATGGGATCACTTCAGGTGAAGTCATACGGTCTCCGGAGCCGTTGGATGAAGGTAAACATCGAATCCATCATATCGTCCGCGGGTTTCCTTCTCGTGAAACGACTCAAAGTGGGACGAAACGCGGTGACGCCCTGGTTCGTCTAACCCGGAGGCATGTGGTCCCGACATCGTTACAGAAAGCTTGGCAGTCTCGCTCTGGTGCCCTTGTGGGGCGCGGGGGCGCAGATGCACCACGTGGAAGCACCTCAGCGTGTGACCCGGGCAGTTGGAGTGTATGAGTGGACCGGGGAATTACCCAAGCCCAGCGCCGCGCGTTTTGTTCCGGTCTCCCTGTTCATCGACGGGCACCTTGAGGATGCGGGCCTTTACCTGGCGCGTCCCGTTCCGTTTGCGCTGCAAACCGGCAATCTGTACACCGTAGAACACGCCGGGGAGCCTGCCGGCATGTTAGATGTGGAGCAGGCAGAACGCGTGGTTACCGGAAACGCCCTGGCGGATGACAATCCCGTAGGTGCTTGGTATGGCTTCGGTACGTTCACCGCAGAGGCTGCTGCCAAGCCCGTCGCTCCCCTGCACCGGTCAGCGCATGTGGGGACCATCCAGTCCACCTCGGACGCGGGTAAGGCGCAACCGGACACGCAGGAGAGCGACGGACGGCCCCACATGAACCGGCGCAGCCCAGCCACAGACAGCAAAGATGCAGGTGGGGCAGATGGGGGCCAGGACACCTCCGCCACCGGTACCGGGCAAAAGGACACGACCAACGCCGGCGGCGACGACACAGACCGGCCCACCTTGGCACGGCGCGACCCCGCGCAGGATGCGGCACGGAGCAAGGCAGCCCTGGGTGGCAAGAAGGGTGGCACGGCCAGCGTTACCGCGGTTGGACCCGCTCCTGGTGATGACCCGGACCGTCCCACATTGAGCCACAACACCGCAGCCCAGGAAGGCCCAAAGGAGTTGACCGGCATGCCCGCCGATCTGCACCAGGCCGTCGCGGTCTCCGATCCCGTGCTGCGGGATCCCCACCCGTTTGCACGAGGGTGGGACTCCTCGGCGGAGCGCACCGACGTCCTGAACGCGTTGGCTGCAGTGGCAAAGTCTAGGGTGACCTCCTACCTGAACGAAAACAAGCTGGTCGCCTCCTCGGCAGCCCTCGGCACGGCTGGACCGTCCCTGAGTACCGAAGGAAGAGCTGCGGCCACCGAAGACGGCGCGGGCGCACCCCCAACGCTGCAGCGCGGTCGCCCAAAGGAGTACGGCGCAGAGCCGCAGGGCACCAGCGAACAACACGGCACCGGCACTACCAGACGTCCCGCAACGCCCGCGTCAGCGCAGCATCGTGCAACCAAAGCGGCTCCGGGTCCTGTTGTGCTCCAGGAGGAGCGGATCGAAGCCTTCACCCTGAGCTATGGTGGCCTCCCGACCTTTGTCTACAGTGCCAGTGTGGCCGCTTCCGCTGCCGTGCAAACCGTGGCAATGCCGGCTGCGACCGCGCACCCGACAGCTTTTGTCCTGCTGGTTGCACAGCGCCTGCCATCAGGAGAGTTACAAACAGCCTTGAGCGCTGTGACCGATAGCACGCATCTGGACCGCAGTCCCAGGTTGCGGCTCATCGACGCTGTAGATCCGGACGCTTCCCATCGCGCCAGCCTCCTGTTTGAGCTACGCGGCAGCAGCAGCCGTCAGTTCGCCCTGTACCGACTCATTTCAACCAAAGCTGAAAACACCTTTACGAGTGCATCGATCGAATAGATTCAGATCGCCTATCGGAACGGCACGTGACGCCCTGCGGCAAAGGTCCCTTTTCGCACATCTTCGCAACGTCAGGCATCCTAGTAGGCGATGAACGATCCGATCGAGACCACACGCTCCAGCGCCTCTTCCGCAACCGGTACCTCAGAACCCAAGGCGCCCGGAATCGCCCTGCTCTTTCCGGGGCAAGGGTCACAGGCGGTCGGCATGGGGCGAGCGTTCTATGACAGTGTGGCGGAAGCACGGTCTGTTTTCGAGCAGGCTGACGACGCGCTTGGCTTTGCCCTGTCGAAGCTGATCTTTGAGGGCCCGGAAGAGGAGCTCAAGCTGACGGAAAATACCCAACCGGCGATCCTTACGACCTCCATGGCAATCCTGAAGGCTCTTGAGCCGCAACTCAAACAACGTGACCTGAAGGTGTGCTTCGCGGCAGGCCACTCGTTGGGGGAATACACCGCGCACGTCGCAGCAGGCACGTTTTCCTTTGCCGAGGCGGTTCGCACTGTGCGAGCCCGCGGGCAGTTCATGCAGAACGCCGTACCGGTGGGTCAGGGCGCTATGGCGGCCATCCTTGGGTTGGACTACTACGCTGTGAACGACATCTGCGCCCGTGTCTGCGACGAGCTCACACAGGCGCCACCCGAGGATCCCGCCGACCCTTCCGAGCAGAGCGCCGCTGCCCGGGATGCCCTGGCCGACCCGACGAATCCCGCCACCACGCCGGCTGAAGCCGCGTCGCGTGTTTCTGCCGTGGTCTCACCAGCCAATATGAACTCACCGGAACAGATCGTGATCTCCGGCGAAAAGGAGGCGGTGGAACGCGCAGCCTCGCTGTGCAAGGAGGCTGGTGCCAAGCGCACTGTCATGCTGCCGGTGAGCGCTCCGTTCCACTGTTCGCTTATGCAACCGGCGCAGGAAAACCTGGCGAGCACCCTGGAGTCAGTCCAGTTTCACGATCCCTGTTTCGAGGTCATGTCCAACGTGGACGCCCGCGGCGTCAAGCGTGGGCCAGATGCACGTGATACGCTCATCCGCCAGGTTACGGGCGCCGTTCGCTGGGTGGAGTGCATAGAAAATCTTCGTACCTGCGGGGCGACTCACTTCCTCGAAGTCGGGCCGGGACGCACCCTGACCGGGCTGAACCGGCAAATCGATCGCTCCCTGGTCTCCGCCAGCATCGAAGACCCGGCCGGCCTGGAAAAGGCGATGGCTCTGTTCACCACGGGAGCATAGGACGGCGACGGCGAATGGCCCGCGTTGGCGTTAGGCGGCTACCAACGCCGGCGCGGCCTGTAGCCAGGCCTGCCATGCTTCAAGAGCGCGGTCGCATTGGATGCGATGCCGCTCCTTCTTGTCTCGCACCTGGCGACGTAGGTCATCCTCTAAAGGTGGAAGCAGGTCGAACGTGATATTGGCAGGCTGGAAGCGCTTCCCTTCGGCATGCGTGATGTAGTGCGTCAACGATCCATGCGCGCAGGCACGCGGCGCAGGCTGCGGCGTCTCCGCATGGGCCAGGGCTGCAGCGAACCGGCCAGCCAGCAGCCCACCTGCGATGGACTCGGTGTACCCTTCCACCCCGGAAAGCTGCCCCGCAATCAGGATGGAGGGATACGCCCGCAATTGCAGGGTCTCTGTTAGCAGGGACGGCGCATGGATATAGGTGTTGCGATGGATCTGGCCATACCGGAGGAACTTCGCCTGCTCGAGTCCCGGAATCAGACGCAGCACACGGGCCTGTTCTCCGAACTTCAGGTGGTTCTGAAAGCCCACGAGGTTGTAGCTGTCGGCTCGGAGGTTCTCCTGGCGTAGTTGCACGGCGGCATAGGGCCAGCGCCCGGTTCGCGGGTTGGTAAGACCTGCCGGTTTCATAGGTCCAAAGCGCAAGGTGTCACGGCCACGCCGGGCAAGCTCTTCAATGGGCAGGCAGCCTTCGAAGTAGGCAAGCTTGGCGGCTGTGGCAGCGGATGAGGAGCCTGTCTGCTGCGGGGCGATCTCGGCTCGTTCGGCTGCTGCTTCGTTGAGCGATCCCGGGATGTGCTCCCAGCTTTTGGGCTCTACCCGTTCAGCCGACGTCAACGCATCGAGAAACGTGGTGTACTCCTCCTTGGTGAACGGACAGTTGATGTAGTCCGCTGTGCCGCGGTCCCAGCGGGCGGCGAAGTACACCTTCTCCATATCGACGGTTGAAGCGTCTACGATAGGCGAGATGGAATCGTAAAAGGCGAGGTGGTCGGCGCCGGTCAGGCGCTGCAGCTCGCTGGCCAGGGGTGAGCTGGTCAGGGGACCGCTGGCAAGAACGGTGATGACGTCAGGATCCGCTTCTTCAAGGCGGGTCACCTCCTCCCGGCGAACGGTGATCCGCGGATTGGCCTCGATCAGGTCGGCAACCTGTTGGCTGAAGGCTGTGCGATCGACGGCAAGGGCATGCCCCGCCGGGACCGCGCTCCTGTCGGCAGCCTGGAGCAGAAAACTTCCGGCGCGGCGCATCTCCTGCTTCAACAGCCACGGAGCAGAGTTCTCGGTTTCGCTCTTAAGCGAATTGGAACAGACAAGCTCAGCGAAGTCGGCTGTTTGATGGGCCTCGGTGGAGCGTAAGGGCCGCATCTCGGAAAGGGTGACCTCGCAGCCGAGGGAGGCAGCTTGCAGCGCGGCTTCTGGCCCAGCCAGCCCGCCACCGATAATGTGAACGTGTTTCATCTCCTATCCAGCATAGGGGATACGTCCGGAAGCGGCTGATGATCGCGCGATCTGATCAGAACGGATTGGGGTGCGTGGACCGTTTCGGATACGCCAGGTCTGCTCAGAACAAGTCACGCGCTGAGACCCTCCCTAAAGAACGAGATCTGCAAGGTCCTTTAATGGCTGTCCGGCAAGGCGCATGACATGCCAGTCGTCCTTCGTGATCGCGCCGAGTTGGTGATACATCGCGATGGCGGATTCGTTCCAGGTAAGCACGTCCCACTCCAGGCGACTGCAGCCTTCCTCAAGCGCGATGCGCGCCAGATGCGCAAGGAGCGCCTTTCCGATGCCATGGCGACGTCTTAAAGGGGTGACGTAAAGATCCTCGAGCCGGACACCATGATGGCCGACCCAGGTGGAATACGTACGGAAGAACAGGGCAAAGCCGACGGCTTCAGGAGCTTCGTCGGGAGTCGCTCGCCACTCCGCGATCAGCGCCCCAAAGCGGGCCGGCGGCGTGCCTGGCAGGGGCAGTCCCTCCGGGTCAAGACCCCAACCATCGCGCAGCAGGTCCGCCACGGTGACCTGAACCTGGTCGAGAGCGCGCTCGAAGTCCGCCAGTTCGCGAATGAATCGGTAGATCGTCGGTGCGTCCGTGGCGTGTGCCTGACGGATCGTGACAGCGGACTCAGGCAATCTGGCGTGTTCTCCTGTGCAGGTTCGATAAGGCAAGGTGACGATGAGGCAGATTAGGAGGTCGAGCTATGGCTTTGCCTGCGTGCCCGCACCGGCTGCGTCCGGTTTCGCCGAGCTTGGTTTTAGCGGAATCTCAAAGGCCGCCAGCTGCTTGTTTGTGGTAGCCCAGCGCACTTTTCTCAGCTCCAGCGTGGCCTTTTCAAGCACCGGATCATCAATGTCCCGTGTGTCGTAGTAGAGATAGCCGGCAAGCGTGGTATGCGCAGCCACGGTGGTGGAGGTGAAGCCGAAGTCATTGCTATCCGCGGTAATCTGCTTGTCGATGCCGGGGTGATGGATCGTAATGGACGGCAAAGGCGCGGGAAGGGGAATCTTGGTACCGTCCGAGTACTTCTTGCTGAACATGCGCCGCTCCAGATCGTCATCCGTAGCCGCATTGCGGGTGTAGTTATCCTGGGCGACAAACAGGACTCGGGCGTCATCAAGCGCTAAGGGCTCTGGGGTGCTGTTGGTGACGATGACCCGTATCGGCAGAAAACCATGGTGGAAGTAATCAAGGCGCGTGTTGGGACGCGCTTCTTTCACATCGCCTGGTTCGGCAGCGATGGTCACGCCATCGTGGCTGTCATGCAGCGCATACGTGCCCGCCTCCGCAGGTGGCGTGGGCTTTCGAGGCTTGTCCGCCGCATAGGCAGGCCAGCAACCCAGGAATAACGCGAAAAGCGCGAGAAGACGTAGGTGCGCAGACCTGGACATGCTCCTCAGATTATCCTCTTGAGAAGGCATGCTGGGCAAAGTCCATGGGCCGGATGGACGTTCTACCTGGGAGGGCGGGCCAATGAAGCAACAGGGTAGACGGTCCTCTCTTATGCTTGCCTACAGCTTTCTGCTAGGTGCCGGCTTCGTTGCGACTTCGCCGTGGTGGCTCGCCCGCATGGTCAGCACGCGACGCTATCGTGAAGGGCTGTTAGAGCGCCTTGGAAGGGTTCCCGCACGCCTTCGCCAAACAACCAAAGGCAAGCGCATCGTGTGGCTCCATGCAGTCAGTGTCGGCGAAATCCTGGCAGCCTCCGGTCTGATTACGGAACTGGAACGTGCGTTCAACGCTGCCCAAGCCGACCGCTGCTGGCTCGTGGTGATCTCCACCACAACGCGTACCGGGCAGCTTCTGGCGCGGGAACGGTTTGGCGCAGACCGGGTTTTCTGGTTCCCCTTGGACTTTGCCTGGGCCGTACGAGCGTGGCTCCGGGCGCTCGGTCCCCAGCTCGTTGTGCTGGTGGAAAGCGAGCTTTGGCCTCGCCTGCTTTCTGAGTGCACTCGCCAAGGGATTCCAGTCGCCGTAGTGAATGCCCGGATGAGTGATCGATCGTTTCGACGTGCGAAAAGGGTCGGCAAGCTCTGGGCGCGCGTCTTCGGGCGGGTGTCGGGGTTTCTGGTGCAGAGCGAAGAAACAGCTCGACGTCTCCACGCCCTGGGTGTGCCGACAGAGAAGGTAACGCTGACAGGGAACCTGAAGTACGACATCGTACCGCGTCAAAGCGAGATGATTGATGCCTTAAGGGCTGCGGTAGGACGCTACTCTCTCGTGGTGGGCGGCAGCCTGCTCGCTCCGGAAGAGCAAATTCTTCTTGAGCAGTGGCCGACGATTCACCGCGCCGCTCCCGGGTCTGTGCTGCTCCTGGCGCCTCGGCATCCTGAGCGTTTTGACGAGGTCCTGGCCAAGATCAGCGAGCACTTCCCTGTTCTGCACGCAAGCAGCATTCTTCGGGCGTACCAGAACCAGAAGCCCATCGGTCGTCTGCAGCCGTTTTCTGTGGTGTTGCTGGACACCGTGGGTGATCTTGCCTCGGTGTACGGGCTGGCCGACGTGGCGTTCGTTGGCGGCAGTCTGGTACAGAAAGGCGGCCACAACCCCCTGGAGCCCGCCCGATGGGGTGTTCCCGTCCTCATAGGGCCGTCGTATGAGAACTTCCGCGAGGTCGTGAACACGATGCTGGCCGTGGACGGCCTCCGGGTGGTGCAGGATGGCGCTGAGCTTGCCAGGGTGCTTTCTGCGCTCCTGAAAGATCGGGTAGCCTCAGATGCCCTCGGGCAACGCGGAAGGCAGATCTTTGAAAGCAACCGCGGGGCGACCCGTCGCACCGTTCACAAGCTGCAAACCCTGGTGGCAAGCACTGCCAAGCGCTCCGTGGTGAGCCCATGAGCGCCCTCCGCCCGCTGGCCTGGCCTTTTGTGCCGCTCTACCGCGTCGCTCTGGCGGCCAGCCACGGATTGCGACGCTTGGGCTATCCCCGTCAGCAACGCCTCAGTTGGCCCGTCATCAGCGTGGGAAGCCTTTCGGCGGGGGGTGCCGGGAAAACGCCCGTGACGATCGCTTTAGCGAAGCTTCTAACCGAACGGGGATGGACAGTTGATGTGCTGTCCCGTGGCTATGGGCGGAGCGGTAGTGGTGCAGAGCGCGTTCAGCCCGAAGCCCCGGACGCCGCAAAGCGTTTCGGTGACGAGCCTGTTCTGCTCGCAGCACGCTCAGGCGTGCCTGTGTGGGTAAGCGCCCAACGCTTCACCGCGGGAAAGCTGGCCGAACAGGAGGTGTCGCCAGGCGGCAAAGAGCCGTTGCTCCTAGGCGACGCCAAGGACCATCATCCAGAAGCTGCCCCCGGCCATGTGCACCTTCTGGATGATGGTTTGCAGCACCGCGCCCTTGATCGGCAGTTCGATCTGGTGCTGGTCACCCAGCAGGACCTTGACGATACCCTGCTGCCCGCCGGCAATCTTCGCGAACCGCTTACCGCCCTGCGCCGCGCCGATGCCTTTGCCGTGCGCGAAGAGGAGGTCGATCGCGTCCGCAAAACGCTGCGATCCCTCGGCAGGCCCGAGGTGCCCGTTTGGACGCTTCGCCGCGCGTTGCGGTTTCCCGCTCCGCTTGGAGTCTTCGGTGCCGGCTTACGGCCCCTTGCGTTTTGCGGGATTGCGCGCCCTGAAAACTTTGCAACCATGCTGACCGGCGCCGGATGCGGTCTGGTCGACACCGTGCTCTTTCCAGACCACCATCGCTACCAGCACCATGATCTTGAAACTCTGGGGCGCGTTGCCAAACAGCTGCAGGCCACGGGCCTGATCACCACTGAAAAGGATGCCGTAAAGCTCTCCGATGGCATGCAGGAGTGGCTCCGCGACACCGTGGGGCCGCTCATGGTCGTACGGCTTGAGGTGCACTTTGTGTACGAGTCTCCTGTTCTACGCACCCTGGAGCAACATCTGCGGGCAAGCCGGGACGAGGTGTCGCCGACCGAGGCCCGCGTGCGTTGAGCAGTCCGCGCCTCTTGGTGGTGCGCATCGGCGCGATGGGCGATGTGCTCCATGCGCTGCCCGCCGTTGCCGGCCTCCGGGCACGATGGCCCGAAGCCACCATCGACTGGGTTATCGACCGGCGCTGGGCTTCCCTGTTGCGGTGTGAGCAGGCTGGGAGGCCTGTGGTTTCCACCATCTTCGAGGCGGACACCCGCCTGTGGTCCCGCAGGCCACTCTCACGAGACACCCTGCGGTCTGTCTTGGCGCTGCGACAGGCTCTACGCGAGAAACCGTATGACTTTGTGGTCGATATGCAAGGGACCTTGCGGTCAGCAGTGGTCGGCGGCTTTGCGCGGACAGCCTCATTCGCCGGGTACACAGATCCTCGCGAACGAATGGCCCGGTCTTTCTACACATCGAAGCTGCCGCGCCGCGGAACACACGTTGTCGCGCAGGGTGAGGCTCTGCTTGGCGAGGCGACCGGTCTGTTGCTGGAAGTTGTAGCTCCACAGCTGCCCTGCTTTGCCGAGGCAGAGCTTTGGGCAGAGGACATCTTTAACCCGTTCAGGCGTCCAGAAAAGGTTGCGCTGCTCGCTCCAACGGCGGGCTGGGGAGCCAAGCAATGGCCGGCGCCCTGCTTCGGAGACCTGGCCCGCAGGCTGGCCGCTTCCGGCTGGCATGTGCTGATCAACGCGGCCACGCAGCATGACCCTGTGGGTTTGAAGGTCATGGAGGAGAGCCACGGAACGGCAACCCTGGTCACTTCCGACCTGATGCAATTGCTCTCCCTGACTCGGCGGGTAAGTGCCGTGGTGGGTGGGGACTCGGGGCCGGTTCACCTGGCGGCGCTGATGGGGCGGCCTTTGGTCGCGCTGTTTGGGCCCACCGATCCAGCCCGCAATGGACCCTGGGGACCAGGGCCGAAACAGGTGCTACGCCATCAGGACTCCGCCACCAGTCACAAGCGGGTCGCAAAGGTCGATCCAGGACTGGCGCAGATCAGCGTCACCCAAGTACTCAAGGCTGTTGTGTCGGTGACGGCGCCGTAACCCTTGTGGACGGCCCGGCCTCCCTCTGCTCTGCGAGAATGGAGGTATGGCCGGAACGCAGGGGCAGATCTCATGGCAGCGCGTGGCACGCCGCGTGCGCGTTCCCTTGGGGTTTGTTACTGCGGCCGTGTTCCTTCTTTTTGCCTGTCCAGAGGTCAAGCTGATGCTTTGGAGCCTGATCGCTGTTCTACCCGGCCTGTGGCTGCGCGGGTTCGCCGCCGGCTACGTGAAGAAGAACGCAGAGCTGACACGGACCGGACCGTACGCACACACACGCAATCCGCTTTATCTCGGCTCCATGATGATCGCTTTCGGTTTTGCAGTGGCTGCCGGCAAGGTATGGCTTGGCGTGCTGCTCCTGGTGCTCTTCCTTGCGATCTACTGGCCCGTCATTCTTTCTGAGGAAGCCTTTCTTCGCACCACCTTCCCCGGCTTTGGGGAGTATGCGACGCGGGTGCCCCGGCTGATGCCTCGCTTAACGCCCGCCCGCTTCTTGGACCTCCAAAACCCACAAGGGCGTTTCTCGTCGGAGCGGTACCGGCACCACCGCGAGTACAATTCCCTGATGGGAGCGGCCGCGCTATATGGAGCGCTCGGGCTGCGCATGTGGCTGGGCGTTCACAAGCCTGGGCTGTTTTGATTTTCGCTGGGGGTTGATCGACGTTGAAGCCATGCATACCCTCAGCTAGCCGCTGTGTGCGCCGTCTCGCGATTACACTTCTCGGCATCTCTGCGACTCTGACCCCAGCACAGATCTTTTCGCCGAAACCCGTGCCGCAGCGGCCCATCCCAACGCTGCAGGCCCCGCAGGGCGGCTTTCTCTATCCGCAACACGAGACACTCACCTTTTCCGTCGACTGGCGGGTCTTTACTGCCGGAACCGCGGTCTTTCACCTCGATGCCAATGGTCCGCAGGAGAAGGTCACGGCCACAGCAGATTCGATCGGTGCGGTGAACATGCTGTTTCCCGTGGTGGACCGCTTCCAATCCGGCTTTGACACCAAAACGGGCTGCTCAACAGGCTTCAACAAGCAAACTCAGGAAGGTCGCCGCAAGGTCGCCTCCGAGTTGAGCTTCGACTACGCCCACGGCAGGCAGGCTGAGTACGCCCGCAACCTGGTGAAAGGGACAGCGACAAAGAAGGACGCCAACATCCCCGCATGCGTCACCGATTCGCTTTCCGCGATCTTCTACACCCAATCCCAGCCGCTCACCGTCGGGCAGACTGTGGAGTTTCCACTCGCAGATGCGATGCGCACGGTCACGGTCGGCATGAAGGTGGAAGGGCGCGAAGAGGTGAAAACTGCCGCTGGCACATTCAATGCGGTCAAGGTCCAAGCCACAGCCGACGAAGGTGTTGTGAAGAACCGTGGCCATATCTGGATCTGGTATACCGATGACCCCCGTCACCTGCCGGTGCAGATGCAGGCGAGGCTCTTCTGGGGTACGATCACCTTCCACCTGCAATCAATCGAGTTGAAGTAAGCACGGATGGAGCCGCGTGGTGCATCCAAGCTCCGTGGAGGTTCTTGTGAGCGAGACAATCAAGAACAACGATGAGGTATTTGCTACCGAACAGGTGCGGTACTCAGACCAGGAGCTCGTGACGGTAGCGAACTTCCCTGACCCGGCAACGGCCAACGTAGCACGCACGGCTCTGGAAGCGGCAGGGATCCCGGTTTTTATGCAAGGCGAGAATGCAAACAGCTTACTGCCCATCGCCTTTGAGGTGCGCATCCAGGTGAGCGCAGAACACGAAATGGCCGCTCGCAAGGTCCTCGATGACTTCGAAGCCAATCCGGAGAGTGTGGAAAGCGTCACCCGGGCAGAATCTGTTGAGGAGTGGGGCGCTCCTAATCTACGCGGGGCCATTGATATCCCGTGAGTCGACAACGTGCCGTTGTTTGCCTTTCGGGAGGCATGGATTCCACGGTATGCGCCGCACTGGCCGCACGGGACTTCGATGCCTTTGGCCTCCACGTCAGCTACGGGCAGCGGACAGAGGCTCGCGAATTAACCGCCGCCCGGCAGGTAGCGAAAGCGACGGGATTTCAGGATCTGCTCGAGTTGCGGACGGATCTGTTCCGCCGCATCGGCGGGTCGGCCCTTACGGACAGCTCCATTCCGGTTCCTGCAGCCACAGCTGATGACGTCTCCGACGATCACGCTCGTACGGGGAGCGAAATCCCGGTCACGTATGTGCCATTTCGCAACGCCCACTTCCTTGCCGCTGCCGTCAGTTGGGCGGAGGTCCTGGGAGCGACTCGCGTGCTGATTGGCGCCGTCGAGCAGGACAGCTCTGGATACCCAGATTGCCGCCCAGCCTACTACGACAGCTTCAATGCCCTGATCGGCGTCGGAACGCGAGACGGCACCATCCGGGTGGAAACACCCCTGATTCATCTCCGCAAGCACGAGATCGTGCGGCTGGGAGTTGAACTTCACGCGCCCTTGCATATAAGTTGGTCGTGCTACGCGGGGGAAGCTGAGGCTTGCGGCGTGTGCGAGAGTTGTGTCTTACGTCTTCGGGCCTTTGCAGAAGCAGGTATGCCCGACCCCATACCCTATGCGGCGCGGCTGTCAGTTGGCCGTTAGGAGTTCGGAGTGAACGTCAGCTGCGGACGGTGAGCGTGGCACGGAAGAGAGGATTCCTATGAAGGTACGGTTAGAAGAAATGTTCGCACGGCGCGCTGCGGTCGTCATGGTCGCAGGTGCCGCCCTGTTGGGTTCGCCCTTGTCGAGGGCGCAACAGGCAGCTCCAGCAACAGTGCATGGCCATGTCGTCAATCCTGCAGGGCAGGTAATGACCAGTGGCCAGGTGAAGTTTTCAAAGGACCTGACGAAGAAGTTTGAAGAAGAAAGCTTCACAAATACCACCGACGTCGATAAGGACGGCAACTACACCATCAGCGGCGTAGCGCCGGGTGAGTACTACGTGTGGTT
>CAXTRM010000003.1:43172-45220 GCA_964246625.1 uncultured Acidobacteriaceae bacterium
GTTACATTCAAGGCGGGTGAGGACCGGGGCCTGGACTTTGACATGACCCGCCCCGAGTTCCTTGCCGGGTTGACACCGGAACAAAGGAAGCAGATCGAGGACTTCAAAGCAAAGAACGCCGCCGCGGTAGCCGGCAACAAGCAGGTCGCCAACCTGAATGCGACTATCACGACCGTTCGCGCGGACATCAAGTCCCCTTCGCCGAACTTCGACAAGGACATCGCTGACATCAAGCAGGCTACCGATCAGCGTCCCAACGAGGGTCTACTTTGGGCGGTTCAGGGCGAGGTGTACGCCGCCCAGGGCAAGAAGCTGGCTGCAACCGATCGCGCCAACAAGACAAATCCCATGCAGGATGATGCCGTGAAGACGGCGTACACCAACGCTTCTACGGCGCTTAACAAAGCAACGGAGCTGATGAGTACCGGAAAGCCCAACCCTGAGCAACAGGCGACGGTCTACAACCAGCTCGGCAACGTGTACGGCGAGTCAGGCAAGCCGACCGACTCCAGCACCGCATTTGAGAAGGCTGCGACCCTGGACCCGAAGAATGCCTCCATGTACTACACCAATGAGGCCATTATCTTCGATCACACCGGGGGCGGAGACCCCGAGGTTGCCGCTGCGGACAAGGCCATCGCCGCGGATCCCAACAAGCCGCTGCCGTACTACCTTAAGGGCCAGGCCCTGCTCGCCAAAGCAACCGTGGACAACAAGACAGGGCAGATCGTTCCCCCGGCAGGGTGCGTTGATGCCTACCAGAAATACCTCCAACTCGCCCCGGATGGGCCGCAAGCTGCAGCCGTGAAGGATGTGCTGACGCAGATGGGTCAGAAGATCGAGACCAGGTACAAGGCCGGCAAAAAGTCGTAACGGCTGTGGAGGCATCAGGCCCCGGCTTACGTCGGGGCCTTTCCTTTTGCGCCATCCAGGCATCGCAACAAGGCATGGATCGTGTTTTGTTATACGAGGAAGCCCTGGCGGAGGTCTTGCACCACGCGGACAGCGTTTCCGTGCCGTCCCGATCAGAGGAAGCGGCCCTTCTGGATGCGCGTGGTCGAACCCTGGCCAGACCTATCCTTGCCGAACGTGATCAGCCGCCGTTCGCGCGTTCTACACGCGATGGCTTCGCGGTCCGCAGCACAGATCTGCCCGGCACCAATGCATCCCTTGACACATCCCTTCGCGTGCTGGGCACGGTGCGCGCAGGCGAACAGTGGAAAGGTCCTGCGCTACAAAGCGGAGAAGCCATCGAGATTATGACCGGCGCTCCGCTTCCCCCGGGTGCCGACAGCGTCTTGATGCTCGAGCACGCAGAAACGTCCCCGATAGGCGAGCTGCAACCCGAGAGCGGGCGCACTCTCCTGCGTGGGGCCAACGTCGTTCAGGCTGGTGCGGAAGCACGTGCCGGGGAGGAGCTTGTGCCGGCCGGACGCCGGATCACCACGGCAGAGGTTAGCCTGGCAGCAAGTTGCGGCTACAGCAAACTGCACGTCTACTCACAACCCCGTGTCGCCATCATTGCGACGGGAGACGAACTCGTGGATCTCGATGACTCCGCGGAGGTCTGGCAGATTCGTAATTCAAACAGCTACTCCATGGCAGGGTTGGTCGCTGCCGAAAGCGCGATCCCGGTTCAGCTGGCCATCGCGCGCGACACAGAACAGGACCTTCACGCCCGTCTTCAGGAAGCCTTCGCTACCGACCTGATCCTGTTCTCTGGTGGGGTGTCCATGGGCAAGTACGACCTGGTGGAGCAGGTACTTCGGGACGCGGGAGCAGAGTTTCTCTTCACCGGAGCCAGGATCCAGCCCGGCAAACCGGTGGTGTTCGGCCGGCTCCCGGGAAGGTCCAACGGCGGGTGGACGTACTTCTTCGGCCTGCCTGGCAATCCCATCTCGACAGAGGTTTGCTTTCGCTTGTTTGTCGCGCCCCTGCTGCGGGCCCTTTCCGGCCAGACCGACCTCGGCCCACACTTCGCAGAGGCTCGGCTCGCCGAAGACCAGCAGGGTGGGGCAAAGGTCACACGTTTTCTGCCGGCGCATATC
>CAXTRM010000003.1:45230-47029 GCA_964246625.1 uncultured Acidobacteriaceae bacterium
CGGGACCTGGGCAGGCGTGAGCGTACGGCCGGTACCGTGGCAGGGCTCCGGCGATCTCGCAGCAAACGCGCGAGCGAATGGCTTTGTCGTGTTCCCGCTGGCCATGCCCAGCTTCCACGCCGGCCAAACTGTGCGGGTACTGCTACGGTAGTCACATGGAGCCAACCGAGCACAGGACCGAACGCGAAGCACCCAGGCTTTCGCACTTCGATGACACCGGGCAGGCGCACATGGTCGATGTTGGGGCCAAACTCGCTACACGCCGGGAAGCCACGGCGTCAGCGTTTGTAGAGTTGAACGAAGCCGTTCTCCAGGCCTTGCCGGGCAATCCCAAGGGCAATCCACTGGAGGTCGCACGCTTTGCCGGCATCATGGCCGCAAAGCGCACCGCGGAGCTCATCCCTATGTGTCACACCCTGCCCTTGAGCTTTGTCGATGTGCAGGCGACTGTGCAACCGGGCGGCGTTCTGATCCAGGCAACAGCCGCTACCACGGCCGGTACCGGGGTAGAGATGGAAGCCATGACAGCCGCGTCCGTTGCAGCCCTCACGGTTTACGACATGACCAAGGCCTTGGATAAGGGCATCCGCATCCGCGATGTGGTGCTGATCTCCAAGTCCGGGGGAAAGAGCGGCGACTGGCGACGAGAATAGTGCTTCGCCGGCCCGCCAGGCACCACTCTAGCCCGGGTGCGCCAACGCCACACCGAACAGGTGCCCCGGATCATGGAACCACCGCGGCGAGCCAAAGCCGGCGGTGTCCAGCAAGGACCTAAGGCTGCGCTCGGTAAACTTGTAGCTGTTTTCTGTGTGGATGGTCTCGCCTGGAACGAACCGGATCACCTTTCCGTCGATGCGCACCTCCTGGTTGCAAAGGCTTTCGAGGTGCATCTCGATGCGGCTCGCCCCCGCATTCCAGCGGGCACGATGGGCAAAGCAGGCCAGGTCGAAACCGGTCCCCAAATCACGGTTCAGCCGGGCCAGGACATTCAGGTTGAACTCCGAGGTAACCCCCTCTGCATCGTCGTAAGCGGCCAAGAGAAACTCGACCGTTTTCACACGGCAAGGCGCCAGGTCCACGCCTAAAAGTAAGGAGTCGCCCGTCCTTTTTAGCTGCTTCCTGAGCCCCTTAAGGATCGCTGCAGCCTCGGGCGGAGAGAAGTTCCCGATGGAGGAGCCGATGTACAGCGCCATCACGCTCTGTTCCTTGGTGCGCTGTATCGAATAGCTTTCCGTGATGTAGTTGGCCACTGTAGGCCTTGTTGCCAGGCCCGGTATGCCGGCCAGCGAGGCGACTGCCTCTTCCAGCGCAGAGGCGCTGACATCGATGGGCTGGTACACCAACGAGGGCTGGCGACGCAGGGCCGCGCGCAGCAGAATCCCGGTTTTGGTCGCTGTTCCCGCGCCCAGCTCTGCAATGGTGAGCGGACCCACACCGTCTGCGGTGATCTCGTCGGCGTACTGCTCAAAGATGCCTCGCTCTGTCCGCGTCAGGTAATACTCGGGCAGCATGGTGATCTGCTCGAACAGCTCCGAGCCGCGTTCGTCATAGAACAACCAGGGTGAGAGCGACTTCTGTGCGCCCGCAGGAACGGCCAAGCCACGAAGGGCCTCGCGCTGCACTGCGTCACGTAGCATTTCAGGTGCTTCAATCATCGAGACTCAGGCCTCAAAAGCTTGGTGGCTGCTTCTCAGTTTCAGGGGTATCGTCCGCGGGCGCAACCCCTTTTCCCGCGCCTCGGTCGAACAAATCGCATTTATGCCCCGTTCCGAGCCAACCGCAACCCGCTGATCTGCCAC
>CAXTRM010000004.1:0-1370 GCA_964246625.1 uncultured Acidobacteriaceae bacterium
GCCGCGGCTGCGCGGCTTCCGGGAAAGCTTTGCCCATGCCGGGAAGGCACTTGACCGGGGCGACTCGGTTCTGGTGTTTCCGGAAGGACGACGGATACCGAGTGGGGAGCTTCAGCCATTCCGGCCGGGAATCGGGCTGCTTGTACAGGCTTCTCAGGTGCCGGTAGTGCCGATCGCTCTGCAGGGTGCGGGGACGGTGGCGCGGCAGGCCCAGGGCTGGTTCCGACCCACAGGACTTGCGGTCCGCTTCGGCCCACCCCTGGTGTTTGGGAGCGAAGCGCTTCCCGAGCAGATTACCCAACAGCTGGAGGCTGCCCTGCGCGCCCTGCAACCGAGCTAGGCAGGCTTGAGCTTCGCCGAAGCTTCGCTTAGGCTGAAGCGATGCCGCGCCCAGCCACGCACCGTTTGTCTGCCCGCGCGCTGCGCGCGGAGGTAGGTGCCCGCAACCTGGCACGTTTCTCTGCCTTCGCGCACGAGGTGACCTATGGCCGGGTACCCAGCGTGCTGTATGCAAGCGATGCCGAGGGCGGTCACGGAAACTTCCTGCAGGCATCGTTCCGGCGCATTGTCAAGGACCCTGCCTGGGCGGCGCGGTTGGGAAAGAGCTACACCGGAGCCGCCCGTTTGCCGCGTGCCGCGGACCGGTGGCGGGGGGAGCTGGAGTGTGCGGGCAGCTCCGATGCGCTGTTGATGAATGTGTTCTGTTACCCGGGTGTGCTGCGTCGGCCGGCCCTGTGCGCGCTGCTGGGGGTCGACGCGGGACAAAGGCCGGAGTTTGGCGTGCGAGCGGACCTGCCGATGCGTCGGGGCGAAGTTGATCGCACGGAGCTGGATATGGTGCTCGGGGACGTGCTGGTGGAGGCCAAGTTCACCGAGGGCGGCTTTGGACGGGCAAGCCGTGAGCGCCTGCTGCGCTACCAGGGGGTGGAGCAGATCTTTAACGTCGACGACCTGCCCCACACAGGCGGCCAGTTTAGCGGGTACCAGATCCTGCGCGGCATGCTGGCCGCGTTTCAAGGGCAGAGCCGGTACCTAGTTCTGCTGGATGCGCGGCGGGCGGACCTCGAGGAGGTCTGCTTCCGGGTGCTGCGCGCGGTGCGATCGGCCGAGGTGGCAAGCCGCTTCCGCCTGCTTACGTGGCAAGAGCTGGCGGGGAGCCTGCCCAAAGGTGTGCAGGCCTTCTTGGCTGAGAAGTACGGCATTGAAGCGGGATGACAAAGGCCAGCTCGACCTGTGGTGGGATCTCAAGAATGTGGCGCAGTCGTTTTGCTGGAGCTAGGCAGCGGAGACGGCCAGACGCTGATAGGGGAGCAGACAAGCGCCCAGCAGACCTGCTGTCGGCCCCAGCTCAGCCCGTAGCACGTATGTTT
>CAXTRM010000004.1:1445-9203 GCA_964246625.1 uncultured Acidobacteriaceae bacterium
CCCGGCTGGAGGAACTTCGGCTCCAGGTCTTCCGGCGCGGTAAGCCGGTAAACATAGCTGCGTCGCCGGAGCTCCTGAAACATGGAGGGAGCAAACAGGTCCCACGCCTCGCAAACACCCCCGGCCAGGAGATAGGCAGGGAGGTTGAGCGTGTTGACCAAGCCGGCAAGCGCGACGGCGAGCGCGTGGCCGGCGTCCTGGAAGACCGCATGGGCGGCGAGATCTCCGGAGAGGGCCCGCATGTAGACCTCATGGGAGGTAGCAGGGGCATGGCTGCCCAGGCGTTCGCGCGCCATACGCACAATGGCTGTAGCGGAGGCGTACTGTTCAAGGCAGCCGTACCCACCACAGCCGCAAGGGGCGCCGTCGATATCCTTGACGATGAGGTGCCCGGCTTCGCCGCCCATCCCTGTGAAGCCATCCCAGATCTTGCGGTCGAGGATGAGGCCGTTGCCGACCCCTGTGCCGAGCGTAAGGACGCAGAACGAGCAGAGGTTGTGCGTTCTGCCGGCACCGAGTTGCGCTTCGGCCAGGGCGGCGGCGTTGGCGTCGCTGGCGAGCTCAATGGGCCTGCCCAGGGCGTCTTCCACGGCGGCCCGCAGGTCGAAGCCGTCCCAGTTGTACAGGTTGGGCGGGTTGCGAAGGACACCGGCCGGCAGTTCCAGCGGCCCGGGGGTGCCAAGGCCCACACCGACGAGCGTGCGCGCGGGGTCAGCCCTTTCTGTGACAGCCGCAACCGATGCGGCGATGTCCTGCACCACGGCGTCGCGGCCCTCCGCCAGCCGTGTCCGCAGATGCAGGGTTTCCAAGAGGCCGACATCCGGTGCGTAGGAGGCAATGCGGAGATTAGTTCCTCCGAGGTCCACACCCACCGAGTACGTTGCGCTCATGTTGCTCCTTGCAGCTCCGGTTGACGATCGTGGACCGCGTTTGGCTTATGGGATGAGCGCCGACATGGAGGGCGGCGCCGCCGTTGGGGCACTGCCCCAGTTCTTGTTCGGCAGCGGCCCCATGACAAGAACGAGTCTGCCTCCAGCCGCGATGTCCGCATGGCTGAACCACGGCTTGTTCCATGGTTTTCCGTTCAGGGTTGCCGATTGGACATAGGCATTCTGTGCGGAGTTGTTTTCGGCCACGATCGTGAGGTCATGGCCGTTGCCCATGTGCAGCGTCGCCTGATCGAACAGGGGACTGCCCAGGATGTAGTTGGGGCTCGATGGATCGACAGGGTAGAAACCCAGCGCACTCATCACGTACCAGGATGAGGTCGATCCCTGGTCGTCCATGCCCGGAAAGGCAAGGCCGGTGCGGTCGCTGCCGTACATCTCTGCGAGGATCCTGCGGGTCAAGGCCTGAGTCTTCCACGGTTGGCCACTCCAGTCATAGAAGTAGGGCGCCTGCTGGTCTGGCTGATTGCCCTGAACATACTGACCGATGACGCCGGTGCAGTCACGGCAGATGCCCTTGGCGGTATAGGGCGTGGCGAAGAACTCGTCGAGCTTCCGGTTAAACCTTTCGCGTCCGCCCAACTCGTTGATCAGGCCCTGCACGTCATAGGGTGTAAGCCACAGCGTGGACCAGCCCGAGGCCTCCTTCATCATGAAGTTGTAGTACGGCTCGCGTGGATCAAACGGCGAAATCCACTTGCCATCGGCGGTCTTGCCGCGAACAAAGCCGATGCTTGGGTCAAAGACGTTCCGGTAGTTGTGCGCGCGCTTGAGAAAGAGGGCTGCATCGTCGGTCTTGCCGAGCCGCCTGGCATAGAGCGACATCGCGTAGTCGTCCCAGCTGTACTCCAGCGTGGTCGCCGCACCGGCCTTGCCGCCGGCATAGGGCGGACTTGGATTGCCGGCCGGAATCACATCCGCGATCCAGCCCTGCCGCATGTACTCGGCCAGGTAGCCGCGCGGGCCGGCGGGATCCATGGCGTTTTTACGCAGGTACTCGTAGGCAGCAGACCAGTCGAACTGAAGGCCACGCTCCCAGTCGCCGAGATACATGAATGAGGCGTTGTCGCCGTGAAAAGAGGTCTCCATGAACCCGTGTTCGCGCGCGTCATCGAGTTCGGATTGCAGGATGTTGACCTTGGTTTCGGGCTCAAGCAGTGTGAGCAGCACGATCTGATTGCGGCCCGTGTCCCACAGCGGCACGGGACCGTACCGGTCATAGGCCGCCTGCTCCACCGCGCCGCTGCGGTTGGTGAACTGTTCCCCCTTGCGGGCGCGAAGATGTGGGCTGTACAGCGACTGGTACAAGCAGGAGTAAAACAGCATGCGCTGCTGTTCGGTGCCGCCCTTCACCTCGATGGCGTTCAGTTTGGGTGCCCATGCCTGCTCAGCCCCCGCATGCACCTTGTCGAAGTCAAAGCCCGGCTCTTCCCTATCCAGCCGAGCCTGCGCGACCTCGTAGCTTGTGCCCGAGGCCACTTTTATAAGGACCTGTTCGCCTTCCGTGGTGGTGAAACGGACATAGGAGCCGGCGAAGGGACCGGATACGTCCCGGGCATCGGGCGATACATCGTCATAGCCGATGAGCGGATCCCGTGGGGTGCGGGGCGGCGTTTGTTTGAACGTGCCGAAGGAGTGGAACGGGCGGGAGAACTGCGCGACAAAGAAGGTGCGGCCGTCCCGCGATCTGCCGCGTACGGTGTCTTGTCCCACGACCTCGACGTCGCCGCCCTCACGGCCGAGGTCGAGCAGAACGTTGGCCCGGTCGGACCTAGGAAAGGTCAGCCGAAAGATCCCCGCCCAGGTGGTGGCCGTGGCTTCCACCTCCGTTTGGAAGTCGTCCAGATACACGCTGTAATAGCCCGCAGAGGCTTTCTCGCGTGTCTTGTCGTAAACGGAGGCCGTACGCTCAGGAGGCACGGTCCAGTTGCCGACGACGGGCATCAGGGTGGGGCTGTCGCCCGCGCCGGTTGTGAAGCCGTACATCAGGCGGTTGGGATAGAAGTAGGGTGCCCGCACGCCGGCCGGGTAGTTGACGTCAAGGTTGGCGTTGATGGGCCCGAGTTCGGTGGAGCTGTGGGGCAGCCGTGCCGAGGGCGAGGTGAAGCCCGAGTACAGCTGCTCTCCCGGTGGGGGTGCGTTGCCGATCAGGCGCTGGTCGTCAAGCGGCGCCGTACCGACCAGGGCATTGACATAGTCAAGCGGACCCTTGGTGCCGGGCGACGTTTGCTGGGCCGCCATCGAGAGCGCGATGCCGCTTGCCGCCAGGCAGGTGACGGCGCGACGAGATCGACGTGAGGAGCGGGGGATCATGGGGCCGGTTCCTTGGACGTGGTTCGCCGTTGCGTGCTCACTGCTGTGCCTGCTCCTGGTTGGCTGCAGGGAGTTCGCTGGCAGGGGGCACGAGGGTGACCCCGAAAACCAGGACGTTGCGGTTGCTGGGCAGGGTGAGGCTCCGTACCTCCTTGGAGGGATCAAGCTTCAGGCGGTATGCGTACAGAAAGAACGGGTTGCCATCGACGCTGCCATCGCCCGCAAGGCGATAGGGCAGCCGTACGGCGGTGGCTTCGCCATGGGTGCCGGAGCTCCCGGCCCAATCGCTCATGCTCTGGGAGACGGCCGTGGAGGTGCCATCGGTGTAGGTGACCACAAGGCGCTGGCGCGCCTGCGTCCCTTCCACGGCCGTGGCCAACAGGCGCAGGCTGCTGAAGTGGCCAGCCGGCAACGGAATGGTCTTGCCGGTCACCGCGTCCGGAGCACCCGTGGGACCGAGGTGGAAGACAACATCGTCGCCGACTTCGGTGGGAGCGAGCGTTTCCCCGGCGAAGCTGTAGCCACCGGCGTCCGCGCTTTGCGCCTCCTCGAAGCGGGCGCCTTTTCGGTAGATGGCGGTCACGTTGTACACAGGGCCGAGATCGACCGGTACGGTGCCCTTCAGGATGGGTGTGACCGCGATGGCGATCTCGGCAGTGTGGGTGACGCCTCGGGAAGAGCCGGTGATCACGGCGGTGGATCGGGACGGAACCGCCCCTTCGCTGGCTGTCAGGGTCATGGTGCTTGCGCCGGCGGGGGAGACCGGCGAGAAGGCCGCCGTGACGCCCGACGGGAGCCCCGTAGCCGTCAGCTTGACGCTGCCCTCAAACGATCCTCGTGGCAGCACAAGAACGCGCGTGGTGGCTGTGTGGCCAACGGAAAGCGAGGTGGCACTCGTGGTGGACAGCGCGAAGTCCGCTGCCCCGGCATTAGGCGAGGGCAGCACGTCGTAGAGTGGCTGCGCGGGGGTGGCATCCGCGTCCTCGTTGGCCACGGACACGGCGAGGATACGGATCTTGTCGTTCTTAGGCAGCCGCAGGGTCTTGGCCCCGGCAGGTAGATCGAGGCTGTAGGCGAACAGGTAGGAGTAGCTGTAGTCCACGTTTTTGCCGGCCGCGTCGTGGTGATGGCTTACATACCAGGCCAGGTCTGCGCGCTTGATGAAGCCCGGCCGCAGGCCGACCATGTCCCCATAGTTGTCGTGGGACACGTCCGGCGAGCTCCACTCGCGGTCGTCCCACTGCCCGACAAAGCCGCTCCAGTTCTCGATATTGAGCTGCGTGGTTTTGCCACCCACTTCGAAGGGCGCCCGTTGGTCGCCGTCCGCGGAGGCCGCCAACAGGTAAACACGGTTGTACTGGCCACCAGGCAGCTCAATGCTCTGGCCCTTGGCGGACACGGCGTTGGGTGTGCCGGTCTTTGCCGGCGCCAGGTGAAAGACAACGTCATTGAACGGCAGCTCGGTCGGAAGCATCTCGGCAGGCAGCGCCTCGCCCCTGGGCGTGAAGCCGCCCTTGCTGGCTTCGCCATCGCCGCTGCTAGTCGCAAGGTCGTAGTTCAGCGTTACCGGTGCGGACTTTACCGCCGCCACCGTGGCAGGCGCCGCGCCGAGCCGGAGGGCAAACGTCCGTGGCTGGTAAGCACTGAACGAGGTGACCAGGTCGCCTTGCTGGACCGTGGCATCTCCCACGGGCTGTTCCTGCCCGTTCACCTCGCGGGCCGCCGTGACCGGAGCCGCAAAGGTGACGTGGACCTCCGACTGGGGTTTGCCGTCCAGTTCCACCAGGCGCACGATGACCTCGTCGCTTTCTTCCGCCTTCTTCATACCGAGGATGCGGATGCGGGGATTGCTGACCTTGACCAACGAGAAGCTCTTGCCCAGGCTGCCCGCGTGCTTTGGCACCTCGAAGGCCACAAGGGGCGCGTCCAGGCGCTGGCCCTGCCAGTCGGTCTGTGCATCGCGCCAGTCGTCCTTGTGCCCCGCAAAGCCATAGGTGAACTCGTGGTGGCCGATGTCTTGCGTGGCTTCATCGGCGTATCCACCGGCGATGCCCGGGGTGCGCAGCAGCGTGAGGCGCAAGGTGTGGTCGTTGGGCTTGTCGGAGCCGTTCTTGGCGTCGGTGAGCAGGGTGGCGCCGAACTTGCCGCTCATATCGGTCAGGTCGATCCACTGATGGGACGGGACCTCGAACTTTTTGGGATCGGCCGTGGGCCGGCGGATAGTGCCGATGTCCCAGTTATAGGTGGCCATCTCATTCGAGGCGACGAGCGGGAAGCTTGCCTTGAGGTTGCGTTCGCGTGTGGACCAGTCGATTACATTGCCGAACTCCACGCGCTTGCCCGCGTCGCCTGCCGCAAGCCGGATGGTCTGCACAAAGCGTGAGCCGGCGGTTTCGCGCGTGACCTCGATGCCGATACGGGCAGGGCCGTTTTCCACAACACGCATTTTGGCCGGGCCGCCGACGTACTCCCTGGGGGCTGCCTGCTCCTGCACCCAGTCCATGTTCCAGGCCGGCCATTGCTCCGGGTTGTCGTAGGAGAGCGCCAGGCGTGCGGGCGCGGCAAGCATCTCGCGGTTGGCCTGCTTGTCGAAGATGCTGGCCACGTCGCCGTTGCTGTTCAGCGCGACGCGGTAGAAGCTGTTTTCCAGGGAGTTTCCGGTGACGTGAAGCTCAGAGCTGGCACCTTCCGCGGCGGAAGCCGGCGCGATGTCATAAACCGCATACCCCACCGAGGGCACGTTGGCGACAAATAGCACCTTGTCCTTGCTGACCTGTGCGGGGACCGTGCTGCCATCCGGTGCCGTCACCCGCACGGCCGTGGGCATCCGGCCACCAAAGTCGACCGTGGCTTCCACGACATCCTGCCTCGGTATGTTGAGCTGGTTGAACACCACAATCGGCGTGCCCTTGGTTTGGGTGTCGAGCGCCCCGGAGACTGCGTCCGTCGCGCTTTTGAACACGTCGGCGAACTGATTCATCGCAATCACATCGTCGTTCCAGGCAAACTCGTAGGCGCGCGGGGTGGCCGTGCCCGCGGCAAGGTCATGGAAGTGCGCTGCCATGGCGAGGGTCCACGCGTCGTTAAGCCGTTGCTGCGGGTAGCTCCGCCCGCCAAGCCAGCGTGCCGCCAGCGAGGATTTTTCCGCTGCATCCGCAAGCACCTCCTCCTTGCGGATCCAGCGCTTCTGGTACGCCTGCGAGGTGAGCGAGCCAGCCGAATGGTTTGTGAGCTCCAGCTCACCGGTGTAGCGAGGCAGCGTGGTTGCCTGTTCCGGCGTGATGTCCTTGAACATCTGGTCCGCCGCGCCTGCGACGACGCGGACCGGACCGGCTCCCACGGGCACCACGGGGTAGGCGGGATGGTCCTGCCCCCGGCGGTAGTTTGGGCTACCGGCCGGCGGCAGGTCGACAGAACCTCTGGTCAGGATGGCTTCGAGGCGCTTGACGGACTCTTCATCCGGTGCGCCGCCGATGTCACCCGTGCCGAAGTAGTGGTAGTCGGTGTACACACCGGTGATCTTGCCGTTGTTGAGGACACGCGCGGCCCAGTCGCCCTGAAAGCGCCGCTGCTCGTTGTCGGCCTGTTCGCGTTCCAGGGCTGCCTGCTCGCCACGAAGGGCAAAGTACTGCTGCATCAGCTGCGGATCGTTCGCTGCGCCTCCGCCGCTCATCTTCGGTTCCAGCGCGGCGAGACGGGCTTCCACGTCCGCCATCGCCGGGTTGGGCGGAGCTGGCGGCAGCGGCTTGCTGAGGTCGGTATAGATGCCACCGTTGTACGCACCGGGGTTCACGCCGGCCAGCACCGTCGCACCGTCCGGGCCGGCCCACACCCCTACGTTGAAGGGTGTGCCTTCCGGCGTCTTTTCCAGCGACTCCGGGCCGCCCACGTTGGCAGACGACCCCCAGCTGAGCTTTTGCGTAGAAAAGCCCCGTACGCCCGAGTGCGCCAGGATGCTGGGCAGGGAAGAAGGGAAGCCAAAGCAGTCGGGCAGCATGAACTCTTCGCTGCTTTTGCCGAACTCTTTGCGGAAATACTCATTGCCATAAAGGACCTGGCGGATCACCGCTTCAGCGTTGGGCGCGTTCACATCGCCCTCCTCCATGGAGGAGCCGGCGGGGAACCAGCGGCCCTGGGCCACATATTGCTTCAGCTTCGCGTAGTCCGCGGGGAAATACTCCTTCATGAGGCGGTAGCGATTCGCGCCGCTGAAGTTGAAGGTGTAGTGCGGGTACTTTTCAAACAGGCTGAAGTTGGCTTCCATGGTCCGGCGCAGGTACTCGTCAATCACCTGCGGGTATTCCCATCGCCACTCCGTATCCAGATGCGCATAGCCCACCGCGTAGAGGGTAGGCTGCTTGCTGAGGTCCGGCTTGTCGCTGGACTGCCCGTGCGACCCGGTGGTGAAGGCAGCTGAAGCCACGAGGGCCGACAAAAGGCGCTTACGCGAGCGATGCATCCAGAACTCCAGACGTGTAGAGGTTAGGGCTTAGATGGG
>CAXTRM010000004.1:9213-12547 GCA_964246625.1 uncultured Acidobacteriaceae bacterium
CCACCCCGGGCCCCGCCATAGGGGCGCCCCACGTGCGGGGCGGGGCTGGTTAAAAGAGGATCTTGCCTGAGATTTGAAACTGCCTGGGAAAGTTCTGCTCGGTGGCGCCCACAGTGCCGTAGCCCTGGAAGGAGCCGGGTGCCCCGGGTAGTCCCTTGCCCGTAGGCGTGATAGCCGTATTGGGACCGCCGGTGTTCGGCCCGCCAAAGATCGGCGTATTGGTGGCGTTGAAGGCTTCGCCCTTGAACTGGAAGTTCACCCCTTCCCTGACGCGGAACTTCTTTTCCAGCCCGAAGGCTTCCTGGGGAGCGTTGGGGGTACGGACCTGTGTCGAGGAGGGCTGCATCGTAACGGCGGTGTATTCGGAGAAGCTGCTGAAGCAGCTTGGATTGGAGTTGTTGAGGTAGTGGACATAGGACTTCTGCGCAGGACGGATGTTAAAGGAACCGCAGGTGTAATTGATTCCGTTGGGGAAAGCCACAGGCAGACCGGCGGCATCGTTGACAATGAAGTCGAACTGCCAGCCACCGATGACCTCATCGACGACGTGTGGGGCATTGCTGAAGAACGCAGCGCCGTGACCGAAGGGCAGGTTGTACAGTCCGCTGAACGCGACGTTCCAGGGGCGATCCTGACCGTCGATGCCGTAGTAGGGCTGAGCATCTACCAGGCCCCCGCCGTTGTTGTTGAGAAATCCCGTGGCGGACTGGACCTTGGAGAACGTGAAGGAGCCGAGTACGCTGATGCCGCCCAGGCGAGAGCCAAGAGAGGAAAGGCGCTTCTCTGCCTTGGCCTGAAGCGCGTTGTAGTGGCTGTAGCCCTGGGGATTTGTGTAGATGTACAGGTTGGCCGCGTACTGAGGGTAAGGCACCATGAGATAACGCGCTGCAACTGTGGGGTTCTGGCCCATGAACGAGGTGTTGGGCAAAACACCATAGAACGGATTGGCTACCTGTTGGTCGAGATAGGAGTTATCGGCGTTGCCCTTAGCAAAGTCATCGGGGTTCAGACCGTCAACCTGCTTAGAGGCGCGCAGGTGTGTGGTATGCGCTCCAAGGTAGTCGAGGTTTAAGACAACATTCAAAGGGAGCTCCGCCTGAATGCCGCCGGTCCACTGCTGGACAATGGGGATTTTGCGATCCTGCTGATCGATGCCCTGACCGTCACCGGCAAGGCCGAGGTCACCTAGACTGTCTCCCGGGGGCGCCTGCGCGCCGTTAGGGAATGGGTTGCCATCACGGAAGAAGCTGTTGGCAGTCAGGCCGTTGTCAACGCTGCTGTTATAGCCCGTGGTCTGGCTGAACGTGGAAGCCCCACCGAGTTCGATACCGAAAGCCTTCGAAACGGTGTAACCACCATGGAAGACAAGACCTTTGTTTAGTACATAGGTCAGACCGAGTTTGGGCTGCCAATAGCCAGTGTTGTTCAGGTAAGCGGGGGTGCTGTCCGAAGCGTAGCGCACTGCCCCCATAATGGGATTGCTGATCTTGGCGCCATTTGGAAGAGTGTTATCTGCGGGAAAGTGGACCAGGGATGTGAGTGAATTTACCGCGTTGAGGTCGATCCCAGCGAGCAGGCGGTTATGGCGGTCCTTAGGGGAGCGCTCCTCGTCCCAACGCAGACCGGCGTTGATGGCAAGTCTGCTGGAAGCCTTCCATGTGTCCTGCCCGAAGAAACCAAAGTAGGTATAGCTCTCGTAGGGACTGTTCTGCCATTGCACGCTGCCGTTACTAGGAAGCCCGAGAAGGACTTCAGCAATCGAAGAACCGTCATTGTCGCTCTTCGTGTAGTTCTTTTGGGTTAGGGCATTGCCGAAGCCCCCATCATTGGTGTTTCCGAAGTTGAAGGTACCGTTAGGCTGACCGACGTCGCCCGTTACGTCGTGATAGAGAGAGAACTCTCCACCGTAGTGCAGGGTGTGACGGCCGATGGTTTGGGTGACCGATGGTCCGATGTCGTAGGTTTCAAAGATGGTCGCGCCGACTGTGTTGCCGACCACCCCGCTATAGTTGTCGCCAAATGTAAATTCCGGAGCAAAATCACGATTGCTGGTGGGGATCTGCGGCATGGTCAGGCCGAGGTCCCCCGCGGTCAGCGAAGCCAGACCGGCCGCAACGGCTCCATCGGGCGAAGGATTGCTGTAACGGTTGTAGGAGACACGTACGTCGGCTACGAGACTGCTATTGAAGGCATGCGTGAAGTCCAAAACGCCGGTCCAGTCTGAGCGCTGGTTGTCAATGTTGCCTTGAATCGCCGGGCCGGTGAAGCCGTTGCTGTTGCGATACTCCTGCCCGCTCCAGAAGGTGACGAGTGCATAGAGCTTGGAGCGATCGCTGAAGTTGTAATCAAAGCGACCGATCGGCATGTTGTAGGTGTAGCGATCCTTCCCATTAAAGACGAAGTTGTTGATGTAACCCGGGAGGTTCGGTGCTGGGAAGAGTTGAAGAATCTTCAACCCAATAGGGCTGAGGCGGTTTGCCGGGATCGTGTTATTCGGGAACTGCTGACGGGCGTAGGTGGCGCAACCGTTTCCGGATGGGACTGCGCAATAGTTAGTCGTTGGGTCGTAGATGCCGTTGGTTTTGCCGACAGCGGTCAAATAGCCGGTGAGGTTGACGCTGCCATCCGCGCCGGGCAGCATGTCCGGTGTAGGGACGGAGGTGAGGACGGGGGCGGGCAGGACCTCGCGCCAGCCTTCAAAACTGAAGAAGCCGAAGGCCTTTTGGCCCTTCCAGAGCGGGCCTCCCACCGTGCCTCCGAACTGGTGGCGATTGTGGAAGCTCTTGGCAGCACCCACCTGATCGGATTGGTAGGTGTTGGCTTCCATGCTGGAGTTTTCCCAGAAGTCATACAGGGTGCCGTGCACATGTGGGGAACCGTTCTTGATGATCGTGTTGATGATGCCCCCGCCGGAGCGCCCGTACTCTGCGTCGAAGGTGATCGTCATGACTTTGAACTCTTGGACGGCGTCGACGGTGGGCGAAATGGTCCAGCTGCCTGCGGGTCCGCCACTCTGAATTGAGATCGGCGCGCCATTAAGAAGGAACTGATTCGTGCTGCCGGGCTGGCCGCTGATCGAGTAGGAGTTGTTGGTGTCCCAACCACGGTTGCCAGAGAACCCACCAGCGCCAAATTGCGTCTGCGTGAAAACAGCGCCCGGGGTGAGTTGAATCAACTGATAAACCTGGCGACCGTTGAGGGGCAAATTCTGCACCTTCTCGGGATCCAGGGTGGTGCCGCCCGAGGCGTCGGTGGTGGCTAGCAGGAACTGATCGGCATTCACCGTGACCTCGTTCCCGTTGTCGCCGACTTTCAACTGAGCGGGAACATCCAC
>CAXTRM010000004.1:12557-45775 GCA_964246625.1 uncultured Acidobacteriaceae bacterium
CATCCACTGTTCCGGAGACTTGCAGCACGACATTTGGGTACTCCGCCGCCACGAAGCCGGGGGCCTTGACGGTGATGGCGTACGTGTTGGGCTGGGCATACGGGATCACAAAGCGCCCTGAACCGTCTGACTTGACCGAGTAGGTCTGTTCGGCACTCTTAGCCGTGATAGAAGCCCCCGGGACGACGGCCCCGCTTGGGTCTGTCACTGTGCCGGACAGCGTGCCACGATACTCCTGCGCGCGGCTGGAAAGGGTGGCCAAGGTGAAGAGCGACGCAGACAATGCGGCGGCGCGAGTGAGGTGTTTGCGCATGGGAAACCTCGTGGAGCAGCGTGCGTGCGGAATGGGACAGCTCTAGCTGGTATGGTTTCCAGCTCTATTGGTAGCGATTCCAAGGAACGAAACGATTGTGTCGTTGGAGACACGATCCTGTCAACACAAGAAGAAACTTTTTTCTCGGCCGCTCGTGCAACAACTAGGGGAATGCGGCTAGTTATACACCCGGCGAGGCGTGGTGTCGCACCTTTTCACCGCACGGGCGAAGGGCCACCCGGTTTGAGCGGCACGCAGCCGAGTGGCGTCACGTGGCGGCGACTTCACTCGCCGTCGGCGTGGAAGCCACACGAGGCACGGCGGATGAGCCTGGTCTTGAGCTGTATCTGCTGCGACCTGACCGCACCGTTGTCCCCGGATCCAAGGAGCTGTTCAAACAGGAGTTCGGCAGCGACGTGGCCGATCTCGTCGATGGGTTGCTGAACGACAGAGATCGCCGGACGCACCATGTCGGCGAGCTGAAAGTCGTCGTAGCCCAGCAGCGCGACGGTCTGGGGCATGGCGATGTTGTGCTTTTGGAGCACCTCAAAGGTGTCGATGGTGACGCTGTTTTTGAGCGTAAAGATCGCTTCCGGGGGCGCCCCGTCGATGAAAAGTCGCTCAAACATGCGCTCTGCCGAGTGGTGATCCCGTATGGACGTGTCTGTCACCGCTTCCAGATCAGCCTCTTTCATGGCCTCGTGAAAGCCGCGCAAACGCTCCTGGATGGTGTAGAGCCCGGTTTCCCCCGTGAGGCAAAGGATGCGCTTGTACCCATGCTCAATCAGGTGCCGCGTGGCCATCCGGGCACCGGCAAAGTTGTCGGTGACCACGGCGGGAACGGTGGAGTTTGCGATGGGACGGTCGATGGCGACAACCGGCACAGGCAAGCGACGGACCAGGGCTTGCAGCTCAACGCTTTCCGAGTTTGCGGGCGCAATGATGAAACCATCGACCCGGTGCCGCATGAGGACGTTCACCGCATCCATCTCGGCCCTGGACTCGTTTTGCGTGGTGAGCACGATGAGAAGACTGTCGTTGGCGCGGGCGATTGCCTGGGCGGCTTCGGCGCAGCTGGCAAAGAACGGATCGGCGATGCTCGGGATCACAAGACCGATAATGCGCGTGCGGTCCCCTTTGAGGATGCGCGCAGCCTGGTTGGGCAGGTAGCCCAAAGTGTCGATGGCCCGTTGCACGCGGGCCAGGGTTTTGGGGTCAACGCTTTGACCGCCGTTGATCACTCGAGAGACGGTTGTGGTGCCGACACCAGCCTTTTTCGCGACCTCACTCAGGGTGGCGTGCTTGCTCTTCAGTCGTTTCATGGGACCGTCAGGGGATCATTCAACACAGCAGGGCAGTGACTATTTGTGCGATCTTACCAAGGTCCCGGAGGCGAGCCATCGACCAAAAGACCTATACGGCGAGCAAGCGGGGGTAGCGCGTCATGGCCTGCCCAACCAGTTAACCAAACAGGGTATTCGCCCAGGCAAACCAGGATCGCGTGAAAGTTTTTGCGTTCTCGGTCTTATAGCTTTCATGCATAAAGCCCGTGCCCGCGCTGCCGGCTTTGAGCATGGCGAGCATGCGGCCGACCTCGGCCTCAGAGTTCGAGGTCAGGGCGTAGACGATCTGCGACATGGGCCAGATGCTGTTCCGTCCGATGTGTGGGCCACCGATCCCTTCGCCTGCCGGGCCCTGGAAGAACCATGGATTGCTCCGGCTCCAGACGAACTGCCGCGTGCGGGCGTAGAGGGCCGCATCGGGGGAGGCATTCAGGTAGGGCAGGCCCAGAAGGCTGGGCACGTTGGCATCGTCCATGAGGACCCGCCCGCCAAAGCCGTCGACCTCGTACGCCCAGATGGTGCCCTGCGGCGTGTTGACGACGGCGTGCTGCTTCAGGGCGGCCTCGACCTCGCTGGCCAGCGCGGTGGCAGTCTGCGCGAGGGCGTCATCATGCAGCGCGGCCGTGCAGAGCGCTGACAACTGGCGCAGCGACGTGACAGCAAAGAGATTGGACGGCACCAGGAACGGCAGCAGGCAGGCGTCGTCGGACGGCCGGAAGCAGGAGGCGATCAACCCCACGGGACGGGCAGGGTAGCCGATGCCATTCACAAGGGAGTCGGTCGGGTTGGCGGCCTCACGTTGGAAGTGGTAGGGCCCTTCCCCGTCTTTGCGCTGTTGCACGCGCATGGTGGCGAGCACGGCCTGCATGGCTGCGCGCCAACGCTCATCAAAAGGGGAGGTGTCTCCCGTGGCCTTCCAGTAGCCGTGAGCCAGACGGATGGGATAGCAAAGCGAGTCGAGCTCATATTTGCGCTCCGCCACACCCTGTTTCAGCTGCGTGGCGTCCTTGAGGCTCCAGGGCAGAGCGGGGGCGGACAGGTCCGCCATGAAGGCGTTCGCATAGGTGTCGATGAGCAAGCAGCGTGTTTGCCGCCGGATAACGCCTTCCAGCACGCGTTGCAGCGGTTTGTCCCGGGCGGCAAAGGGCAGGTACGGCCAGATCTGTGCAGACGAGTCGCGCAGCCACATGGCAGCGATATCGCCTGTGATGACGGCAGTATCTGGTTTGCCTTCGAAGTCGCCGGGCTCGACGGTGGTGTCGAGCGTATTGGGAAAGCAGTTAGTAAACAGTCGCCGCATGGCGGCGTCGGCGATGCGGGCCGAGGTAGTCGCCAGGTAGCTCTCGACGGCCTCACTGCGAAACTTGCGTTGATCGGGGGAGGGCCGATCACCTGCGTCCGCACTCCACGGGGCCGCTGCAAGGGCGGACCACGGCGACCGGATCGCCACGGCCGAGGTGAAGCAGGCACCCTGGCCAAGGAAGCGACGCCGGGAAAGGGCGGGTGAGAAAAGGGGTGAGCAAGCCATGGCTGTGCGATCTCCTCCGATCACCCTACACGCTTCAGCCAACAGGGCGGCTGCAAGAGGTGGGCCTGTTGGTGCATGATCGTGAGATGGCGATCCCGAAAAGCTACCGATGGATAGGCATGGTTGTTGCGATGACGTGGACCGTGGCAAACCTGTGGGCCCAGAGCGCGAGCCCGGAGACCAAGACGCCGCGCGTGCAGGAGGCTGCGCATGTACGCACGGCGGCGCAGGTGCTGCTGACGACCTATGACCAGAGCACGGGCCTGTTTCGCGGCACAGGCTGGTGGAACTCGGCCAACGGCGTGACCACGCTAGTGGATGCGAGCCGTGCCCTGGGAACGCGCGAGTTCGATTCGGTCTTCACCAACAGCCTCATGGTTGCACAGCACAAGTTTCCGGGATTCCTGAACGAGTTCTACGACGATGAGGGCTGGTGGGCGCTGGCCTGGATCGATGCCTACACGCTTCGTCATGATCCGCGCTACCTCCAAATGGCGCAATCGATCTTTGCAGACATGAGCGGCGGCTGGTCGGACACCTGCGGTGGCGGGATCTGGTGGAAAAAGAACGAGCGCTACAAGAACGCCATTGCCAACGAGCTCTTTCTTTCCGTAGCCGTGCAGCTCGCGCAACAGAGCGCTCCAGAAAAGCGCGCCGCCTACACCGATTGGGCGCGTAAAGAGGCACACTGGTTCCTTGGCTCCGCCATGATCAACAGCGACGGGCTTGTGAATGACGGGCTCGATGCGGAGTGCAAGAACAACCACCGCCAGACCTGGACGTACAACCAGGGCGTGCTGCTAACAGGGCTGGTTGGCCTGCACAGCCTGACCGGCGACGCTGACGCGCTGGCGAAGGCCGAGCTGATTGCAGCGGCGGTTCAGAAGCACCTTACCGACAAGGATGGGGTGGTACACGACACCTGCGAGCCGCACTGTGGCGAGGACGGCATCCAGTTCAAGGGCATCCTGATGCGCAACCTCGTCTCGATGGTGGGCCTGCCGGGGGCGACCGGGACCGCTGCGCTGATCGAGGCCAACGCCGATAGCGTGTGGAACCGGGCGCGCACCGAGACTAACCACTTTTCGGTCGTGTGGTCCGGTCCTCCGGAGGACAGCGGCACCGGCAGTCTTATCTCGGCGCTGGACGCTTTGACTGCGGGGCTTGCTACCCGTGTCCCCGCTGCGCCGTAGGCAGCGGTCGCGCGGTTACCTGGTGCCCTGCGCCGTCCAGATGGGTTGCAGGGGCCAGAGGTGCCCTTCAACCTTGGTAGCAGGACCTCCCTGCAGCTGCAGCCGGACGCCCGTGGCATTGGGCAGCAGAAGATTCGTCATGGCGAGCGTTCCGCCTTGTGCAAACACCTCGAGGGAGGAGCGGTCGAGGAGGATGCGGAGATCAAGTGGCCTGCCGGACGCCAGGGGTGCCTCTATACGGGTCTTGTAGTGAGGCAGCGCGATGTCGTCCGCATGGGTGCGATCGACAAACAGCACCTTTTTTTCGCGGTCAAAGCCGACCTCCGCCCAGTGGGACTTGTCGCTATACAGCCTTAGGCTGACCTGCGGAGCCCCACCGGGCTCGAAGCGAAGCGTCAGTTCGACGGGCGACGAGCTCTGGAGGGGAGCCGACGAGACAGCCAGGTGAAGAGCTTGCCCTGAGCCCTTTCGCAGCGGCTCCGTCAGGGGCGTTTCCACCAGGGCGAGACCATCGGCGTCGTGGACGTAGGTGAGCCGGCGAGGCAGTGTCATCTGCCCACGCCAGGGCGCGGTGGGGAGCTTGTCGGCGTATTGCCAGTTGTCCATCCAGCCGATGAGGGTAGGTGTCTCACCGGCGGGCAGGTGGTTATAGCTGATGGCGCAGTAGCTGTCCTTGCCGTAGTCGCTCCAGCCGTGCGCACCGGGGTCGGTGCTTGGGGTGAAGGTCCTGCCGTCGAAGCTGCCGAGAAAGTATTGCTCACCGGAGCCGCCCTGGAGACCGCCGGGGTTGATGCCGACCTTGAGCGCCCAGATAGCGG
Organism: uncultured Acidobacteriaceae bacterium; assembly: GCA_964246625.1. Taxonomy (GTDB): domain Bacteria; phylum Acidobacteriota; class Terriglobia; order Terriglobales; family Acidobacteriaceae; genus Granulicella. Next base: position 17,753 of record CAXTRM010000004.1, read on the forward strand.
GTGCGCCGGGCTGGGCGGAGGGGACCTCCACGAGATCGGGGCACTCCCACTGGCCGCCGGTGGCGCCACCCGCGGGGCCGAAGGTGCTGCTGCGGATCCACTGTTTCAGGTCAGGAGAGCTGTAAAAGGCGACCTGGTGCTCGTTGGGCAGGGCGACGGTCATAAGCCAGTCGTGGGTCTGTTCGTTCCAGCTGGCGCTGGGGTCGCGGAAGTCGCTCATGTGGAGGTCGAGGACAGGGTTGCCGCTGTAGCGGGTCCAGGTGCGGCCACGGTCCTGCGAGACGGCGAGGTCCTGCGTTTCCAGCTGCGTTTTGCCGGTGCCCTTGTTGGCGGTATAAACGGCGATCATGCAGGCTCTGCCGCCGGTGCAGAGCTTGCTGGTGTTGCGCTCGTCGATGACGACGGATCCGGTGAAGACAAGGTCATCGCCAATGGCCGGGATGGCGGTGCCGAGCTCATGCCAATGGAGGAGATCGGTGGACACAGCGTGGCCCCAGCTGATGTGCCCGGGGGTGTCACCAAAGGGGTTGTACTGGTAGAAGAGGTGGTATTCGCCCTCGAAGTAGACGAGGCCGTTGGGGTCGTTGATCCAGTGCTGCTGCGGGGAGAAGTGGACCTGCGGACGGAAAGGCTCCTGGTAGCCGGGAGCCGCTTGCTGGGCGGGAGACGTGGGCGCGGCGCTGCCAGGGGCAACACTGAGAAGGGCTGAGGCGAAGGTGAGCCAGATGCTGCACTTCATTGCGAGCTCCATACGCCTGTTAGCGATTGAGGATTTTCATGACGTCCGCCAGCGCAGCTGCCGAAAGGCCTGGGGAGTTCTTGAGCCAGAGGACCAGCGAGGTGCCGTGGGGTTTGCAGTCCGTGGTGGCGCCGCGGTCCTTGAGCAGGGTCAGGAAGTCGAGGTGGCCCTTTTGGGCGGCGAGGCTGAGGGCGGTTTCGTCGTGCTGATTGCGGGCGTCGAGCTGTGCGCCTTTGCCGAGGAGGAGCTTGCCGAGGGTGACGGAGCCGCCGAGCGCGGCCAGCATGAGCAGCGTCCAGCCGTTGTGATTGGCCAGGTTGGCATCGAGGCCGGAGTCGAGGGCCGCATGGAGCGCGGGCTCGTCTTCACGCTTGATCAGGTTCTGGGCGGCGCGGTAGGAGATGGACACGGCTACTCCGCCAGCTGTTGCGGCTTGGAGCCGAAGTCTTCGCCGAAGTAGAAGCGCTCGACGACCATGCAGAAGATGTGCTCGAGGGCGAGGTGCGACTCCTGGATGTTCATGGTGGTGTCGGAGGGGATAATTACGTTGAGCTCGGCGAGCGCGGCCATGCCACCGCCGTTGTTGCCGGTGTAGGCGATCGTGCGGACGCCCATCTCCTTGGCCTTTTTCAGGCCCTTGATGCAGTTTCTGCTGTTGCCGGAGGTGGAGATGGCGAGCAGGACGTCGCCTTCGTTGGCGAGGGCTTCGACCTGGCGCTCGAAGACGTTGTCGTAGCTGTAGTCGTTGCCGATGGCAGTGAGGATGCTGGTGTCGGTCGTGAGGGCGACGGCGCGTAGGGCAGGGCGGTCGACGGTGAGGCGGGACACGAACTCGGCGACGAGGTGTTGCGCATCGGCGGCGGAGCCCCCGTTGCCGCAGACGAGCAGTTTTTTGCCGGCCTTCATGGCTTCGGCGGTGACGCGGCCGGCTTCAACGACGGTCCTATGGATCTGATCGTCTTCGAGTACGCGGGTCATAGTGTCGATGGATTGCTGGAGTTGCTTGCGGATGAGGTCGGTCATGGGCGTTGCGGCTCCGTGGGGCTTTGGTGATGCGGTTGGGGCGGGCATGCTGTCCTTCAGGCTGAGTTCCATGAAGACATTGGCGCGGCTATAGCCAAGCTGGGGGATGCGGTCCTGAGGAAGGTGCCGAAAACCGGCGGATTCGTAGAGTTTGACCGCGCTGGCGAGGACCGTGTTGCTGCCGAGGAACAGGGAGTTAGCGCCAAGCCGTCGCGCTTCGAGGATGGCGTGCTGAAGGATGAGGCGGCCGATGCCGAAGCCGCGTAGATCAGGAGAGACTGCCATTTTAGAGAGCTCGAAGACGCCATGGCCCATAGGTACGAGCGCGACACAGCCCACGCCCTTGCCTTCGAGGGTGGCGAGGTAAATATGGCCGCCCCTCTCGAGGATGGTCTCAGGATGATCGAGCTGGTCGCGGTCTTTCTGTTCCAGGACGAAATAGCGCGAGATCCATTCCTCGTTGAGGGTGCGGAAGGCGGATATATCGTCGCCGACGCGGAGCTCGCCTAGAGAAACGTTTGGAACTGTCATGCGATGCCACCTTTAGCTGGGTGAGGGTACGGCCTGCGCGCTGGGAGTGGGCGTGGTGAGTGGATTGCCTGCGGTGAGGCCGCCAAGCATGACGGGCTCCTGGCGGGGGTAGGCGAAAGGCTTGTCGAAGTTCACGCGGTCGAGCTCGACGGCGTAGGGGCGGTGCTGAATCTGGGTGTAGATGGCACCGACATATTCCCCCATGACGCCGAGAAAGACGAGCATGAGCGATTGCAGAAAGAAGAGGCCGATGATCATGGGCGCGACACCGACCTCGAAGGTATTCCAAAAGAGCAGCTTCGCGATAAGGTACCCGACGGCGATGAGCAGGGCGAGGACCGCGCCTCCAAAACCGGCGAAGGTGGCCATGCGTAGCGGAACTTTGCTGTAGTTGATCACGCCGAGCATGCCGATGTCGTAGAGCGTGTACCAGTTGTTCTTGGTAACGCCGAACTTGCGGCTGGGCTGGTCATAAAGCAACTTGACGGTGGGCAGGCCGATTTCAGCGATCATGCCGCGGAAGTACGGGTACGGATCGTCGAACTGACGTACGAGCTCCACGACCTTGCGGTCGTACAGGCCGAAGCCGGTGTAGTTCTGGATGGTTTCGATGGAGCTGAGGCGCTCGGCGTACTTGTAGTACTGTTTGCGGGCCCAGAACATGAGGGAGTTTTCTTCCGAGGTGCGCTTGATGCCGAGCACGCAATAGGCACCGTTTTCCCACTCGGCGATCATGTCGGCGATCATGGGCGGCGGGTCCTGCAGGTCGGCCACGATGCCCAGGATGGCGTCGCCGCGGGCCTGCATGAGCGCGTGGATCGGCGACCGGATGTGGCCGAAGTTGCGGGCGTTCACAATGACCTTGACGTTGGGGTCTTCGGCCGCGATCATCCGCAGGATCGCAACGGTGTTGTCGCGTGAATGATTATCGATAAAGATGTGCTCGTACTCGTAGCGGCCGATGCCGGCCATCACCGCGCGGACCTGGTTGTACAGGTTGAGGACGTTGGCTTCCTCGTTGTAGCAGGGCGTAATGATGGAGATGGTCTTGCGGGTCACTCGGCGAACGCTCCTGGGGTGCACTAAAGTCTCGACAAGTTTAGCCGATAAGAAAGGCAGCAGTGCTTTCAGGAGGTGGCGGGGGTGGCCTTGAAGGTGACCCTCTTATGGCCGACGAAGCTGTACATCGTAGACAGGCCGATGACGATGGCGCCGGCCAGATTGGCGGCAAGGGTCTTGCCGTGGGCCACGTTGGTCAGAATGTGGGAAAGCGAGGCTGGCAGGCGGCTTTGTGCCGCCACAAGGACGCTGTGCAGCCCTGCGTTGTGGCTGTGTAGAAGGTTCTGGATCAGCCGGGTCAAGGCACCCAGGGCGACCAGGCCGGGGATCATGCCCGTGCCGTACACGGCAAAGCACTTCAGCCATTCCAAGAGGTAGTTGCCCTTGGTGTTGAAGACGAAAAACTTGTAGCCGAAGTAGGCGACGGTGATGTTCAGGGGAGTCGAAACGAGCGAGCCGGCGATGGCAGTGAGGGACAAGAATCGCGGCGGGATCACGCCCGCGAGCAGCCGCACGATGATAAGGAAGCTGCAGTAGCCGAAAACGGTGTTGAAGCCCCCAACCAGGAGATAGCGGAAAAACTGCTTTCCTGGAAAGCGATTGACGAGCCGTTGCAGGCGCCGTTTTGGCAGGAACGGGTCCTGCGGAATGGGGACGACGGGCGGGTGGTCTGAGCGGGTGTCGTTGGCGGGTGCGTTCGAGGTCATGAAGAAGAGTTCTGGTGGAACGAAGACTGCAGCGGACAGGATGGCGCCCGGGGTGCCGTTACACATCGCGAGCGCGTCAGGGACGGGCGGGGAACAAGGCTCGCGGTCCCATGCCTGCGACTCACACCCCCATCATACGAAACCGCAGCCTTCGCGCGAGCTCTCTTGTGAACCCCACGCGTGCGCAGGCAGGCAGATGTGCCGTGGCCTTCGCCCTCCAGGCGGCGGAAGGTTTGGTGAGCAGAGGAGTCCGCGAGCAGGGAGTGAGTCCGTCCCTGGGCTGCATTGTGCTACAAGACGCTGCGGCCGCCATCGACGATCAAGTTTTGCCCGGTCATGTAGGAGCTTGCATCGGAGCATAAAAACAGGATGGCGCCCTGGTACTCGTCCTTGTGGGCCATGCGGCCCATGGGGATGAGCTGATGCAGCCGTTGCGTAAACTCTTCCGGCTGTGAGGTGAAGACCCCGCCAGGAGAGATCGCGTTTACGCGGACGTTGTGTGCGGTCCAATAGGTGGAAAGATAGCGGGTAAGACCGATCAGGGCGGTTTTGACCACGGAATACGTGACTGGCTTGACCGGCTGCTGGTCGTCCGGCAAGCCCTCCTTGCGATATAACCGCTGATCCGGGGCGATCACACCGAGGTCCGAGGCGACATTCACGATGACGCCGGCGTTGCGCTTGACCATCTCCGCACCAAAGATGCGCGAACAAAGAAAAGCGCCGGTGAGACCTACCGCAATGTCCGCGTTCCATACCTCGACCGGAAAGTTCTCCAGCCGCGACCACTGCTTCGGCTCGCCCTGCGGATCGGCCTCGACCTTGGGATTGTTGGCGGCGTTGTTGATCAGGATGTCGACGCGGCCAAACGTCGCGATGACCTGGTCGCGCGCTTGCAGCAGGGATGCCTCCGAGGTGATGTCGGCGGACAGACCCAGGCACTCGGGACCATGTGCTAACTGAAGCTGGTCGGCGCGAAGCGAAGGATTGGCCTGCGCAAGGTCCAAGAGCACCACGTGCGCGCCGGCTGCGGCAAGGATCGCGCCATGGAAGTACCCGAGCAGACCGGCACCCCCCGTCACCACGGCCACACGGCCGGACAGATCGAACAAAGAATGGGCGCGATTGGGGGAGTCTGAGACGATGTGCGTGTCCGGCATACGCCCTTCAGTATCGCAGGTCCCACGCGCGACCTCCTTCGCAAGCGGTCTCGGGGAATGGCTGGAGTGACCGGCTCGCGCGGCCTGACAGAAAGATTACAAAGAGATTTCGTGCTTTTGCTTACCGGGACAGATGTGTCAGGCTCTAAAGCTGACATGAGCGATGTGCGTCCAAGCCCTTCCGTCCTTGACCGCCTGAAGGCAGGTGTTCTGCGATTCCAGTCCGAAATCCACGCTGAACGTGCAGCCGACTACCAACGCGCGGCAACAACACCGCAACAGCCGCACACCCTTGTGATCGCGTGTGCGGATTCCCGTGTGGACGTGGAGTCGATCGCGTCGGCCGGCCCCGGCGAGCTCTTCATCACACGCAATATCGGCAACATGGTGCCTTCCTATGGCGAGATGCTCGGCGGTGTGTCTGCGGTGATCGAATACGCCGTGACGGCCCTGAAGGTGCAGCACGTGGTCATCTGTGGCCACTCCGACTGCGGCGCAATGAAAGCCTTACTGGACCCTGCATCGACGGCATCCATGCCCACGGTGCGCTCCTGGCTGACCAATGGACAAGCCGCCCTGCGCATCGCGTCCTCACAGCAGGAGGCGGACGAAACGCCCTTGGCAAAGCTGCGCAGATTGACTGAGGAGAACGTGCTGATGCAGATGACTCACCTGAAGACGCATCCTTCTGTTGCCGGAGCTGTGGCCCGTGGCGACCTGAGCATCTCCGGCTGGGTCTATGACATCGGTTCCGGCCAGATCCGTATTGCGGAAGAGGGCAGCCGCGAATTTACGCCCGTGACGGCCGCAGAGGCCGTGGCGCACGCATGATCGTCCCTCGGGCACCGCAGTTGACGCGCATGATCGCCTATGTTGGCCTACCCCTGCTTAGTCTCGTCCTTTGGGACTGCTTCGTGGTGTTCGCCTTCCAGGTGCTTCATTGGACCTGGATCGGGTCCAAGAACGTGCCCTTGGCCCTGTATGGGTCGGCGATCGGCATCATCGTCGGCTTTCGCAACAACTCCGCCTACAGCCGCTGGTGGGAAGCGCGTGGGCTGTGGGGACAGATCGTCAATAACTCACGCTCCCTGGCCCGGCAGGTCTATACGGTCGTACGTTGCCCGGCTGACGTATCACCCTCCGAGCAGCAGGCCTGTGAGCTACTGCGAACCCGTGTCATCCACCTGCAGATTGCCTATGTGCACGCCTTGCGGCAGCAATTGCGGGGGTTGGATCCAGTCGCCGAGGTCCGCCTGCTGTTTCCTCGCTCCGAGTTGACCGAAGAAGATCTCCAGGCTCTCCGTGGCCAAAACAATGTCGCGCTCACGTTGCAACGGGCGATCGGTAGCCTTTTGCGCGAGGCCTACACACGCGGCTGGGTGAACGCGCTCGAGTGGCAGGCCATGGATCGCAACCTGGACGACCTTGCCGATGCCCAGGGTGGCTCCGAGCGCATCAAGAACACGCCCATGCCCAAGCAGTACGATTTCTTTCCCGCCCTGTTCGTGCGCATCTACTGCCTTTTGCTGCCCATAGGTATGGTCGAGTCGCTCCAGTGGTTCACGCCGCTGGGATCCACGCTGGTTGGCTTCATGTTTCTGGCGTTGGACAAGATCGGACGCGATCTGGAAGACCCGTTCGACAACACGATCTACGACATCCCGCTTACGGCCATCTGCAAGACCATCGAGATTAATCTGCGCCAGCTGCTGAACGAAACAGCGCTGCCCGAACCCGAGGCACCGATCCTTGGGGTGCTCTGGTAGCGTCCTGCGCAACGCGGGCAACTGGATCAGTGTTCGTGGAGCTTCTTCTTCTGGCTGGGCCAGGTTTGTGGGCGCCAGTGGGGTGACTGTACAGGCCACTTTAGGGAAGACGAGCCGTCGGGAAGAACCGTGTTCAGTACCCAATCGATGCGGGCTGTGGCGTCGTCAAGGACCGCTTGCAGTGCGGGGTCGTTGCGAGCCGCCGCGGTAAAAACGACACCGGTGAGCGCGTTGCGGATGTGGTGATTGACCTCTGCGGCGATCTCCATGCGGCGTGCGAGCAGCGCTCGGCGACGGGACTCAAACTGCAAAAGGGTGTAGGAAAACATAAAAGCGACGCCGCAGGTGTAGAAGTCCGACGCGAGCAAGCGATTGGCTCGATGGAAGAAATGGTCGATGAAGAAACCGCAGCAGCTAATCACCACCGCGCCAAAGAGCGCAAGCAGCAGATTGCGCGCACTGAAGTAAGCGGAAACCCAGGAAGCGGATGTGGTGGGCGTTACAGACTGTTGCATGTGGCCTCCATCACACCGAACTGTTGCACTGCGCTGATACATGGACGAACCCAAACCATCGAGGGTAGGCAGGTGTTGAAAAGTTCGAGGCAGCCAGTGTTTAAAGTGTCCTGGTCTGACCGCCATCCACGACGTAGCACGCCCCCGTGACGAAGCCAGCCTGCGGCGAGCAAAGATACACGGCCAGCGAGGCGATCTCTTCCGGGCTCCCGAATCGTTGCTGAGGCACCTCTGTGCGAAGCATCGATTCCACCACGTCACGACGATGGGTCAGGTGACGCTCCCAGCTGCCGCCCGGAAAGAAGACATTCCCGGGAGCGATGGTGTTGACCCGCACCTTTTGTGGGCCAAGCTGTCGTGCCAGGTTCTTGCTGTAATTCGTGAGCGCGGCCTTCGCGGCGGAGTAGGGCAGCGGCGCGGGGGTCGCCTCGACGGCCACAATCGAGGAAAGGAACAGGATGCTGCCACCTTGCGGATTCTTGAGCAGGTGAGGCAGTGCGGCCTGCGCCAGGCGCGTGCTGGCAAAGAAGTTCAGCTCAAACAGCCTCGTCCACTCCTCCTCAGGCTGATCCCACCCGGGCTTGCCGGAGCCGGTGCCCAGGTTGGCGACGAGATGATCGACCTGGCCGAAATGCTGCAACGTGCGTTCCAGGGCACGTGCAATGGTTTCAGCATGTGTGAAGTCGCCGCGCACCGCCAGGATGCGGCGCTGGGTTTCGAGATTGGTGAGCTCGGCCTGTGTGGCACGGAGCGAGGCCTCATCGCGGCCCGTGAGAACGACCCGGGCGCCTTCGGCCAGCAAGGCTGCTGCGATGGCGCGGCCGATGCCACGGGAACTGCCCGCCACAAAAACCACCTGGTTGGCGAGCTGAAGATCCACTCCTGCTAGTGTACTGTTCCGGGCAGCGTCGCTCCAGCGAGGGCAGTGACCCATCTTGTGGAACGTTCGCAAGGGGCTTGAGAACGTTCTTGCTAAACCGCGGTCCACCCGCCATCGATGTTGAGGTTCTGGCCTGTGACGTAGGTGCTCGCATCGGAGGCCAGAAACAGCAGGGCGCCGCAGAGTTCAAGGGGGCGACCGATCCGGTTTAAAACGGTGTACCCCTTCAGCTTTGTGACGAAGGGTGAATCTACCTGTACGGCATTCTGTCCCGTGCCCACGTCTTCGGTATTGCTGAACGGACCAGGGGAGATGCAGTTGGCGCGCACCCCGGTGCTGCCCCAGAAGCTCGCCGTGTAGCGAGTGAAGGCGACCAACGCTGCTTTGGAGGCGCTGTAGCCTGGCGGGTTCAGTGAGGCGGTTCCCTCGTATAACTGTGGCCGGGGTGCCACCGAGGCGTACATGGTAGCGATGTTGATGATGGAGCCACGTCGCTGCTCTTTCATCTTCAGGCCGAGGCGTTGCGTGGTCTGTACGGCCCAGTACACGCCGCCCTGGAGATTGCGCTGCCATTGGTCGAAGGTGGAGTTCTCGAGCGAGCCTTCGGGCACGTTGAAGCCCGTAGCGGAGCCAAGTTCATGCGCGTTGTTGACCAGGATATCCAAAGTGGTCTCTTGGGCAGCGATCCTGTCGCACAGCGTGTTCAACGCGTCGACGTTGTACATGTCGATCTGCTCGACTGCGATCCTGTCCGCGCCGAACTGGTCGGCCCACCGGGCAGCTTCGGTCTTCAGGCGCTCACTGCGGCCCAGCGCGATGACGCGGGCCCCATTCGAAAGCAGGGCCAGGGCGAAGGTACGACCAAGAAAGCCCGACGCGCCCGTGAGGACGGCGGTCTTGCCTTCAAGGGAGAAAAGCGCGTTACGTTCGAGATCCTGAGCTGTGATCGGCATGGCGTTCCTGGAGGTTGATGAGCCGGGTTAAGCAGCGTTGGGAGGGGTTGCACCGTGAGACGGCTGGGCCGACCCCAACGGACTACCAGTAGCGCTTCACGTAGTCGAGCTGCCCACGCAAGAAGTCGACCTCACTACCGGGGGTGCCGCGTGCGACTTGCAGGGTGACACCGCCATCGTAGCCGACCGAGTGAATGGCTTTGAAAACATCATCGAAGTTGGCCGAGCCGGTACCCAGTGGGCGCGTCTCGATGCCGCCTTCCGGCTTGCGGTAGCGATCTTTGATGTGCACCGAGCCAATGCGCTCGCCGTAAGCCGCGAACTCCTCTGTGGCGATGTAACCCAGGCCGGAGCTGTTGCCGCTGTCCCAGTTCACCTTCAGATAAGGGTGATCCAGGCGAGCAAGGAAGCGCTGGAAGTCCGTGGGGGTGAAGTCAGCCTCGAGATGGAGTTCGACGCCACACCTTTCCGCGACGGGCAGCGCATGCTTGAGGACGTCCAACACCTGCAGCTTTTCTTCCTCGTGCGTGATCCTGGCGTTATCGACAAAGGGGAGTACGAGGCGCCAAGCACCGATACGTTTTGCCGTAGAAAGCAGGGCGTGGAGGTGCTGTTCGCGATGGATGCGCTCTTCGGAGCTGCAACGAATGAGCGGGTGCTCCATGAACCAGTCTCCGCAGAGCGCGGGTGTGCTGACGCCGTGCTCTGCCTTGAGGGCGTCGAACTCACGCAGGCCGTCCTCCGTGAAGATGGGGTTCACGCCTGGATCGGCCTCACTCTTCCACCCATCGAAGTCATCGTGAATCCATTCGATGTAGCCGAAGCCGGCAGCCTTGGCTTTGGCGAACTCGTCGCGCCAGCCCTGGCGGGGGAAGAATTGGAAGCGGCCGTCTTCGGGAGGGGAAAGGCGGCCTTGCATGACGCCGTAGGTATGAGGCATACATTGTCCTGTGCTTGGGGAAAAGTCTTTGTGGCCATACAGCCGGTTCAAACAGCACCATCAGAGTGCTGCTGAGGACATTTGCAGCGAAGGGCAATGTGAGGAGCAGGCCAGGGAGCCGTGCAGGCAAGCGCCACGCCGTCATCGAGGACGAACCTGGCTTCGGCAACGATGCCCTCTAAGGAAAGCACCGTCGCCAACCAGATAAGATCAGCAGGGCTGCGAGGAGGTTGGCAGAACGAGCAGCAGCGTCAATGTCAGCTACTCGTCCAGCGGCTTCACGATCATGTTGGCGAGGAACTCCTCGCGTGGCAGGAACGGGAACAGGTCTTCGAGCGGCTTGGAGACAAAGGTGCCATCAGCCCTCTGGTAGCTTTGCAGGCGAGGCGCGCGCACCTCGTCAGGGAGTACGTTCACGTCACACACAACAGGACCCTCCATGTCGAGAACCTTGCGGACCTCCGCCCGGAGATCGGTCTGATCCTTGATGACATAGCTGCCCAACTTAAATGCCCCTGCCACGTCGGACAGGTTGGGGATAGTCAGCCCCGTGTTGCGGTCGGCACCGATGGTGGGCTGCTGGAAGTAAGCCGTTTGTGAGGCGCGGATGGAGCTATAGCCATCATTGTTCAGCACGAAGAACTTGATGGGCAGGTTGAGGCGATGAATGGTCTCGAGCTCCTGGATGTTGAACATAAATCCACCATCGCCATCGACCGCAATGACCTCACGGCCAGGGTTTGCGATGGAAACCGCGATCGCCATCGGGATGGCGTACCCCATCGAGCCCAGCCCTGCGGTGTGATACAGGCGCTGCGAATGGAGGATCGGGAAACCCAGAAAAAAGATCTCGATGCCCGAGCCGGAGTTGCCGACGACGATGCGGGTATCGGCATCGACCTCGGTGCCAACGACATCGGCGAGGTTGAAGACGGAGACTAAACCCTCAGGCCTCTTTTGCTCCTCGGTCACGACAGGGTAACGATGCTTCCAGTCGGCGCAGCGCTCCTCCCACGGCTTGAAGTCCTTGGGTTTGAGCTGGTCTTTGTGTTTCAGCAGTTCGGTAAGAAAAGCCTTGGCGTCGGCGCAGACAGGTTGCTGCACATGAGGATGGAGCTTGTTCAACTCGGCCTGATCGATATCGACCGTGATCTTGTGGGCCTCGCGGGCCAGGTTCTGTGGGGCATAGCCGGTGATCGCCATGTCCATCCGTGCCCCCAGCACCAGGAGGAAATCACAGTTCTGCAGGGCGAAGTTGGCGCCCCGCGCGGCTACGTTCCCAGGGCGGCCGACATAGGTTGGGTCGTCCGAGGGAACAAGATCTGCAGCACACCAGGTCGCGACGGATGGGATGCGAAGGTGCTGCCGTAGCTCTTCGAACTCGTCCATCGCGCGGGCGAGACGGATGCCATTGCCGGCGAAGAGCAGGGGGCGCTCGCAGGCATTGAAGGCCTCGATGGCGCGCTGAACTTCCGAGGGGATGTTCGCGGTACCGGTGATCGTGATGTCGTGAGCGAACTCGGCGGGGTCAAAGGCGCGCAGCTGCGTTTCGTCGATCGGCGTGGCCTGCACATCAAGCGGCACGTCGATCCATACCGGGCCAGGCCGGCCGTTCAGCGCGAGGTAAACAGCCTTTTCAAGGTGGTACCGGATGTCATTGGGCTCGAGGATCGTCTCGGCGTACTTTGTGATCGGTTTCACGATGGAGGTGATGTCGACCTCCTGGACGCCCAGCTGACGCATGCCGAGCGGCTTGCCTGTGAGCGCGTCGAACATGCGATCCGGTCGCTTGACCTGGCCTGAAACGTAGAGCACCGGCGTGGAGTCCAGCCATGCCCCGGCCACGCCGGTAACGGCGTTGGTGCCGCCAGGCCCGGTAGTGACCATGCAGAAGCCAAGGCCGTTGGTGGCTTTGGCATAGCCTTCCGCGCAGATTGCCGAGGCCTGTTCATGCGAGTTGCAGATTGGGCGGATGCGGCTCTCGCTTGCAAGGGACTGATTGAGGTGCATGGCACCGCCACCGGTGACGAGGAAACAGTCTTTGATGCCGAGGTCGGCGACAAACCTGAGGATGTAATCGGACAGCTTGATCATGCGCTCTCTATGGTACGTGGTCAGGGCAGACTACTGGGACCGCCATGCGGGCCGAGCGGGACGATGTACCGGAAGCCTCACTCCGGCGGTCGAAGCAGAAAGACGTCCCGGCCGCGAAGGTTGCGGGCCTTCAGCAGGGAATCAGCGAAGTCGCGAACGGCACCCTGCCCGCCGTTTCTGGCGCTCACATAGCCGTGTTCCGCCACGAACTCGCGAACCTCGGTGGCCGCATCCGCAGGGCACGCGCACAGACCGGCGATCTCCATGGCAAACAGATCATTGACGTCATCGCCAAAGAAGCATGTGCGTTCCAAAGGGATGCTGAAGCTGCCGGCGAACTCACGCAGCGCGGACGCTTTGTCGCGCGTGCCCTTGGTTACATGGTGCAGGTGCATCTTGCTGGCATAGCGATCCACCAAAGGGGACGGCTCACCGGAGATAAGCGCCAGCTTGATACCGAGCCGGCGCAACAGTGACACTCCCATAATGTCCTCGAAGCTGAAGCGCTTGGTCTCGTCCACTGTGCCCGTGGACCAGAGCAGGGTACCGTCGGTCAAAACACCATCGACATCAAAGGCGATGGCCTGCAGGGTTTGCAGGCCATCGGTGCGTTGCTGGTCGGAGAAGGGCATTCGCTAAACGGCAGCGCCGACGCGGCGCAGCTTCTTCATCACCGGGATCTCTTCCTCGTAGACACGCTTCACCCCATCGCCCATGGACTGCTCGCACAGACGGATGTCACGTACCAGGCGGCTGATGCCGTTCGGTTCCAGGGAAGCGGCCTGATCCGATCCCCACATCGCGCGATCCATGGTGATGTGCCGCTCCACGCAGCAGGCACCGAGTACCGCGGCCGCAACCGTGGTGGGAATGCCCGTCTCATGCCCGGAATAGCCGACCGGGATACCGTACCGATCGATCATCGCCGGAATAGCGCGAAGGTTCAGCTGTTCGTACTTTGCAGGATAGGTGGACGTCGTGTGCATCAGGATGAGGTTGTCTTTGCCGAGTACCTCGACGGCGTGGTCGATCTCATCATAGGTGCTCATCCCGGTAGAAGCGATGACGGGCTTACCGGTCTTCCGCACATGCTGCAGGAGATTGTCATCGGTCAGCGAAGCCGAGGCAATTTTGTAGACCGGCGGATTGAACTGCTCGACGAAGTCAACAGATGCCTCGTCCCAGGGAGAAACAAACCAATCGATCTTCACCTGCTTACAGAAGCTGTTGATCTCGGCATAGTCTTCCTGGCCGAACTCAAGGCCGCGCTTCAGATCGCCGTTGGTGTCACCGAAGGGATTGGGACGGGGCTGAGTCAGCTCCTTTTCCGTGTAGACCACCTCGACGGTGCGCTTCTGGAACTTAACAGCGTCGCAGCCAGCGGCTACAGCTACGGAGATCAGGCGCTTAGCAAGATCGATGTCGCCGTTGTGATTGATGCCGATCTCTGCGATCACGTAACAGGGCTGGCCGGGCCCGAGCTGCTTATTGCCGATCTTGACGGTACTCATGAACGCTCCAGGTGAGGTACTGCACGTGCTGAAGAAGGATGAACCTGTCTGCTTGGTGCTGCACCAATTCTGGCAGAACCAGGGACTACGGTCCAGTGACGGTTGCTTGAAAAGCCGTGCTTGGACAGCTTTTCAGGGGTACCCCGATTGAGCCTACAACTTAGGTGGCAAGCCGGGAGCAGAAAGGGAGCTCACAAAGCGAAACGGCTGGCCACAGTGGCCAGCCGTCCGGTTCAGGTGCGTTGAGTTACCGCTTGTGGTGACGACGGTGGTGAGCGCCACGAGCTGGAGCCGAACGCGGGATCGGCTTGATCGTGGACTCATCTACCGGGCTACCCACACTGCTGTCGGTGGCGCCAGACGGTACCAGGGTGTTGGAGTTGGACTTGGTGCCAGCGGTGCCGGTGTAGACCGTGATCCGCGACGCATCGATGCCCTTCTCGCCCACCAGGTAGGCCTTCTCGTTTACAGCACGCTCAGCAGCGCGGCGTTGCGCCATGCGCTCATCGGCGGTGGCGTTGCCAACCACATCCAACTTGCTCTGCGGATCACGCTGCAGCGCGAGGGAGATGTCGTCAAGGCAGGCCTTGGCTTCATTGTCCACGCGGGTTGGGCGCTTGGCATCGCGGTCAAAGCTGATGGTGCACAGCGACTGCGTTGTGGGTGCCGGTGGCGCAGGCGGTGCAGACACAGTCACCGAGGTGGTGGTCGAGGCTGTCTGGCCCTTGTCGTCGACAACGTTGCAGGTCACGGTGATGGTGCCAGGCGCAACACCGGTGGTGTCGAGGGTGGCATTGGCCGTGTTGCCGTTGATGGAACCAGCTGTCGCGCTGTAGCTATAGGTTAGCGGACGGTTCTGCGGGCTGTTGCCCTGCGAAGTAATCGTGGCCGACTGGCCCGGGGTCACTGTCGAGGGGTTGGCCGAGCAGGTGATGGTCGGGGGCTGAACCTGTGTGATCGTCAACGGCACCGTGCAGTCCGCGAACTGGCCGGGCTTGTTGCCCTGCATCACGTGACCCTTCACGTTGTAGTTGCCCGGGTTCAGGCTCTTGGTGTCCACCGCGGCCACGTTGGACGTGGACGCAATCGGGCCGGCATCTGAGGTCCAGCTATAGGTCACTGGCTTCTTTGGGTTGACATTGGTTGCCGTACCGGTGATCTCCACGGGGTCGCCGGGGTAGATCGTCGCACCGGCAGCCGGGGTAGTCAGCGCACAGGCATAGGTAATCGGCGGCGGCGGGATGATGTGGCCGACGTGCACCAGGATGCCGGCGCTCAACTCGGCGGCACTCATGTTCGTACGACCACCCAGGGGACCGCCTGTGGGAATCGTGGTGGCCGGACCAAAGTCAGTGTGGATGTAGCGATAGTCCGCTTCAAAGACGCGAATGCCAAAGAGGCCATTGGCGAAGGGCAGGTTGTAGTCCATGCCGCCGCCCGCGGTGATCGTTGTGCCCCAGGTGTACGGCTCGTGCTCGTAGGTGGCAGGCACGTCACTGTTCGGTCCACCCAACCGCACGCCACCAACCAGGCCATGCGCGAACAGGGTGAAGTTCTGCAGGGGAGCGCGGAAGATCGGACCGGCCGAGCCAGAGTACAGGCCATCATTCTGCCCGTCAGGGTTCGCGAAACCCTCAATCTCGGCACCGAAGTACTTGTTGAAGTAGTACGCGCCGCTGATCACGGCGCCCTCATCAACAGACGAGTACCGAATGCCCGAGGGCTGAACATCGCCGTGCGCCCCAAAGTAGGAGTACCCCAGGAAGAGGTCAAACTTTGAGGGGTTCACGCCGGTATATGCACTGCTCGTCGGAGCAGGTGCATTAGGTGGTGGTGGCGGCGGGGTGGCCGGTGCATCCTGCGCGCTTAGGCTCGCAGTGGCAACGCTGACCGCACATGCAGCCAGCAAATACCGGCCGAAATGGCGAAACGGACGATGAGACATTCTTGTAAACCTCCACTGAAACTTCTATCCGGTGTGCGAGCTTTGCAATCAGCTCGCAAATATCTTTGGGAAATGCGTCAAAAGTGTATCGCAGTTGGTGCAAATGTCTACAGAAATCTGACGCGGAATTCTGCTCATACTTTCAGACTTCCTCTTCTACCTATCAAGCTACAAGTGCGTCTGTACCTCCGAAGTTATTACGTTTCCCGGCAACTGGGTCGATCGCGCTGGCTCATGCCTACAAGTTGAGCGCTTGCTTCACCGTGCCGCGGCTCCCCTGGATCTTTTCCTGCAGCAGCGTGATGGCATACAGCAGCTGTTCCGGTCGTGGCGGGCAGCCGGGAACATAAACATCGACAGGGATAATCTGGTTCACGCCCTGAAGCAGCGCGTAGTTATTAAAAACGCCTCCCGAGGTGGCACATGCCCCCATCGAAATCACCCACTTGGGTTCCGGCATTTGCTCATACAGGCGGCGAATGACGGGCGCCATTTTCTGCGACACCCTGCCAGCGACGATCATGAGATCGCTTTGGCGCGGGGACGGACGAAATACCTCGGCGCCGAACCGGGCGAGGTCATAGCGGGAACCGCCCATGGACATCATCTCGATGGCGCAGCAGGCCAGCCCAAAAGTCATCGGCCATATGCTGTTTTTCCGCACCCAGTTGATTGCCGCGTCCAGCGAAGCCAGCACAACGCCTTCCGGCTGATCGTTGCCCCAGTCCACCTCCGCAACCTTCTCGCGATTCTTGCCGAAGCTGTCGAGAGTGCCGAAAAGATACCGGTCGGCATGCTGCGGGGTTCCCACAGGACGGCCGTTGGTGCTGGTCTGGTTTGGATCGGAGTTCATAAGCACTAGTATACGTTTCTGCTCTGCGGCGAAGGTGACGTGCCACCCGCTTCATCTGGCCCAGGGGATTAAACAATGCGATGCGACGCCTTTGCAGCGGGTTGGTCCCCGGAGGTATTTCTCAGTTCCAAAATGAAACGGCGGGCGTTATGCCAGGCTGCGCTGTTCCGATTCGGAACTGAAGACATGGGATACAAGAGACCGCCGGTTTGCCAGCCCGTTCTTCCTGGCGTCCCCCTAGAGCCCGGCGATCAGTTGCCGTTGGAGGTCGAGTTGTTGCACCTCGGTGAGCTTCTGGTCCCCTGCGGTGACGTAAAAGACATCAATCGCCATCTCACCTTCTGTGTCGACCAGAGCCACCCTTACGCTGATGCCGGCTTCACTCAGAATCAGGCTGGCCTTCCGCAAAAGCCCCGGCTGGTCTTGAGCGATTACCTGCAAAAGGGTGCTGTGGGCTGAGGACATGTTGTCGAACTCTACCCGGGTCTCCACCACGCGCCTCGGCTTTGCCGTTCGTTGGCGCCGCTGACCCTTCAACAACGCGTCCACCGAGGCCGTCCCCTTGAGAACCGCCTCCAGGGAGGCCCGGAACCGCTCATGCTCTTCAGGGTTCAAGGCGAGCGTCTGGTACGGGTCCGTGAACCGGAACGTGTCGATAACAAGCCAATGCGCGTTCGAAAAGGCCTCTGCCGAAACGATGTTCATGCCCCAGCCTGCAAGGGCCCCGGTCAGGTCTGCGAAGAGCCGGGGCCTGTCCCCTGTCAGAAACGTCACCTCATAGCCAATGCCGGTCTCCTGGAGCAGCACATGATCGCGAGTCTCCGACGACGCCAGGCGCAGGTGCTGCCGGACCGTTTCCGCAGATCGCGTTCTGAGGTACCGCTCAGGGATTCCTTCCAGAAACTGGTGCAACATATCCCGCTGCTCTGCGGGAACCTGAGGCAACCGGCCCACCCCGAAGACGTCCCCCTCCGGCGACCGCTCCAGGGTGTGGACACGATCCTGATCGACACTCCGGTCCAGCTGGTTCTCCGCGGCCATCCACAGACGCCACAGGTTTTCTGCCTTCCATGGCGTCAGGGCATCCGGATGCACCGCGCTGATATCGGCGTAGGTAAACACCGTCAGCATGCGCAGCAGGTCATGATCGCCCACCTTGTCTGCAAAGACGCGTACGGTTTCCGCGTCGAAGATGTCCCGCCGCAGGGCAGCCGACATCTCCAGGTGGCACTCGATCAGCCTTCGGACCAGCAGCCGGTCAAACGCGTCCAGCTCCAGCCGTCCTGTCACGGTATCTGCCAGCAGGGCGCTCGCGTTGGCGTGCTCACCGACCGAGCGGGCCTTGCCTGTGTCGTGCAGCAGCGCCGCCAGATACAGCAGTTCGGGCTGGGGCAGGTCTCGCAGCAGATAGCCGAAGCGTTGTCGCCAGGCAGGGGCGCCCGGAGCCGGCTCGTCGGCCAGGGCATGCAAGGCTTCCAGCAGCACAAAGGTGTGCTCGTCCACGGTATACCGGTGGTAGGCATCCCGGATCACCAGGGCGTCGATGCCATGAAACTCCGGGACAATCAGGTCCAGTACCCCAACGGTGTGCATGGCACGGAGCGCGTCGGCGGCGTAGCGGCCGCACAGGATCTTCCGCAAACGGGACCACAGCCGGGGGCCGTCTTCAAGCGCCGCCGACAGCTGGGGAACCGCTTCGGCGATACGGCCTTCGCTTTCAGCTTCCAGACGCACCGCGCTGGCGGCGACCAAGGCAAAGGCTTCCAGCACGATCTCCGGTTCCTTGGCTGGATCAAGATCCTGCCTTGTTTGCTTGAGACGTAGCACCCCGTCGCTGACCGTGAAGCCGGCACGGGCAGGTGCCTTGGCTTTCAGCGTAGAGCGCATCGGCTTGGGCTGTTGCCCTGACACTTCAAGCTCGTGGTCCAGCGCCCTGGCCACGATGCGCGCCTGTCGAAAGTACAGCCGCATCCAGTAGGCCGGGTCCTGTTCGGGCCCCGCTCCGGTGACAGGTTTGCCCGCACCCGCGCCGTGGCGGGCAGCTTCGTCCTGCGCATGCCAGTCCAGGGTATTGTCGTCGCGGCCGCGGCGAAGATGAAGAAAAACACGAACCGAGGTAAGAAACCGGGTAGCCGAAGCGAAGCCCTCGGCTGTTCGCTCCTCGGCGTTGCCGCCACGCAGTGCCGAAAGCCATGCGATGACATGGGTGTCGCGAAGACCGCCTGGCGCGTCCTTGACGTTGGGTTCCAGGTGGAACAGGGTGTGGCCAAACCGAGCGTGCCGCTGCCGGGTGAGCTCGGCGGCCGCTCCGGCAAGCGCCCGGGCGTCCCGCGCGGAGCGCTTGTCATACAGCCGCGCCTGCAGGCTGCGGTACAGCCCCGGGTCGCCGCAGACCCATCGCGTATCCAGCAGGGCCAGGCTGCCCTCGGGATCGGAACTCTTGAAGCGCTCACATTCTCCCAGCAACCGGGTCGAGCCGGAAGCTCGAAGTCCGCTGTCCCACAGCTCCCGTGAGATCCTTTGCAGGGCCTCGGTCACATGGGCGCCCGGGCTCTTTTCCAGGCAGAACAACAGGTCCACATCGGAAAAAGGGAACAACTGGCCGCGGCCGTAACCTCCCAGGGCCACAACGGCGAGGCCCGCCGCAAGCCGCGGCTCCCGGGCGAGCTCGCGATGCCACAGGCCCTGAAGCAGGCTGTCCACGGCTGCTGTGCGTTCCACCACGGCCGCCACGCCGTCGCCATCCTGCGCAAAGCGGTCGCGCACACCATCCATGCGCCGCTGGTACACGGCGCGGAGTGCCCCATCGAACTCATCCCCGCCGCTGGTCGCTTGCATGGGTGCCTCAGAGGGCGATATCGCCCCGTTCGTCGTTGCGGATCCGGATAGCTTCGTCGATGCGCGATAAAAAGATCTTGCCATCGCCGATCCGTCCTGTTCGGGCCGCGCCGCTGATGGCCTGCACGGCCCGTTCCACCATCTCGTCCGCGACAACCAGCTCCAGCTTCACCTTGGGCAGCAGATCGACCGAGTACTCGCGACCCCGGTAGAACTCGGTGTGTCCTTTCTGGCGGCCATGGCCCCGCGCTTCAAGAATGGTGATGCCGGATACGCCGGCCTCCACCAGGGCGTCTTTCACGGCGTCCAGCCGTGAGGGCTGGATAATGGCTTCAATCTTCTGCATCTTGGTATCCTTTGCACCCGTAGCGGTTGCGCAATGCCGCGTTGCGTGAATCGTTGAGCCTAGGCCGCTTCCCAGTCGTAGCCTTCTTCGCCATGTTGGCTCAGGTCCAGGCCGGTGCGCTCGTCGTCCTCGCTTACCCGCAGCCCGATGAGCTTATCCACGAGAAACAAAATGAGCAAGGTGCCTATGCCGGACAAGCACCAGGCGATGGCCACGCTGATCAACTGATTGAACACCTGCCCGTGGTTGCCTTCGAAGAAGCCTGTCGGCTTGCCCTTGCCTAACAGCGGATTGATGGCGGAGTTGGCAAACAATCCCGTCAGCAGGGCGCCAATGGTGCCGCCGGCGCCATGCACGCCGAAGGCGTCCAGCGAATCGTCATAGCCGAAGATGTTTTTCACCTTCACCACCATGAAAAAGCAGAACACACCGGTGATCAGCCCGATCCAGAGCGCTCCCATGGGCG
Source organism: uncultured Acidobacteriaceae bacterium (assembly GCA_964246625.1). Classification (GTDB taxonomy): domain Bacteria; phylum Acidobacteriota; class Terriglobia; order Terriglobales; family Acidobacteriaceae; genus Granulicella. Next base: position 38,079 of record CAXTRM010000004.1, read on the forward strand.
TCACAAAGCCGGAAGCTGGCGTGATACCGACCAGCCCGGCGACCGCCCCCGAGATCCCTCCCAGGGCAGAAGGCTTGCCGTTGCGGATCCACTCCGCCGCAAGCCAGCCCAGGGCGGCCGAGGCCGCGGCGAAGTGGGTGTTCACAAACGCCGAGGTGGCCAGGCCGCTCGCCCCCAGCGCCGAGCCCGCATTGAAGCCGAACCAGCCCACCCAGAGCAGGCAGGCGCCGACGAAGCTCAGCACCACAGAGTGCGGTGGCATGGCTCGTTGGGGATACCCCACGCGCTTGCCGAGATACAACGCCGTCACCAGTGCACTGACGCCGGAGGTTACATGCACCACCGTCCCGCCCGCAAAGTCCAGGCACGGGAAGCGGCCCCCCAAGGACGCGTTCAGCAGTCCGTGTTTGCCCCACACCATGTGCGCCATCGGGCTGTACACAACGATCGCCCAAAGCACCAGAAAGACCACCATCGCAGAAAACTTCATGCGTTCCGCAAAAGCGCCCGAGATCAGGGCGGGTGTGATGATGGCAAACATCAACTGGTACACCATGAACGTTTGCAGCGGGATCGTCCCTGCGTAGTCCTTGTCCGGCAGCAGCCCCACGCCCTGCAGCATGGCATGTTGCAGATTGCCGAGAAACGCATTCCCGTCGCCAAAGGCCAGGGAATAGCCCACCAGCGCCCAGAGCACAGTGATGACGGCCATCATGGCAAAGGTCTGCATCATGGTGCCAAGCACGTTCTTGCGGCGAACCAGGCCTCCATAGAACAGTGCCAGCCCAGGGCCGCTCATCATCAGGACCAGCGCGGCCGAGGTAAGCATCCATGCGTTGTCGCCTGCCGATTGGGCGCTCGCGATGGCGGCGGCGTTGTCGTTCGCCGTCTTTTCCAACGCAGCGATGCGATCACTCGCCGCTGTCGCCGGAGTTTGCGCGCGCACAGAGGCGCCTAGCAGCAAGGCAAAGCACAGGACCAGCCCTACAAGGGGATAACGGGAAAAGGGGCGGAAACGCCGACAACAGCCTGCAACCAAGCGCATGCCTAGAGGTCCTTTCACACTCCCGACGGACAGGGAGCAAGAACAAGAAGATGCGGGGGACCGAGCCACTCCGTTTGGGGGAGCGGGCCGGCTCTCGTCACGTGTTCCCGTGTGGCGAGAAGGTTCAAATTGCTGCGTTTCCGTTTACTGTACAACAGCTTTCTCCTGCTGCAACCGCCAGGGTGCAGCGGCCCGGATTGGCGTTACGCTTACGGCATGGCCGACCCGCTCTCACCCGCTGTCCCGCCGCAGGATCCCCGCCCGGCACCGATCCGCTGGGCCGATGTGCCCACCGAAGCAATGAACCCGCTCCTGTCCCGTGCCTTCATCACCGGGGCAGAGGCCATGATCGCCCGCATCGACCTGAAGCAAGGGTGCGTCGTGCCCCGGCACAGCCACCCCAATGAGCAGATTGCCTGGATTGTGCAGGGCGCGCTCCTGTTTTCGCTCGGCGAGGCCGGTGCCGACAGGCAGGTCACCGTCCGCGCCGGGGAGGTGCTGGTGATCCCGGGAAACCTGCCTCATGCCGCCGAAGCCCTGGAAGACACGGTGGATTACGACATCTTCGCGCCACCCCGGCAGGACTGGATCAACAAGGACGACGCGTACCTGCGGTAACATGGTATGTTGGTCAGTCACGAAGCGGCCTGTGTGCCCATTCGGACGTCACATCGGGAAGAGAAGGCGAACGGCCCCACCCTCACAGTGACGGGGTGCGACCGACTCAGGCCTCGACCCGATCGGGCAGGGCAAGGGGAGCGATGCGGTTTTCTAATTGGTTCAGGTTGGGCTGTGGTGTGCTCGCCGCCGGACTTGTAGGCGGGGTGGCGCGCGCCGCCAACTGGTTTCCCCTCGGGCCCTTTGGCGGTGACGCCAGGTCGTTTGCCGCCGACCCGGCCGACTCACGCCATTTGTTCCTTGGCACCGCAACGGGGTGGATCTATGACTCCGGTGATGGCGGCGAACATTGGGCTCGCGTTGCGCAGATCAGCAAGCGCAACGACCTCGTGATCGATCATATCGTTGTGGACCGCGATAACCCGAAGCGCCTTGTCGTCGGCGCCTATACGGTCGATCACCTCAGCGACGGCGGCGTCTTTATCAGCGAAAACTACGGCAAGGACTGGTATGCCCAGGCGGAGATGCGCGGGCAATCCGTCCGCTCCCTGTCCCGCTCGGTCTCCAATCCTAAGGAGTTGGTCGCCGGCACCGTCCGCGGTGGCGTCTTTCGCTCGATGGACAACGGGGTGCATTGGCAGCAGATCAGCCCGGAAGGCAGTACCGAGATCAAAGAGGTTCAGTCCATCGCGATCGCCCCGGACAACCCCGACGTCATCTATGCGGGCACCTGGCATCTGCCGTGGAAGACCACCGATGGCGGCAAGACCTGGTCCAACATCAAAGAAGGCATCATTGACGACTCCGATGTCTTTTCGATCATCGTCGATCCGAAAGACTCCAACGTCGTCTATGCCAGTGCCTGCTCCGGCATCTATAAGAGCGCCAACGCCGGCGAACTCTTCCACAAGGTGCAGGGCATTCCGTCCACCGCCCGTCGGACACGCACGCTGGAACAGGATCCGGAAAACCTGGAGATCGTCTTTGCGGGCACAACGGAGGGGCTCTACCGGACCTCCGACGCCGGCGCTCACTGGGAACGGCTCACGCCCTCCGATGTCATCGTGAATGACGTCTATGTCGACCCAAAAAACTCCAACCATGTTCTGATCGCTACGGATCGCGGCGGCGTTTACCGCAGCGAAGACGCAGGGTCCTCCTTTCAGGCCTCCAATGACGGGTTTTCCGCCCGTCAGGTGACCGCCTATGCCGCCGACGCGCAGCATCCCGGTACCGTCTACGTCGGTGTCGTGAACGACAAAGCGACTGGTGGCGTCTTTCAAAGCACGGACGGCGGGGTGCGCTGGCAGCAGCAAAGCGAGGGACTGGGCGGACGTGACGTGTTCAGCCTGCTGTCGCTGGCTGATGGAACCCTGCTCGCCGGCACGGGCCATGGCGTCTTTCGTTTGCAGGAAGGCACCTGGGTGGACTCCAGCGCCCTGGAAGGGCCGCCCGTGCCGCAAAAGGGAGAGGCTCCCTCAAAAGGAAACGTGGTGCTGCCTGCCCCCACACGCTTGGTCTCTCCTGGTCCGCCGAAGCACGGTCCCGGCGCGAACAAGAAAGCGAAACCTACGCCGGCCCGGGCCGCGGCGCACACCACCCGAGGCAAGCTGCCGGCGCGTCACACTCGCCTGGTCAAAACCGCTGCAGCGCGGCGTGCGCCCATGCACCACGGCGCGCAACCTGTCTCTGCCAAGGGGCACACCCGCCCCGGAAGCGCGGCAAGCCCGCATCTTGGGTCGAAACATGCGGTCGTGACGCAGGCAGCAACCAAACCTGCTGCGGCCAAGGCCAGCGCAACGCCGCAAAAGCCCGCCGCGGTCCCTGCGCTAAAGGCAACCCGGCTGGATGCGGTCGTGTACTCACTTTCCCAGTCCGGCCAGACCCTCTTTGCCGGCACCTCGTCCGGGCTGCTTCGCTCCGCGGACGGCGGACAGCATTGGGCCGAGGTAAGCTCCCTCGCCATGCCCGACGTACACTACGTCGCGGCGCTCAGTGCCGCCAAGGCGGGCGAGGCCAATGCCTCACCCATGATCCTTGCCGCGGGCCTGCAAAGGGTGGCGTTGTCGCCTGATGGCGGCGCGACCTGGGACACGGTGGCCCTTCCAGCCGACCTGACCCAGATCGGTGCTGTTGCCCTCGATGGTGAGAAGAACCTTTGGATCGGAGGCCGCGAGGGTGTTTGGCTTTCCACCGACTACGGCGCTACCTGGAAGACGCTCCGCAACCTCTTCCTCACCGAAGTGGACAACATCTTCTTCGATGCGACTGCGTCACGAATCCTGGTCACCTCCTCTGCCTCGCCGGTCGCCTTCACCGTGAACGTGCCCGATCACAAGGTCAACTACGTCGATACCGGGTGGAAGCTTCGGTTTGTGCGGCCCGTAGGTGACCATCTGATCGGGGCCACCCTTTTTGATGGTGTGGTGGTGGAGCCTCGGATGGTGGCTTCGCCGGAAGTGGCCGCCAAGCCGGCAAACTAGCTCGCGACGTTTTGGGCCGCGCTAGAATCTAAGATCTATGCAAAGCCTGACCAAGCCCCGGCATGGTTTTCAGACCGACGATGCCGCCCTCCTCCCGATTGCGGCAAAGGTCGAGCGTGGTGAACGGCTCAGCTTCGAAGACGGCGTAGCGCTGTATGGCAGCGGCGACATCCTTGCTGTTGGCTGGATGGCCAATCTGGTCCGTGAACGTCTGCATGGCGACCTGACGTACTTCAATGTCAATCGCCACATCAATCCAACCAACGTGTGCGTCGCCTCCTGCCGGCTGTGCGCGTTTGGGCGCAAAAAGGGCGCGGCCGATACCTACACAATGGCCCTGGAAGAGGCGTGGGAGACGGCCGGCAAAGGCCTCACCGAGGCCGTAACCGAGTTCCATATCGTGGGCGGGCTTCACCCCGACCTGCCGTTTGAATACTTCATGGACCTGGTGCGCGGCCTCAAGGAGCGCTACCCCCAGGTGCACATCAAGGCCTTCACCATGGTCGAGGTCGCCTTTCTCGCCAAGCGCGGCAAAATGACCATTGAGCAAGTGCTGGAGCGCATGAAGCTTGCCGGGGTTGATTCGTGCCCGGGGGGCGGTGCGGAGATCTTTGCCGATCGTGTCCGGCACATCATCTGCGACCACAAGATTGACGGCTCTGAATGGCTGGACACGGCGCGGCTGGCCCACAAGGCCGGTCTTCGCTCCAATGCCACGATGCTTTATGGGCACATCGAGACCGACGAAGATCGTGTAGATCACCTGCTGAAGCTTCGTCAGGTGCAGGATGAGACTGGCGGCTTCCAGACCTTTATCCCGCTGAGTTTTCACCCGGACAACACCGCGCTCGGTCACCTGCCCAAGTCCAGCGGCATGCAGGACATCAAGCAGATTGCGGTAAGCCGGTTGTTGCTGGACAACTTCCCGCACATCAAGAGCTACTGGCAGATGGTCACGCCCAAGATGGCACAGATTGCGCTTCGGTTCGGTGCGGACGATATCGACGGTACGGTCGTGGAAGAGAAGATCTACCATGACGCCGGGGCCAAGACGCCCCAGGGTATGCGGCGCCGGGACTTGGAACGGTTGATCACCGAAGCAGGACGCGTCCCGTTTGAACGGGATACCTTGTACCGCGCCGTCACTCGCAGCGAAGACAGCTTCACCGTAGCCGTGTAGCGAAGAGCAGCCCCCAAACACCATCGCCGCCTGTCTTTCTGAGACGGGCGGCGATGGTGTTTATGCCCCTTGTTGGGGCAGGCCTACTTGGCGAAGAGTTGTTGCAGGTCCGCGAAGGCTTTGAACTCGAGTGCGTTCCCTGCCGGATCCAGGAAAAACATGGTGGACTGCTCGCCGACCTCGCCCTTGAACCGGGTATACGGCTCGATAACAAACTGCACGCCTGCCGAACGCACGCGCGAGGCCAGGGTTTCCCAGTCCGCCTGGGTCAACACCACGCCGAAGTGGGGTACCGGCACGTCGTGCCCGTCGACAGCGTTGTTATGTAGCGCATCCTTTTTCGCTGCCCTGGGTTTGTAGTGAGCGACGATCTGGTGGCCGAAGAGGTCGAAGTCGATCCAGTGCTCGGCGCTTCGGCCCTCAGGCAAGCCGAGAACAGTGCCATAGAAATGTCGAGCTACCTGGAGATCGTCCACGGGAAAAGCGATATGAAAGGGGCGCAGCGTGGAGGCAAGAGGACTGGAAGCCATAGAAAGATCGTACCAAGTTGAGACCAGATGGAACGCAAGCTGCTAAGTGTCTCAATCGCGATCACTTCTGCCATAGCGGAAGCACCATCAGCGGCGCTCACGAACTTTCGTGGGATACCGATACGCCATGGCGAGCGGATGAGATGAGGGTCGAAAAGAAACGTTGCGGACTGACAGAAACGTGCGCACGGAAAAGGTGAGTAGTGATTAAGATCATCCTCGCGGATAACCAGGCGGTTTTTCGGGCCGGAGCGGCTCGTGTGCTGGCACATGAGAACGATATCAAGGTCATGGGAGAATGCACTGAACTGCCGCGGTTGAAGGAACTGGTCGGTTCCGTGCAAAGCCCGATCGTCATGGTACCCACAAGCCTGACTTCGGACCTGCTCGGTCTGCTGGATTGGATTCATGGAGAAGGTGGTCGAGCGATCGTCATTCTTGAACACGGAGTGACGTTGCCGGACGGGACGGCGCGCCATGCCGATGGCTTCGTAACGCGCGCTGTCACAGGACCTCAACTCATTGAAACACTGCGTCGGGTAGCGGCAGGGGAGCGGGTTCCGCAGCGCTCCACGTTGAGCACGATGCCGACGCCGGACCATGCAGGCGCGCAGGTGGTCAAGCGGTTGACTCCCAAGGAACTCCAGATTGTCGCCCTTGTTTCGGAGGGCGCGAAGAACCGCGAGATCGCGCTCCGACTGGGCACCAAGGAACAGGTGGTCAAGAACTATCTGCGCAGCGTTTACGACAAGGTCGGCGTTTCGGACCGCTTGGAACTGGCCCTGTACACGGTTCATCATCGCACTCTGGCCGAAGCGGTGGAGCGGGTTCGTGCCACGCTGGTGAAGTCGGCGTAGACCTTTGGCCCGCGTAAGCTGTGGGCCCTGGTTGACCTGAGCCTGCGAGGTTCTGGTTGCTGTACCGATAGCTCAGCCGAGATTTCGGTAGCTCGGCTACGTTTCGGTTGTATCTTTCGGTCGTTCGCTGTGTTCCGGACTGTCCGGGTGTCCGGGTAGCGGTGCCGACAGTGCTTGTGGTTCGGAGTCAGTGCATGGGCTTACAAGCCCATGCGCTGTTCCTGTTCTTCGGCGGCATCTGAGATCACGCCGCGTTTTTCGGCGATGGACTTTGCCTGCGTAAACAGCAGGAGGTAGTCCGGGCCGCCCGCTTTCGAGTCTGTGCCGCTCATGTTGAAGCCGCCGAAGGGGTGAGCACCCACCATGGCCCCTGTGCATTTCCGGTTCAGGTACAGGTTGCCGACCTGGAAGGACTCCGTGGCGCGGTCCAGCTTGCTTCGGTTGGCGGAGTAGACAGCGCCTGTGAGTCCGTACTCTGTATCGTTTGCTATCTGAAGGGCCTGCTCGAAGCTGCTTGCACGCAGGACGGCGAGCAAGGGGCCGAAGACCTCTTCCTGAGCCAGGCGCGAGGTGGGGCTTACATCCGCAATGACCGTGGGGGCGATGAAGTAGCCCCGGTCTTCGGTGGACAGGGCCGTGCCACCCTGAAGCAGGCGTCCTTCGCTGCTGCCGAGGGCGATGTAGTGCAGGACGCGTTCCACCGCGGCTGGATTGATGACCGGGCCAGCGAAGAAGTTGCTGGCAGGGTCACCGCTCTTGATGGTCGCGACGCGCTCGCGCAGGCGGTCGCAGAAGGCGTCGTAGATGGAGTCTTCCACGATGACTCGCGAGCAGGCAGAGCATTTCTGCCCGTTGAAGCCGAAGGCCGAGGCGGTGACGCCTTCGCCGGCGCTGTCGATATCGGCATCGGCGCAGACGATGATGGCGTCCTTGCCGCCCAACTCAAGGATGGTGCGACGGAGGAAGCGCTGGCCGGGTTGGGTT
>CAXTRM010000005.1:0-315 GCA_964246625.1 uncultured Acidobacteriaceae bacterium
GACTGTACCTGCCGGGCACGCGCCGGCGGATGAAGACGCCGGTGGAAAGGTTGCGTTCGACTGATGGCAGGGCAGAACGAGGGCGCAAAGCTCCCTGTGTTGCGAGCGCACGGGCTGACCAAGGGATACCCGGCGATAGCGGGACAGAGCGTCGGCTTGACCCTCTTTCGGGGACTTGAGCTCGGCGTGCATGCGGGCGAGATGGTTGCGGTCGTTGGACGCAGCGGTGCGGGCAAGAGCTCCTTGCTGCACCTGCTGGCAGGGCTGGAGCAGCCCGATGCCGGGGAGGTTTGGATCGGGTCGACGGCCATCTAC
>CAXTRM010000005.1:325-9282 GCA_964246625.1 uncultured Acidobacteriaceae bacterium
GCTGAACCGGACGCACATGGCAGCGCTGCGCAACCGAGCCATTGGCTACGTGTGGCAGTTTCACTACCTGCTTCCGGAGTTTTCTGCGCTGGAAAACGTCGCGTTGCCGCTGATGGCGGGCGGCAAGGGACGGCAGGAGGCGCAGCAGGAGGCACAGCAGTGGCTTGGACGTGTCGAGTTGGCCGGACGCGCCCATCACCGTGCCGGCGAGCTTTCCGGAGGGGAACAGCAGAGGGTGGCCCTGGCCCGAGCCCTCGCGACCCGGCCCATGATCCTGTTTGCAGATGAACCCACGGGCGACCTGGACGACGAGACGGCCGTAAAACTTTTTGCGCTCTTGGCGAGCCTGTGCCGTGAACACGAGCTTGCCACGCTGCTGGTAACCCACAATCGGGAGATCGCGGATCGCTGCGACCGGGTACTCCGGTTGCGGGAGGGCCGGTTAGAGGCGATTCCTACGTAGCGGCGGGTGCGGGTTACCCCCATCGGTCAAGGCTGGGCAAGGAAAGCTGCTTTCCAGTGCCAAGCGAAGGCCGACGCGTTTGTCGTCGTCGAGCAGGCGTGGGTTGCGCTCCATATACGCGACATAGGCACGGACCAGCTGCACCATGGGCAGGTTCTCCGCGCAGACCGTAGGGCCGCGCTGGGCGAGGTTGGCGACAAAGCCTGTGACATAGCCGACACAGTAGGTCCCGTCAATGAGATCAGGCTGCCCGGCCGTTTGCAGCGCATCAGGTTGCGTGATGCGCAGTTCGGCCTGGCAGCCGCGCAGGAGGGCGGCGCCTTTCGCCGTGTCCTGCGGCGTATCCGGGGCTTTGGCGGCTCCGGCGAGGGTTGCCAAGAAGAGAAGCGCAAGCATGGCTTTGACGCTAGCTGATGGGGGCACGAGACGACATACCACCTTTGCGCTGTGCCAGCTTTCGCCTGAGGTCCCCTTTGTGCCGTGTTCCGGTTGAGCTGTGTCGCCTTAAGACAATGACCTGAGGCGGTTGGAGGTGGAGCTTGAAGGAGCCTCGGGGCCGTCACCTTGCAGACGGTTGCAGGTGACGGCCCAGACACGGACGTTGGCGAGAACGCAATAGGGAGAAGTTAGTTGGGGGTGTAGGTCCAGGTAAGGATGTCCTGCGTGGCAGCCTCGGCGCCGGTACCGGCAGTGAAGCCAACAAAGGCGGTGGTGTTGCCGACAGTCGACGCAATGTTGACGGGGTAGGTTTGCGTAGCGACTTTGCCGGTCACCGTGTCCGTCACGGTCACCACAAGGGTCGTGCCGTTGTAGCTAAGGTGGACCCTGAAAGTGTCTCCGCTATGCAGGTCTAGACCTGTGGGGGTGAGGTCGATGGAGGCTCCGCTGGGAGTGGTGCCGTTAAGGAAGAGGCCGGTGGAGTTTGCGCCTTCGCCGTTGTTGTTGAACAGATCGAACTTGAGGCCGACGCTGGACTTGACGCCCACACCGTAGCCCAGATCACCCCCAGCATTGCCGAGCGCATTGGCCCCCTGGCTTTGGATCACGAACATGAACCCGTCAGCGAAGGCATTTGTGAGCTGGAAGGTGAAATCGCTGGTGAAGGCGCTCACCTTGACGCGGCTGGGATAGAACGCGCTCCCGGCTTCGAAGTCCCGTCCATTGGTCAGGCGCAGGCGAGTGCCATTGAGGGCAGGGGAGCCATTGAGCGCCATCGCTCTTGGTTGGAAGCCACCGCTGAAGTTAATAGCGGGTGCGAAGACCGGAGATCCGGCACTGCTGAACGTGGCCGCAAACGTGGCAGCGGCCGAGGGCACGGTGACTGTGTGCGCCTGGGTGCCCTTATCTGACCAGCTCACCCAGGTTTCCTGTGTGCCGCTGAGCGACTGCGGCGAAGCGGTGGCGATGCTGTGAACTGAGCCAGGAGCCAGGGAGAGCGTAGTGGGCGAGCTGTAAGCAGTGCCGTCCACGGTGAGGTGCAAGCCCGCGGGTATGGTGGTGAATGTAACCGGCACCGAGCCTGCGCCGACGGTCACCACGACCGTGTTGGAGCTTGCTGGCTGATGTGTTGCATCGCCGGGGTAGGTAATCTGCAGGGTGTCGGTTCCAGCAGGAAGACTTGCCGGGACAAGGCTGGCCAGGCCGGCAGACAGCGTGGTGCTGGCAATGGCTTTGCCGTTGGACAGCAGGGTGACCGTGCCAGAGGGCTTGTTGCTGTTTCTGCCGCTATTGAAGACGGAGATGTTCAGGTTCACGGTGCCACCTGGCGGCACCGCGGTCGCCGAGGTGGACAGGGTGGCTGCGGTCGCCGTGAGGGGAGCGATCACGGTGACGGTGCGGGCGGCCGATGCGGAAAGGGCACTGGTGGTGTTGCCGTTGAACACCGCAAAGAGGGGATTGGTCCCTAGCAGGAGGTTGGTGGTGGTAAGGGTTGCTGTCGCAGTCTGGTCCAGCGGAGCTGTCCCGATGAGCACCTGGCCGGAAAAGAAGGAGACCACCCCTGAGAGCCCGCTGCCCCCGGTTACCTGGGCCACCAGCGGCACAGCCGCACCCTGGTAGAGCGGCGCGGCCGCCAGGGCAAGGGAGGTGCTGGTCGAGGCTTTGCCGTTGAACAGGGCATCAAGATAGGCGATGCGAAGGTTGACGTAGTTGGTGAGATAGGCGACCTCGCCGTCGTACGTGCCGACCACTTCAGGATTTGGCCACACCGGGATGCCGAGCATGGGCCAGCGCTGGAAGTTGTTTGCCTGTGCTTTTTCGAGCGTAGCTGCCTTGCTCGGAATGGAGGCCAGCCAGGAGGACAGGATTCCGCTGTCTTTCAAGGTGTTGAATTGCCGGATGACGTCGGCTTTGAAGCCGGGATCCTGAAACCACTGCGCGTACCAGGGAGCTTGCGTCTGCATCCACGGCACTGTCGGGTTCTCGATCGGGTAGTAGTTGACGTTGCCCGAGCTGATATCGAAGTCCCAGACGGGGCCCATGTACAGGAAGGGATTGTCGGCGTTCTTGTACAGGTAGACGCTGCTGAAGAAGTTCCCGGCATCGACGTTGCCCATGATGTCATTGACCAGGTAGTAGTTGACCGCGCTGGCCTCGTCGAAGTAGGACCGCCATCCTTGCGTCGGGCTAGTGAAGTTCCTGGAGAACAGGGCCGTTTCAGCCGAGTCGACGTAGCGGGTGATGTAGCTTGTCTGTTCCGGCACCTCGGGATCGGGCGAGAAGTCCGGATCGTCGAGGCCGATCGGCAGGCCGCGGGGTGTGGTGAAGACGTAGGCTTCGTCCCGGCGCTGGTCGATCTCAAGCAGGTAGCCGCCGGTGAGGTCGCCGCTGGTCTGCGTTTCTGTGAGCTCCGGGATATTCACTCGATGGCTGTCCAGCTTGACCTGTTCGGTAAGTTGGTAAGTGCCCTCATAGATGCCGTTGAGAAAGAGTTCGACAAAGACGGAGTGAGGAGCCCAGGGAAGCAGGGCACTGGAGCCGCTCGGGGTCGGAATCACCCCTGTGTCGCCGGCAGGAACAGGCGTTTCACTGAGGAAGCTCCCGCCAAAAGGGATGGCATTGGCGAGGGCAAAAGCCGACCAGTCCCGCAACATCGTTTTATCGGCGTAGTTGGCAAGCAGGATGTAGCTTTTGCTCTTGTCACACACGGGCTTGCCTGAACTGGTCACATAAGGACAGGAGACCCCAAGCTGGGTCATCAGATCCATGCTGGTGTTCAGCTTCACGTGGTAGGCCAGCTTGGGCATGAAAGCAGTGGAGTTGCCATGGACGTGAAACGTGGCCGTGTTGTCTGTGCTGCCTGTGCCGGGCAGGTATGAGGTGGAGCCGTCCGGGGACGTGATGGTGATGGTACCGGCGACGTCGGTCGTCTTGCTGTCAATTGGCACGCCAGCGGTATCGATGTTCACGATGGGCAGATTGATGGCGCCTGGGGCCGGTGTGAAGGCTGGGTTGCTCAGCGCAATGGTTAAGGGAAGCGGCGCTGTGGCGATACGAGAGCCAGCAGACCCCAGGAGGGTGACATTGGCGACGGCCGAGTACGGCCCATAGTAGGAGTTTGCCGGGAAGGCTTCCCTGTCGGCATGGAGGCCGACGTTGAGGGTGAAGGTGCCCGTAGAACCCGGCGTCAAGGTAAGCACGGAGGGTGACACGGTGATGTCCGAGGGGAGACCGGAGAGCGTGAGGTTGACGGGGCCGGCGTAGGTTGTGCTAGAGGCGGTGACGGCCACGGTGACGGGACCTTGCCCCGGGTAGACGGTGAGTGCCGACGGACCCGAGACGGTGAAGACCTGGGCGTGGCAGCGTGCGGAGGACGCGGAGAGGAACAACGCAAGCAGGCAAAGGGCGAAGGACAAACGAGAGAAGAAGGTCATGTGATATCTCCCTGGATCGTGACGACGCATGAAGTCCCGGCACAGAAGTATGCGGTCGGATCAGCTACCATCTCAGGCCGACGCACGCCGATCTCCTTGTTTGCCGAGGAGCCACATGATAGCCGAGAGCGGGACAACCGCTTTGCATTTTTTACGTACCTGCGTGGGAGCGGCGTCCTGCCGAGGAACGGCAAAGCTTGGTGCCGGTTTGCTGGGGCGAACGGTGTCAGGTAAGGCTTGCGAGGTTCGAAGGGATACCCGTCCGATGGCCCGAAAGTGCTGCTTCACCCGTGGATCAGGAGGGAAACCGGGGAAGCCAGAGTGCGCCTACGTAAGTGACCTTCCCTTTTCTGCCTGGCGACTATGGATGAGCGCAGCAGTGCTGTCCACGGAAGGTGAGGACGGCGGCCCTGGTGAGAATCGGCACGAGGACGAGTGCAGCTACACTATCGGCCCAGGTGATGCCGAAGATGCGGTGCATCAAAAGGCCGAGCAGGACGATACCTGCCTGGTACATGCAGAAGTCTGTTTGTCTGGCGTCCGTCATCATGGCCTGGCTGGAGAGCGCGGTCCCGACCCTTCGCTTTTCGCGGGAAAGCAGGGGCATGACGATCACCGCAGTGGAGGTAATCGCGAATCCGGGCAAACCTACCGAGGCATACTCACGCCGGTACAAGCGCATGCAAGCGTCCAGCAGGACGTAGGCTGCAAGCGCGTACAAGCAGCTCCCGGAGACGCGCAGGCTTACGTGTTCGGCTTGTCTACGGCGGTGGTGGTCCATCTCATGCGACATACGCCACCACACAGCAAGGGCGGAAATGACTTCGAGAAGGCTGTCCCAGCCGAAGCCCGCGAGGGAAACGCTTCCGGTCCGAAATGAGCTCCATAAAGCGACGCTCGCCTCAGTCGCTGCCCAGACTACCGTGAACAGTTCGAGGACTTTTCCGTACCGTGCAAGCGACGCGCGGCTTGCGCCTAGTGGCTCTGGGCTTTGCAAACCAACCTCCGTCAGCTCTGGTTGTATGGCGGGGAGCACTAGAGACCCTTCCCTAGCAGAAGATTGGCGAAATAGATGAGGGCTGCCCCGAGGAGCACTGTAGGCAAAAGGAACCTTCGGAGGCCTTCCTCCTTCTTGATCTCCGGGAGGAAGTCGCCGGTCGCCAACTCGAGGAAAAAGCCTGCCGCAAGCACGAGCAGGACGACCGAGCCTCCGGGCGAGAGCACCCACCATGCTGTGAGTACACCTCCGAGAAATGGCGCAAGGGCATCTGCGAAGAGAAAGATGTAGGTGCTTCTAGTCGGCGGGTCGCAACCGCTGGTCAGAAGCACTGTGTTCATCCCGTCGCCGATGTCGTGTGCGGCGATGCCGAGCGCTACGGCATACCCGGCCTTATGCGAGGCGGCGTAAGCCGCCCCGATTGCCATGCCGTCCCGAAAGCTATGAAAGATCAGCATGCCGGCCCCGGCCCGTCGAACGATCCAGCTTGAAAGCCGGTTCTGACGCACGTTTCTGCTGAGCCTATCCAAAGGTGCTTCCAGCACATGGAAGAGCAGAAAGGACAACAGGGTCAGCGCAAGGACGTTTGTGCTGGAGATGCCTGCAGATGCGCCAACCGTGATCGCTTCCGGCAGGAGGTCAAAGAAGGCAGCTCCGAGAAGGATGCCCGCCCCAATTGCGATGAGCCATGTGACGTGGCGGCGAAAACGCAGAGCAAGCGCACCCCCGACCAGGGTCGAGACAATCGGGATCGTGAAGAGCAGCAAGGGCACAGACCTCCAATGATAAGGCTTTCTTACTAGCGTCGGTGGCCTGCTCGGCTCAAGCCCTACGAAGACGCCCGCTGGAGGACGGGCATACAGAAGCAGATGAAGGGAAGAACGACAGATTGAGCCAGAGCTTCCCCTTGTCCAGGCGGGCGTGAAGCCATTGTGAAATCGTCACAAGCCTCTACACTGAAGGGCATGATGCGTTTCACCTGTTCCTTGCTGCTTGCTGTCGTCGTCGTTGCGCCATGTGCCGTTGCGCAAAGAGAGCCTCAACCGCAACCGGAACCTGTGCCTCTGCCTCCACCAATCGCGTCGCCTGTGGATAGACCGTATGGTGCGCCGATGCAGCTGACGGTAGACGCGACCAACTTTACGGACCGTGTGGAGCACGTGCATGAGGACATTCCGATAGAGCGCGAACGTGAAGGCAAGTCGAAGCACCAGACGGAAGGCCGCGAGATGGTGCTGCTGTACCCGGAGTGGATTCCGGGTGACCATGCACCCTCAGGCCCACTGCAGAACCTCGGCGGCCTCGTGACAACGGTGGATGGACAGCGGGTGCAGTGGGTGCGTGACCGCGTCAATGTGTATGCCTTTCATGTGCCATTGCCTGCTGGTGCCAAGAGCGTCGGAGTGGACTTCGACTACCTTTCAGCGATCCGGCCGGGCGCGGGGCGGGTCGAGTTTTCTAAGGACCTGGTAGATCTTGAGTGGAGTGAGGTGGTGCTTTACCCCGCCGGATACTTCACCCGGGACATCCCGGTAGCAACGACCTTGAAGCTACCCGACGGATGGAGGTATGCGACGGCTCTGGAGACAGCTTCGAACGACGATCACGGTACTGTGACCTTCGAGAAGACCTCGTTGAACACGCTTGTAGATTCGCCCCTGTTTGCCGGTAAGTACTTCTCGCGTACCGACATCTCACCCACACCGACAAACACGGTGCACATCGACATTGTCGGCGACTCCGCCGATGACGTATTGCCACCCCCGGAAGCGGTGGAGGGATTCAAGCGGTTGACGCTGGAGGCCGACAAACTTTACGGTTCACACCACTACAAACACTACGATTTCCTGCTGCTGGTCAGCGATGTCGTCGGCGGTGTGGGACTTGAGCACCATCAGTCCAGTGAGGACGGTTGGCCAGCGAACTACCTGGTGAAGTGGAAGCAGGGCATCCTGGACCGTGATCTGCTGGGCCATGAGTACACCCATTCATGGAACGGCAAGTTCCGTCGCCCGGCCGACCTGTGGACAGCCAACTTCAGCGTGCCCATGCGTGACGATCTGCTGTGGGTGTATGAGGGCATGACGCAGTATTGGGGCAATATGCTGACAGCCCGTGCCGGGATGCGTACGCCGGAGCAGGCACGAGACATCCTGGCGCGAACGGCTGCGGGCTTTGCCGATAGCAAAGGGCGCAACTGGCGTCCGCTGGTCGACACCACAAACGAGGAGATCGTTTCGCATCGACGCCCTGTGAGCTGGGTCAGCTGGCAGCGCCCGGAGGACTACTACACCGAGGGCATGCTGATCTGGCTGGATGCGGACACGAAAATTCGTCAGCTGACCCAAAACCAGAGATCGCTGGATGACTTTTGCAAGAGGTTCTTCGGTGTGTATAACGGCAGCTTCATCACCGACCAGTACACGTTCGAGGATGTTGTTCGCGACTTGAACGAGGTCGCCCCGTACGACTGGAAGGGCTTTCTGCAGAAGCGCGTGTACGATCTCGCTCCGGAGGTCCCAATGAACGGTTTTTCCCAGGGCGGATACAAGCTGGTGTACAGCGACACGCCGATTACATGGGAGCAGGACGAGTATGCGGAGCTTGGGATTGCGGACTTCTCAACTTCCCTGGGGCTTTCTGTGTCCGAGCCAAAGCATGGAGGTGTGCCTGCGGTGGGCAACGTGAACTGGGACAGCCCAGCCTTCAAAGCGGGTATTACGCCCGGCATGACGTTTGTTTCCGTGAATGGGACGGCGTACTCAGCCAAGGCGTTGCGGGATGCAATCTTGGCGGCGGAAAAGGACCACAAGGCTCTTGAGCTGCAACTCAGGCAGGGCGATGACTACAAGGTGTTCAGCATCACGTACTATGACGGCTTGCGCTACCCGACGCTACAACGTGTTGAGGGTACGCCCGACCTGCTGGACGACATCCTGGCCCCGAGCAAAAGCCCATTGCCCCCAATGTAGAGGCCGGGCGGTCGACGTGGTGTTCTTCTGAGTTCCAGCCTGAAGGCAGGAGCTCAATACAGTTTGAAGACACCCGGAGTGGTCATGAGAAGAACCACAGCGTGCTGACAAAGGCGTGCAGACCATGGTCTCTAGCCCGCTTGCACGCGGTAAGCTGGCTCGGGGCTGGGGCAAACCGACGGCCCGTTCCGAAGCCGAACCGGCCGGTGCCTTCACGGTGAAGGCCTCCTTACTATTGCGAAAGCGCGGGTGCACTACCGTTCGGGTAGCGCGCACCTTGGCTGGATCCGATTGGGGCAGCGTCTTCTCGTCAGCCTCGCCGATTACTGCCCGGCAACGGCACCGAGGTCGGGGGCGCTCAGTCGAAGCACGTCAGTGTGCCAAGAGTGTGCCGAACAGCCTTGCACGCTCTTGACACAAACGTACGACCTGGGTGTGAGAAGGTTTTTGTGCACACCGCACTTCAAGATCAGACGTGTATTTCGCGGGGGTTAGATGGTGGACGCGGAAGGAATCGAACCTTCAACCTGTCGATTAAGAGTCGAATGCTCTGCCAGTTGAGCTACGCGTCCGTGCGGTTGGAACAAGTGGCCCTGGGTGCTGACGGCTCGTCGCACCCAACGCACAACCAAGTCAGGATAGCACAATTATTT
>CAXTRM010000005.1:9292-29829 GCA_964246625.1 uncultured Acidobacteriaceae bacterium
ATTAAGAGTCGAATGCTCTGCCAGTTGAGCTACGCGTCCATCTCGTACTGCGGGGCCAAACCGAATCGTAGGCACCACAACGACTTGACTACTTTAGCATACCTTCAGTTCAAGCCGTTCGGGGCATCAGCCCACAAACTCGACACGTGCCGGGAAGGGGATGATGCCCCGCTCATGACCTTTCTCAAGCAGGAGTTCGATGGCCTGGCGGCCGTCATCCCCATAATTGAGAGTGCGTTCGTTTACGTACATACCCACGAAACGATTGGCCAGTGCCGGTTCGAGATCTCGTGCAAACTGCATGGCATAGTCCAGCGCCTCATCCCGGTGTTCGAGCGCGTGCCGGATGCTCTCGCGCAACGCGTCGGTTACTATCTTCTGGACACTTGGTCCCAGCGAGCGACGGATGGCATTTCCACCCAAAGGCAGCGGCAGGCCAGTCTGTTCCGTCCACCAGATACCAAGGTCGAGAATCTTCTTCAGCCCGTCCCGCGCATAGGTAAGCTGGCCTTCGTGGATGATCAGACCCGCTTCGAACTCGCCGGCGAGCACGGCAGGGATGATCTGATCAAAGGGGACCGTAACAGTTTCGATCTCGGGCGCAAAGAGCTTGAGGGTAAGATACGCCGTGGTCATGGTCCCGGGCACAGCAACACGCACCCGCTTGATCTCGTCCAGGGTGAAGGCTCTGGGTGACACGATCATGGGGCCATAGTTTTCACCTACCGAGCCTCCACAGTTCATGAGAGCGTAGTTGTCCTGGATGTACGGGTACGCGTGGAAACTGACGGCGGTGACGTCATAGGTTTGGTCGTTCATCGCCATCTTGTTCAGCGTTTCGATGTCGGTCAAGGTGTGCGTGAACCGGTATCCCGGTACACGCACTTTGTTGGTCGCAAGGCCATAGAACATGAAAGCGTCGTCGGAATCGGGGCTATGAGCGATCTTGATTTCGCGTACTTCGGGCGGTGCTGCAGTCATGTGAGAGTCCAGAAGAAGCGCTTGTCAGCGCGCAAGGCGTAGGTGAAGCGTGCGGTAGAGGCCGGCAGCGACGAAAATCTTTACACATTCGCCTGGGAGAAAGGGGCCTACAGCGACCATCCAGAGAGTGCGAAGCGGCAGGGGATGCAGTGCTGCAAGCCACGCGGAACCGGAGATGAAAAGAACCAAGACAGCGAGCAGGGAACTGATGCAAGCTGCTCCGAAGGGTCCCACAAAGGGCCTAAGCTGCCTCACTCCGAGGCCAGCAATCAACGCGACAACGGGGTCCGCGAGCAAGTAGCCGCCAGTGGGGCCAAGAAGCTGAAGAAGTCCACCGGGCCCGGTCGGACTGAAGACCGGCAGGCCAAGAGCTCCTTCGGCGAGGTAGGCCAGCAACGCAAGCGTGCCATCCAAAGGCCCAAGTAAGAGACCAACAGCAAGGACGGCGAGGGGTTGCAGGGTGAACGGCACTGGGGTGAATGGAAGCGGAAAGGCAATATGGGCCGCCAGGGCAAGCGCAAGGGTAGCGACTGTGCCACGAGAGACTTTTTGAACGATACTTTCCTGTTCAAGTGAGGTCGCGGCGCGGGCAGAAGAGATAGCTAGGGGCATAAAAGGTCAGTGGACCTGCAGATAGTGCGAGGAACGATGAGAGGTACTCTCGCCGGAGGCCCCCTTAGAAAGGCTCATCTGGGTACCCTTGGTGGGTCCTGTGGTTCGGGGTGAACTGCCATGGCGAGACCGCACATGCCGGATATACCGCATGGCAGCGATCGTTGCCCAGGAAAGGCCTGCTACAGCCAGTATAAAGATGGCGAAGAGCACCCGCATCACTACAAGGATAGCAAAAGCGGAGAGCCGGACCTGGGCGAGGCAGTAGCGTTTACTCTAGGTGGTAACGGGTGCAACTTTTGGGCGTGCATGTGCTGGTTCCGCCTCTCCGATTGCTGTAGACCAACTCACACCATCGCAGATACTGGAACCGTCGCGAGGTTTTCTTGCTTTCTCAATCACGAGTGTCACAGCGCCATCGGGGTGGTTACCTGTTGCAAGATGGTTTACGTCAAGATCCCGTCACGTGGCGCCGAAAACTCGCCATCGCTGTCGCCTTTGCGCTCGCACTTGGAATGGGGTATGGCGTCGTCTTCGGTCACAATGGGCTGACCGCTTTTGAGCAGAAGAGGCAAGAGGAGCAACGGCTTCACGAGCAGATGCGATATCTACAGAGAGAAAACTCCCGCCTTCGTGGCCACGTAGATCGTCTGCAGAATGACCCGGGCGCGATCGAGCACCAGGCCAGGGAAGAGCTGCACTACACCCGCCCAGGCGAGGTGATTTATACACTGCTTCCCGAACACCCTTCTTCAGCCCCTACGCCCTGAGACAGCCCTGTCAGGGCAGACCGGAGAGCGGCTACCCGGTGGTGGATGGGAAAAACGAGACGCTCCCCGGGCCGCAGTGTGCCGTCCGCTCCGCTTTCGGTGCCTGCTGCGTGAGCACGGCTTTTGACTTGTAACGGAGAACTGACCCATCTCAACCTGGTAGAGCTTCACGAGTGCCAACTCAGGGACGAGACGGAAAGAGCACCGCTGCACGTTTCGGCATGTGACGGTGCTGGTTCGTGTGGTGCGTCGTCCTTGCTATATTTCCCTGGGGAGTCACTTTGCTACGTATCGGCGTTGATCTGGGTGGAACAAAGACAGAAGCCATTGCACTGGATGGCGACGGCCAGGAGCTGAAAAGGCTCCGCGTACCGACACCGCGGGATGATTACCAGGGCACCATCTCAAACATTGCGGGTCTCGTGTATGAGATTGAGTCGTCACTGGCTGAAACAGGGACCGTCGGCGTCGGCATTCCAGGAACGATCATTGCTGCGACCGGCTTGGTGAAAAATGCGAATTCCGTTTGGCTTAACGGCCACCCCCTGGCGCAGGATCTGTCCCGGGCGCTTGGGCGTGAAGTTCGCTGCGCCAATGACGCAAACTGCTTTGCCGTGAGCGAGGCTACAGATGGGGCTGGTGTAGGCGGCAACGTTGTATTCGGTGTGATCCTCGGGACAGGATGTGGTGGTGGCTTCGTTATGCAAGGGCACATCCATGCCGGGCCGAATGGTCTCTCCGGAGAGTGGGGCCACACTCCCTTACCCTGGCCAACACCGGACGAGATACCTGGACCGAGCTGTTATTGCGGCCGGACTGGTT
The DNA here is from genome assembly GCA_964246625.1 of uncultured Acidobacteriaceae bacterium. Classification (GTDB taxonomy): domain Bacteria; phylum Acidobacteriota; class Terriglobia; order Terriglobales; family Acidobacteriaceae; genus Granulicella. The sequence goes on from CAXTRM010000005.1 coordinate 12,478, forward strand.
GTTTGGAAACCTGGATTTCGGGAACAGGCTTCGAACGAGACTTCTTGCACATCACAGGACACGCACTTAGTGGCCGCCAGATTCTTGAACGGATGCGCCAGCAAGATGGGTTGGCGACGTCCGCTTTTCTGCGGCTGCGCGACCGGATCGCGCGAGGGCTGGCCATGATTGTCGACATTATCGATCCCGACGTGATTGTTCTCGGTGGTGGCGTTTCAAATATCGAGGAGATCTACGGACGCGAGTTGGAGCAACTTATCGCGCAGTATACGTTCGGGGGAAAGACCAGTACCGTGGTAGTCAAAAATCGTCATGGAGACTCAAGTGGTGTGCGCGGGGCCGCCTGGTTGTGGCCGGCTCATTAGCCATGCGTAGCCTCATCAAAATGGAGAAGTTTTGGCCAATCCGCTGGACGTTCGCATAACAGATCAGGTTCGGCGGCGCGGAGTGACTCGGGCGACAGACCGTACAGGCAACCAAGGCTGCGCACACCTGCAAGTCTTGCCGTGAGAACGTCCGTTTCTGAATCGCCGACCATAAGAACACCTCTGGGCTGTAAATTAAGGCCATCTCCTCGATCTGCAAGCCTTTTGTCTTTGGCCTCGGCGATGATCGTAAGGAGGCCTTCAGGGCTTGGTTTCTTCGTTTTGAAGGAGTTTCCTCCATAGTTCGCAAAGAAAAAGGGAGACAGACCAAGGGCATTGCAGATGTCCCGCGAGGGACCCACCGGCTTATTCGTTAGAACGGCCATCAGGAGCTGTGGTGCCGCAGCGCGTATCTGGACCAAGGACGAGAGGACTCCGTCGTACACGTAGGTATTGTCCAGCTTGTGCTCTCGGTAGAAGGCCAGGAAGAAACGAAAGGCAATCTCAAGGTTGACAGGATCATCCGTGCTGTTTGGGGCGGGTTCGGCAGACCGGTTCTGCGCTGCCGACATCGCGCGTTGCACAAGAGCTGCTGCGCCATCACCAATGAACCCGGTGATGACAGCATTTGGGAGCTTTGGCAGGCCCACATGCGAAAGGGTGGCATTGATAGCCAGACAGAGATCCAGAGAAGAGTCAATCAGTGTGCCGTCGAGGTCGAACACCACCAACCAGTAGGTTTCTACCTGCAAGGAAAGTTCATCCTCTAGGGCTGCATCTCCGGAGGGGCAAGCTCGATCCGGCTCACGCATATTTCCGGAGAATACCCAGCACTCTCCCCTGGATGCTGACGTTTGCTGCTGGAGCATAGATCGGCGTCATCTCCGCGTTCGACGGCTGAAGACGGATCAGATTGCCTTCGCGGTAGAACCGTTTCAAGGTTGCATCAGCGTTGTCGACCAACGCGACAACAATCTCACCCTCTCTCGCTGTTCGTGTTCGTTCTACAAGAACAAAGTCTCCGGAAACGATGTGCTCATCGCGCATGGAGTCGCCGCGCACCTCGAGGGCGAATACTTCTCTTGCGCCGATGATGTCGTTGAGCGAGATCGTTTCGGCAGTCTCGATCGCTTCGACTGGCCGCCCAGCAGCGATACGCCCAAGTAGCGGAAGGCGATCGCTGCCCCTTCTGAAGTTCCTCTGTGGCAGGACGTCAATGGAGCGACTTCGATTGTGTGAGCGCTGTAAGAGTCCCTTGCTCTGAAGGTTGGTCACGTGCTTGTGCACGGTCGCTAGAGAGTTCAATCCCAAGCCAGACGCAATCTCCTCGTAAGAGGGCGAGTAGCCGTTCCGGGCGGTAAAGCTGGACAGGAAATCCAGGACTTCTTTTTGACGGCGTGTAATTGCCATGGAGGAGATTGTAGCGAATAAAAAGCGAACTGAGAATCCTTTTCTTTTGCTTGGGCGCCTCGAGTGAGTACCAGAATGGTACCGCTTCTTCCGCTGTTCCGATTTGGGACGAAGTGGTCTGAAATCCCGCATTTAGACATTGCCGAAGCGAACGTAATGCGAAATCTTCAGAGCAGGTCATCGAGGGTGGTGACCGGAAATGTCCGCAGAGAAAGACCAGGAGACGACATGACGCAGCAGCAAGGCTACCCATCTCATGAGGCATTCAATAGCAGAACCAACCTGTCATTTTGTCCGGCGTCAGACGATTCCTCCCAGGAGGAACCGCTGGGAGATCGTACCTCTCCGTTGAATCTTGCCGAGCGAGATGCGCTCGTGCTGGAGCACCTGTCGATCGTTCGTTATGTTGCCCGCAGTGTCTATGAGCGAGTTCCTCGCCATATTGAAATGGAGGATCTGATCTCAGCGGGTATGGTCGGCTTGCTTGATGCCGCTCAGAAGTTCAAAGCGGGGAAGCAGGTGCAGTTCAAGAGCTACGCACAGTTCCGAGTGCGCGGCGCCATCCTGGACTCGCTGCGCGTGCTCGACTGGAGTCCAAGAGATCTACGTCGTAAGGGACGTGAGATGGCTGAAGCCATACGGCTGCTGGCAACCAAGTTGGGGCGGACACCCATGGATACAGAGATCGCCGAGCAGATGGGAATGTCGCTGGTTACATACCAACAAATGACCGGCGAACTCAACGCGACCGAGGTGGGAAGCCTTGACCTGGAGCATACCGATGATTCTGGTGAAACCAAGCTGGACTTCCTGGCGGCTCCGGCATCGGAAAACCCACTGACGATGCTTCTCGCCACAGAAGATCGCGATCTGCTTGTCGCTGCCATTCAAGCACTTCCCGAGAAGGAGCGTCTTGTTTTAACGCTGGCCTACTACGAGGGCCTGACCCTGAAGGAGATTGGCCTGACGTTGGGTGTCGTCGAGTCGCGGGCGTGCCAGATCAAGACGTCAGGTCTCCGCCGCCTGAGGAAGGCTTTGAAGATTGGCCAAAAACAATAGAACTTATAGGTCAGGAGGAAAGGTTGTGGCTCTGGAAAAAATTTGGGATGAACACTAAAGCTTTTATCCGGGCGGCCGATAAGGGCTGCAAAGAGAGGCACAGCAATGGCAGCGCGAAAGAGAGTTACGCTAAACAGGAACCGCAGCATTCTTCTGGAGGCGCTTTCTGAGGAATGTCGGCGCTCTGAGGTAGAACATCTCCGTGCAATACAGCAGGCGGACCGCAGCAAACCGCGCTTGGACAAGGTGAGAGAGATTCGGCGGGCTTTGGATCAGGGTATTTATAACATCTCACCAGAATTGCTGCTGGACCAGCTTCTGCAGCGGGTGTCCTGGCCAGACACCCTGAATGCAAAGTATCCGGCCTGAGATGGTTTCGATTGAGTCGATCTAAGGAGTCTGCGTATCTGTCGTCACGGCCAAGAAAATTGATCAGGCGCGTGCGCTCGTCAAGCTGAGGTACTAACGGGGCCAGGGTGGGTAAGCTCGGGACTGTGCGCCAGGCCAACGTCGGTATGTCGGCTGGTCGGATGTGGAGTGAAGGGCTTTTCTGCTTCCCCTGGTGGCTGACGCGAGGCAGCCTCCCTGGTGATCGGGAAAATGCGGGGGCTGTCCTTTCAGAGCACTTTCGCGCGTGAAGCTCAGCAAGGTATCGACTTCTTTACCTTTCGTCTTCAGGGACTCGCTCGCCTTGATCCCCGGTTCGCTACCCTGTTGAGTCGGACATTGACCTGCTGGGTCGCATGCCTCCGTCGGAGATCCAGCAACCTACGAGAGAACGCCGAAGCAGGTGTGCGCTGCCTGAAACAAATCCCGGTAAGTAGACATCCCGTACGGCGTTTCGGATGCAAGGGCATACATGCTGTTCCGTTGAGGCCCTTGCAGGTGCTACCGCGCACGACTGCGCCATCCTGCAGATGGCTCGCGTGGTATCCTTTTCGCTGGACACTACGAGAAGTGACTCAAGCATAGAGAATCGGGAGCAAGTATCAGCCGTGTTGGCACCTGCAAAGAAAACAGACATTATTAGTAATTTTCGTACGCATGACTCGGACACTGGAAGTCCTGAGGTGCAGATTGCGATCCTTTCCGAGCGTATTGGAGAGCTGACGGAGCATTTCAAAACCCACAAGAAGGATCATGGCTCAAGACGCGGTCTGTTAATGCTGGTGTCCAAGCGCCGTCGTTTGTTGGATTACCTGAAGAAGACGGATTCAGATCGCTACCGCGACGTGATCGGCAAACTGGGCATCCGCAAGTAGATGGCTCATGGCCACCTCTCCCGTGGCTTTCAGGAGTACAAACGATTCCTTTCCAACCCACCCCACGGCGCCTGTTTACAAACCCCGGCTTTGTTCTACGGCCGTATGCTCACGTCTCCGCTGCCACAAGCAGTGGCTGCAGGGTGCGAAACTACGCTCACAGTAGCCCCGTGAAGGCACGCATGCCGCGCGGGGCTTTTTGCTTTCTGTTGCACCATGTTGGTGTACCCAAGATCTGGTTTTAGGAACAGGAACAGAGGACGAATGATGCAGGACATCACGATACAGCTTGCAGGTGGCAAGCAGATTCGATTTGAGACGGGCCGCTTGGCCAAGCAGGCACCCGGTGCGGCTTTTGTGACAAGTGGAGACAACGCCGTTCTAGCGACCGCAGTAGCTTCCCCCGAGCCGAAAGAGGGAATCGACTTTTTCCCGCTCACAGTGGAATATCGGGAGTTCACGTACGCGGGCGGACGCATCCCAGGTGGCTTCATCAAGCGGGAAGGACGTCCAAGTGAGAAAGAAATTCTAACCAGCCGTCAGATTGACCGTCCGATTCGGCCGCTGTTTCCTGAGACGTTCCGCAATGAAACTCAGGTTGTTGCTTTCGTCTACTCTGCGGATCGCGAAAACGATCCTGATGTGCTGGGCATCAACGGCGCAAGCTGTGCGCTCGCGCTGAGTGACATCCCTTTTCATGGGCCAGTCGGGGCCGTGCGCATTGGAATCATTGACGGCAACTTCGTCGTAAACCCCACCTATGCGGAGCGAGTTGCCAGCACGCTCAACATCATGGTGGTAGGTACCGATGAAGGCATCACCATGATCGAGTCCGGGGCGCGCGAGATCGAAGAGGAGCGCGTCGTTGACGCAATCGAGTTCGCTCACGGCGAGATCAAGAAGATTGTTGCCGGGATCAAGGAGTTGGTGTCCAAGGCCGGTAAGACGAAGCGCACAGTAAGCGAGGTTGAACTGGATCAGGCGTATGCAGACGATCTGGCTCGCAAGGTTGGAGATCGTCTCAAAGATGCGCTTGACACCCAGAAGCACCCCAAATTCGACAGCTACGCAAAGGTTCGGGAGCTGAAAGAAGAGTTGAAGAAAGAGCTTCCGGAGGGTCAGCCTGACGCAGGCAAGAAACTCTCCAAGTACTTCGAGCTCCTTCGCGAGAAGATCTTCCGGGATCAGGTCCTGAACGAGCGCACCCGTCCCGATCATCGTGCCTTTGACGAAATTCGCAAGATCTCGATTGAGGCCGGTGTGCTTCCGCGCGTGCACGGATCTGCCCTGTTCACCCGGGGTGAGACGCAGGCCCTGGTTTCAGCCACGCTGGGAACAGGCGACGATGTACAGCGTATGGAGAGCTACGAAGGCGAACAAAAGCGCCGCTTCATGCTGCACTATAACTTTCCTCCGTTCTCGGTGGGTGAGGTTGGCCGTATGACAGGGGTAGGCCGTCGTGAGATCGGACATGGAGCCCTGGCGTGGCGCGCGATCGAAGCGGTTCTTCCGGGCGAGGACGAATCACCCTACACGTTGCGGGTAGTGTCAGACATCCTTGAGTCGAATGGATCCTCTTCGATGGCCACGGTCTGCGGAGCGTCTTTGTCGCTGCTGCAGGCTGGCATCAAGTTGAAGGCGCAGGTCGCGGGTGTGGCGATGGGGCTGGTCAAGGAAGGCGACAAGTATGCCATCCTCACCGATATCGCCGGCGCAGAAGATCACTACGGGGACATGGATTTCAAGGTGGCCGGAACGCGCAAAGGCATTACTGCTTTGCAGATGGACATCAAGATCATGGGCATCACGCCCCAGATTATGCGTGAGGCCCTGGACCAAGCGCGTCGAGGGAGGATCTTCCTGCTTGACACTATGGATGCGGTCATCTCCGCCCCGAACGAGGAGACATCGAAGTATGCTCCCCGAATTCACACCTTGCAGATACCGACAGACAAGATTCGGGATCTGATTGGGCCCGGAGGCAAGACGATTCGAGGGATCATCGATGCTACCGGTGTCAAGATCGACGTAGAAGATACGGGTCGAGTCAACGTGGCGTCCAGTGACGCCGAGGGTCTCAACAAAGCGATTCAGATGATCAGCGATCTCACCGCCGTGCCCGAGGTTGGCAAGACATACCTGGGCAAGGTCGTTCGCCTAGCCGAGTTCGGCGCGTTCGTGGAGATCTTCCCCGGAACCGATGGCCTTCTACACGTTTCTGAGAAGTCAAGGATGAGCTACGGGAAGGGGATCAAGTTCTCGTCAAGGTGTTGGCCATCGAGGGGAACCGAATCAAGCTTAGCCGTAAGGCGGTTTTGCGGGAACAGCGCGCCAAACTGGGGCTTCCGGAGGTGCCGGAGGGCAATCAGGAAGGGCGGCCTCGCAGTGACCGAGCCGAGCGGGGCGACCGTCCACCAAGGACAGAAGAGGCTGCAAGCGAGACGCCTCGTCATGAGGAGACCATTACGATCCTCGGTGGCTCTGAGGACTTCGACGATGACGACGAGGAGTTTGAAGGCGAGGATGAGGGAACCGACGAGGGAGAACTCGTGGCAACCACAGGCAGCGAGGAGAACCGGTCTGCCCAGGGTGAAGGAAGGCCGCCAGCCACCGGAGGGCGTCGGCGCCGGCGCGGCCGTCGGCCCGGTCCAGGTGCTGGCGGGTCTCCTCAGGGTGGCGCTGCCCGGTAACGGTCTACACTGCAATGTTCAGGAGAGGGTCGCCATCATTTGCGACCCTTTTCCTTTGGGTAAGCCAGCCTGTTCGGGAGGTTGAGCTGTGCGGTTCTGGAGACATCTGCGGATGGGTCATCTGGCCCTGGCCCTCTTGGTTCTTCTCGTCGCCAGCCGCTGGATGCTGGAAGGCGCCATGCCCGCGCTGAGTTCGAATCGAGCGACACAAGGCATTGGCTTCGTCCTGGCAACCTGTTGCTTCGCTGTTTTCGCAGGTCTACGGAGGGGCTCGTTACCTCGGGCTCCTTCCGGAGCTCGCCCTCTTGGGGTTGCGCTGGCAATGGTGGGTCCGGGTCTGCCCGCGATGCTTTTTCAAGAGCATATCGGATCAAGTCAAGGCACCCTGGCCATGGCTCTCACGGCGGCGGTGGTGGCGGTCGGTGTGCAGGTACGGCAGGAGCAGGCGACCACCGATCTGGCGGGGAAGCTTTGGCCAGGGTTGGCTGGCGTCACAGGCCTTCTTCTTTTACTGCCGTACCCGGCATCCGCGCCCTTCAAGCTTTGGTTTAGCCTGGCCTGCATGCCGCTCCTGACCGGAGTTGGAGCAGCCCTCGCCTGCAGTTCCCCGGGAAACTGCAGATCGGGAAGCTGGGCGGGCTGGAACGTGACCCTCGGCTGTGCAGTTGCAGCTATATTGTGTGGCACTGCACTCCTTCTAAGTGGTCAGCCAACTCCTCGCGTGAGCTTCCCGGCCTGTGTTCTGGATGGTCTTGTCGCGGCGTTGTCTGTCGTCACGCTTTGGGAACTGGGACCGCTGCAATGGAGCGCACAGTTTGCCTTCATCCCATTGCTGAGCTTGCTGGAGGGCATCCTCTTTGTACATCCCACCCTGGACACCCGATCGTGGTTAGGATTGGGTCTACTTGGCGTAAGCGGGATACGACTCCTTGTGAGCGGAGATGCTGACACGCATGAGGTCTCGATGTTGCGTTTGGACTCGCAGGTTACGCCATAGAAGGCGTGCCGTTCCGTCCCACCTTCTGTAAACTCAGGCCATGGCAGCTTCCATGTATATCGTGGTGGAGGGTGAGGACCCTGGCTTTGATATTTATGTGAACGGCCGCGCACTGGCGCGTCAGGAAGCGGCCGTGGAGCGCCTGGCCCATACGCTTAGTGTACGGCCATTGCTGGAATTCTTCTCGGCAGACGAAAACTCGATGGCGCTGTTGATCGAAGAAGGTGCGGGCAATCCGGACTTGCTGCATCGTCTGCCGCCGCCTCAGTGGTACAAGCCAGAGGATGGTCTTGCCACTGTACGGGGGCTCATTGAGGCGTTGCAGCAGGAGCCGCGCCGACTGGGAAAGGAAAGTGCCGCTGTGGTGAGCGAACTGCTCGAGTATGAGCGTGTGCTCCAAAAGACAGCCGAACGGGGTCTCCGCTGGCATTTGGCCTTTAGCTGGCGCTGACAGGGACTTGGCAGGGAAGCGGGATAGCTTGCGAGGACGAGGAGAAATTTGCGCCCTCCTCGTCCCTCGACGGCGAGCTTAGAAGGTTTGCGTTGCAGGGACCGCTGCCACGGACGGCGCTGCCTGGGAGGCTGCCGTCGAGTTGGCACCCGGTATGCTGCCTGCTCCCAGGCCCAACTTGATCAGGGCACGGGAGTCCGGAACGAACTTGGTTTGCCAGCCGTTGTCGGACTGCATCTTCTGCATGGCGGAAATAGAGCTGGTGTCCCAGGTGCCGGTTGGCTCCCCAGAAAGGTACCCACGTTGAATCAGAGCAGATTGGATCTCTGTGGCGCGATCTGTGCTGATGCCTGCTGAGGACGCGTGCTCGAAGGAACGTCCCGCATGTGTGGTGTGAGTCGAGGCGGAACGCCGAACCATGGCATGCGCGCTCGAGCGATGGTGAGGCCGCACCGTCGCGAAGGCGACCGGGGCGAGCAGCAACAAGCTGACTGCAAAGGGGAGGGCATGCAGACTACGCTTCAAAGCGATACCTCGTGCAGAAGATGAGAACGGCTATGCCAGCCGCACGATGTGGTTCAGGTTACTTCAGTGTGAACAGCCAGGACAACCCCCGTTGCCGCGAAAGACGTACCTAAATCGGCATAAAACAAAGAAGGGCGGCGCGTTCACCTGGAACGCACCGCCCGATGTGCTTCTTTCTGGTTACTGCAACGTACCGCCCAGAAGAGTTTCTCCGCCAGACGGGTTACGTGGATCGCGAATGGCGAAGACCACGTCATCTCCGTTCTTGAGACCCGAGACGATGGTGCGATAGTCCGCCTCGCTGGTTACAGGCCTGCGGTTGATGGCGCTGATGACAGCTCCTGGAGCAAGTCCGACGTCCTCGGCAAAGGATCCAGGCCGCACAGCGGTGACGATGACACCGCCACGAATGCCGAGCTTGGAGGCCTGCGCCGCCGGTACGGGCTGTTCGGTGATGCCGAGCTTGGTCTGTCCCGCATCGCTCTGCTCCGGCGTATTGTCTTCGTCGGTCTTACCTGTGTCGCTCAATAGTTTTGAGCGATCGGCAATGCCCACCTCTGCGGTCTGTGCCTTGCCGTCGCGAACGAAGCCAAGGCGAACCGTGGATCCTGGAGCCTTCTCCGAAATGATCGCGACGAGTTCGTCTCCATCCTTCACGGGCTTGCCATCAACAGTGGTGATGATATCGTCCGGCTTCAACCCGGCTTTGGCGGCAGGTTGGTTTGGGGTCACGGTTGAGATCCGTACCCCACCGTTCGCAAACCCGTATACCCGGCCGACTGCAGAGTTCTGAGCTGCCTGGAACTGGATCCCGATAGAGCCACGGGTGACCTTATGGTTGGGTCCAATCAGTTGGTTGTAAACGTTGATCAGGATGTTCGAGGGAAGTGCAAAGCCGACACCTTCTGATCCGGCTGCGCTGGTGTAAATGGCGGTATTCATGCCGATGACCTGGCCTGCCATGTCTACCAGCGGACCACCCGAGTTGCCGGGGTTAATGGCAGCGTCAGTCTGGATGAAGCGTTGAAATTGTGTGGCGTCCGGTGCCCCTTCGGGGCCCTGTTCCAGATTGGCCCGGTTCACCGCGGACACAATGCCGGCAGAGACGGTCTTGGACAGGCCAAAGGGACTTCCGATCGCCAGTACCCAGTCGCCCACCTGCGCCCCGCTTGAGTTTCCCAGCTTGATGGTGGGCAGCGGTTGTGCGCTTTCGATCTTGATGACGGCGATATCCGTGGAGGGATCAGTCCCGATCACCTTGGCGGGACGACCTTCGTCCGACGGATTGTCCGGGTCGCTTGAAAGCTTCACAAAGATGTGATCGGCTTTGTCAACCACGTGATTGTTCGTGATGATGTAGCCGCGAGCGTCGACGATGAAGCCCGAGCCAAGTGCACGACGTGTGCTCTGGTCCTGCTGGCCGCCTCCACCCCCGCCACCGAAGAAGCGATTGAAGAAGTCCTGCATATCCCCACCGTCACCACCTCCACCCTCGCCATCCGGGTTCGGCAGTCCGCGCCGCCCGCGGCGCCCAGGGGCGGTTTGCTGCTGTTTCGGGGTCGATTCCGTGTTGATGTTAACCACAGCCGGGCCTACCTGCTTCACGATGGAGGAGAAGCCGTTCGACAGGGTGACAGGCGAGGGGATCGTTAGAGGCCGCGCGTCGCTGGAGTTGACATTCTGGCCTTCTTTACCACTCACCTTGCTGGTGAGCAAAGAACCGGCCAGCACGAGCGCGGAAAGCGCGCCGAGGGTGGTGAAAGTGGTCGCGGGTGTCAGACGACGTCGCACACTGGAAGGCAGGTCGCCATCGGATTTGAAATTCAGAGCCATGAAGTTGTGAGTCCTCTTGCGCGAAAAGGTTGGCCTAAGGTGCAACATGAAGGAGCCGATGGCATGGTCGCTGCCGGCGCACTCCTCGAATCAATTAGTAGACGCGTGCCCAGGCGAAAAGTCGCCGAAACTTACGTCACGGTTCCATGGGTAAGATAGCGGCTTGGGAGAGTGCGGTTGGCCCGAGTTCAGCCAGGACGATCCCTATAAGGATAAGTCCTGCTCCCGACAAAGCACGCGGGCCAAGCCGCTCGTGCAAGAGGATCAGGGACGTTAACCAGGCGAACACGGGCTCCAGCGTGAGGATCAGGGCGGTGTGCGAAGCCGGCAGGTGCTGCTGAGCCCAGCTTTGGATGGTGAACGCGGCCGCCGTCGCCAGAACAGACGTGACGGCAAGCGCAAGAAGGACCACCCGTGTGATGTGGAGATGGTGGTGGCGCTCCAAGGGCAGCAGTAAAAGCATGGTCAGCGCCGCAAACGCAATCTGCAAACTGCCCAGCGCGCGAGCCGGCACCGTGCCGGCCCCCCGTGCCAGGGTCAGCAGGTGAAGCGCGAACGCAACGGCGCAACCCAAGGTAAGCCACTCGCCCACATGCATCCCGGAAAGCAGCGATGTTCCCGCTTTAGGATCGCTTGTGAGCAGAACGATGCCGCCAAAGGCGAGAAGGGCGCCCAGATAGGCGGCGAAATGGGGACGTGGTGTCCCGGCAGAGCGCAGGAGCGGAACAAGGCTAAGCAGGGGAACGAGAACCACAACGAGCCCCGTGAGGAAGGCGGACTTCGATGAGCTCGTATAAACCAAGCCTGCAGTCTGAAGTTCATAGCCAAGTGCCAGAAAGATGCCGACCAGGGCGCCAAGCTGGATCTGCTTTCGGGAAAGACCAACTAAGGCCTTCCAGTTCAATCCGCAAAGAAGGAGCGCCGCCAGCATCATGCGCAGCAGATTGAACACAAGCGGGGAAACCTCGCGAAGGGCCGCTTTGACCACAGGGAAGGTCGCACCCCAAATCAGGGTGACCACGACGAGCAAGGCATGGGCAAGCAGATCGTCTCGCGAGAGTTGGCTCGGCCTGCTCACGGTTTGGCTTCACTCTTGGAAGGCACGGCGTCGTGCGGCGCCATGGGCGCGCTGGCGTCGAACTGTGTTTTGCCGCCGACGACGGTACGCAGCACCTGTGTTTGCAAGAGTTCTCGCGGCGTGATTTTGGTGATATCGCGATCCAGAACAACGAAGTCGGCGAGCGAACCGGGCTCCAGGCGACCTTTTTCGTTTTCGCGAAACTCTGCGTAGGCCGACGCTTGCGTATACGCATAGATCGCCTCATTCAGTGTAAGGCGCTGCTGGGGGGCAAAGGTCTGGGTGCCGGCCTCATTCTGCCTCGTCACAGCGGCGTAAAGGCCGCGGAACGGTGAGATCTGCTCGACGGGGTAGTCCGTTCCGAAGGCTAGAACGACCCCGTGGTCTAGGAAAGATCGCCATGCGTATGCCCGGGTAGACCGCTCCGGCCCAAGGCGCTGCCCGGCCCACGCCATGTCTGTGAGGAGATGACTAGGCTGCATAGAGGCGACGACCCCAAGTTGAGCGAAGCGGTCAAAGGCTCCGGGGGAGACAACCTGGGCGTGCTCGATGCGGAAACGCGGCTGGGAGACGGCCGGGCAGGAGACACGGCTGGAGGCTTGCGCTGTGCCCCCACAGGACGGAGGTGCCCAAACCTGTTCAGCTGCCTCGAAGGCGTTGAGGGCCATGTCATTCGCCCGGTCGCCGATGGCATGAAACCCAAGCTGGAAGCCTACCTGGGCCCGCTCGCTGGAAAGTTGGTTGAGAGTGTCCTGCTCGTACCGTGGGAGGCCCTCGTTTTCCGCATCGTCACTGTACGTCGCGTCGAGCGCCGCGGTTCGCGAGCCCAGGGAGCCGTCCATAAAAGCCTTTAGCTGGGTCAGGTGCAGCAACGGGTCGTCGGGAGGGTGACTTGCGCGCCGCTGCTCAAGCACGGCGAGGGGCGTATCAAAAGGAAGCCACTCGGCCCATCGCAGCGGCAACGTTCCGGCGCGTTCCCACTGCTCCAGGACGAGCCAGTCATCCCACTCTGAAAAGTCCTGAACGCTGGTGACGCCGTGCTGTAGTGCGTCCTGGATGGAAAGCCTTAGGGCCTTCTTGCGGATCTCCAGATCTGGCCTGGGGATGTGAGCCTCGACAAGGGAAAGCGCAGGGGCCTCCCGTATGATCCCGGTCGGCTTGCCTTGCGAGTCGCGATCGATCTTGCCCCCGACTGGATCGACCGTGGTCTCACGCATGCCAGCCGTCGCCAGTGCCGCTGTGTTGGCGACGCCGATGTGTCCGTCTACCCGAATCAGAAGGGCGGGGTGTGTTCCGGTCACCGCGTCGAGATCCATGCGGGTTGGCAGCTTCTTGGAGGCCCAAAGGGTGTGGTCCCAGCCTCCTCCCACGATCCAGACACCGGACTTGGCACTCGCGACGTAGGTGCGGACGCGCTCCTGCATTTCGTTAAGGGAGCGGCAGCCGACCAGGTTGACAGAGAGTTGTTGCTGACCCGCCTGCGCCATGTGAGTGTGCGCGTCATTGAAGCCAGGCATGACGAAGGCGCCCTGCAGATCGACAACGGTGGTCCCAGAGCCCTTTCGTGCGAGCGCGGCATCCTCGTCTCCTGCGACGATCACGCGGCCATCGCGAACGGCGAGCGCATGCACACGCGCCGGTGTTTGTGACGTGTCGCCCACCTTCAGGTGGGCCCCTGTAAGGATGTTGCCATGCAGAAAAATCAGATCCGCAGTGAGCTCCTGGGCCTTGATACGCGACGGCCACAGCACCAGGGCGGACACACAAAGCGCCAGCAAGCTTCTGCGATGGAGGAAGGAGGAAAGTTGGCGAACCACGCCAAGAGTCTAACCGACTGGTTGTGCAGCCCCTGTGACGGCCGATCCGTCGGCCACAACTCTGCAAGTGTCCAGAAGAAGCAGCAAGATGCGGCGGAGGGCCAGCTCGCGTCCTGAAGGGTCATACCACTCTGCTGTGGAATGGAGACCGCCACCCTTCCCGCCCGCTCCAATGGCAAGAGCCGGTATGCCCTGCGCTAGCGGCAGGTTGGCATCCGTTGAGCCAATGCGCGGGTCTGTTACGAGGCCAAGGTGCCGGTCGACTGCTCGCACACTGGTGTACAGCGATGAACTGGGGGCAAGCCCTCCCACGGGTCTGGCACCGATTCTTTGCACGCTCAGGTGGAGACTTTCGCCCTCCGCGCTACTTCGAGCCTCTGCCGCAACCTCAGCCGACAGGGTGGAAAGAACCGCAGTTTCGAGGCGATCAAGTTCCCGTTCCGAGGTCGAACGGAGGTCCAGTTGTGCGCTTGCCGCTTCCGGAATGGAGTTGACGGAGGTGCCACCCTGTATGGTGCCGACGTTCAGGACGGTACGGGGCTGCGCGGGCAAGGGGAGCCGCGAGGCTGCAAGCAGGGCGCCACTCAAGGCAAGAATGGGGTTGGGCCGATGCGCGTCCGCCCACGAGTGGCCGCCACTTCCCGTGATGGTGACCCGCAATCGCCGGCTGCCCAGGGCACGGTCGACCACCAGGGCATCTCCCGCTCCTTCCAGCGCGAGCACCGAGGCGACCTTCAGCCCAAAGGGCGACTGTGCCAGAAGATGCCGCATGCCGCGCAGGTCGCCCTCGCCCTCTTCCCCAACGTTTGCCGCAAAGAGAATGGGGCAGGCAGGCTCAAGTTCGGCATGCCGCAACGCGGCAGCCAGGGCAAGCAGCGCGGCGAGTCCAGCACCGTTGTCGCAAGCGCCTGGGCAGACGATACGCGCAGCCTCTTCCCTTGGCAGGCAGGGAACATCGGCGGGAAACACGGTGTCAAGATGAGCAGATAGAAGGACGGCGCGATCTGAACCGCTCTGCCCCCCGGGGCGCTTCCATGCTACCGCGTTCCCCTCGGCATCCATGTGCGGCTGTTCCAGCCCAAGCTGGTGAAACCGCTCGGTGAACCAGGATGCACGTGCGTGCTCCTGGAAGGGCGGGGCGGGAATTGCGAGGAACTCCAACTGCCACTGCCGCACTTGAAGTTCGTGGAGGTGCAGCCAGCGGAACGCCCTGTGAACTCCGGTGTCTGCGGCCAGGTGAGCGATCCGGCGTGAGTCGAGTGGGGTCACGAGTCTCCTTCCGCCACCACATCTGCCTGCTGACGCAACGGCGAATCCTGCAGTTCCGGATACAGGACTTCGGCAAGAAAGAGCCCGCTGGCTGGCGCCGTTGGGCCAGCGTGGGATCGCTGCCGCGAGGCCAGGATCCGCGGCAGGTCCTGAGCTTGCAGGCTGCCCCGGCCCACATCCACCATCGTGCCCACAAGGTTACGCACCATGTGGTGCAAAAAGCCGCTGCCGCGGATATGGAAGCGCAGCAGGCCACCTTGTCTCTCCCAATCGGCGGCAAAGATGGTCTTCACCGGGTTGGGCAGGCTGGGCTGCCGACATTCCCTCGCAAGGTCGTCTCCGTCCACGGTTCGTGCCGTGAGCCGGTTCGTGGCCGCCATCGCAGAAAAGTCGTGCGTTCCCAAGAGAAGGCGAGCGGCTTGCTGCATAGGTTCGAGCTCCAAGGGCCATCGGCAGTCCCAGACAAACGGGGAAAGGAAGGGTGAGCAGATGTGTTCTTCGGGTAACGCTTGGCCGTTTCGTCCAGGGCGGCGCTCGAAGATGCGGTACTCGTAAAGCTTGCCACGCGCCGAGTGCCGCGCATGAAAGGTCGAAGGTACTCTTGCGGCAGCGGTGATGCGCACGCTGGCGGGCAAGATACGGTTGAGGGCACGCAGCAGGCTTTCGGCCGGGAGCGGTGCTTCAAGCGCAAAAGAACAGACCTGGGCAAGCGCATGCACGCCGGTGTCCGTGCGACCTGCTCCCTGGGGCAGTACCTGCTCTCCGGTGAGGCGGAAAAGAGCCTCCGCCAGAACGCCCTGCACGGTCAGCAGCCGGGGCTGAATCTGCCAGCCATGGAAAGGTTCTCCGTTATAGGCAAGTGTCAGCTTCCACTGCCTCATGGAGCATCCCCGATTTGTGGACAAAGTTGCAGGTTGGAACTCAAGTTCTGCCAAGAACCGCCGATAAGATGGGAGTATCACTCGCTTGGATGCTGCCCTTTTGAGCTGGAACCGTTCAGAATAGCCAGGCGTATGTAGTTGACAAGACGAACGGATGCAAGGAAGGCGTGTGACCAAGTTGACGAACCGCAGACCGAAGTGGAGCACGGGAGCCTGCCTGGCGCTTACCGCCTTGAGTGGACTACAGCAGATGCCGGTGCTCCATGCGCAGAATGCGGCACCTACCACTCCCGCCTCGCAGCAGGTTCCCACAACCATTCCGCAGGGTGTAGGCCCAACTGCGCCTGCGCCGCCCCAGGCTGTGCAAAACGACACGACCGGAGTGCCCGGTCTGCCACAGGCTCCTGCACCGCTGCTGACAGGTCCGCTGTATATGCGTCCCACGGCCACCAATTACCTGAAAGGCAATCCGTTCTGGCCGAATCCACTTGCGATCTATGCACCCAAGAATTACCCGGAGACAAGGCTGAGCAACACCCCCAAGCTGGATGATCTGCTTCGCGATGGCAAGATCTATCTGAGCTTGGCAGACGCGGTCACCCTGGCGATGGAGAACAACTACGATATCGCCATCGCGCGAGTCAATCTGGATATCGCCGACACGGATATTCTGCGCGCCGAGGCAGGTCAGAATCTCCGCGGCGTTTCAACCGGCCTGATCACAAACACCCTTGGGGGCTCCTCTTCCACCATCACCGGGGGAGGTGGCCCTGGCGGAACGACCTTCACTACGGCTGCCAGCACTGGCGCTTCGGGGCTGGTTCTCAGCACGAACGGGGGTGGTCCCGCACCGGAAATCTTTGACCCTGTCCTGACCGGCACGCTCCAATATGAGCGGGCGACAACACCCCAAACGGTGACTTTTCTGACGGGCACCAACTCTCTACAGAACAACACAGCTTCCTACAACTTCGGCTATAACCAGGGCTTTGCGCCGGGGACGGCCCTCTCAGTCACCTTTAACAACTCACGCCAAACGACCAACAGCATTACGAGCACGTATAACCCTCTTCTGCAGTCCACGTTCAGGGCGCAGGTGACGCAGCATGTGCTGCAGGGCTATGGCAAGTGGGTCAATCAGCGCTTCATTATCCAAGCCAAAAACGATCGTCGCATCGCGGATTCGGCGTTCAGGCAGCAGGTTATCTACACGATCACGCAGGTCGAAAGCATCTATTGGGCGCTTGTAAGCGGTTACGAGGATGTGCAGGCCAAGACGCGTGGACTCGACCAGTCGACGCGGCTGGCTGCGGATGACCGCAGGCAGGTAGAGATCGGGACCCTGGCACCCCTTGACGTCGTCAACGCCGATTCTCAGGTGGCTTCAGATCAGCAGGCGCTGATCTCTTCGCAAAGCAATCTCGAATACCAGCAGCTGCTGATGAAGCAGGCCATTGCTCGCAACCTGAATGATCCACAACTTGCCAATGCGCCCGTCGTACCCACGGACCGGGTCGGACTTGACCGGCTTCCGGAAGAGGACGCCAAGCTGGAAGATCTGGTGAGTCAGGCGTATGCGAATAATCCTCAGGTGGAACAGGCTGTGTTCGCGATGAAGAACAACAAGATCACCATTCGTGCAGAACGAAACGGTTTGCTGCCCATTGTGGACGCTTACGGTTTCTATGGTGCAAGCACTCTGGGCGGCCAGCAGA
>CAXTRM010000005.1:29839-41037 GCA_964246625.1 uncultured Acidobacteriaceae bacterium
AGCGGGTATGGTTCAGCATTGGAAAATCTGGTCAACAACAATGCCCCAGACTATGGTGTTGGCGTAAATGTAAACATTCCGCTAAGGAACCGGGCAGCACAGGCCGATCAGGTTCGATCGCAGATGGAGTATCGGCAGACGGAGATGCGTCTGCAGCAGATCTACACGCAGCTCCGTATCCAGATGGTGAATGCCCTGTATGCCCTCACAAATGACCGCGCAGGTGTGACGGCGGCGCAGGCGGCGCGCAGCTACGCCACGCAATCTTTTGAGGACGAGAACAAGAAGCTGCGGCTTGGGGCATCGACCACGGCGAATGTGTTGCAACAGGGGCGCAACCTGGCGACAGCTGAGAACAATCTGAACTCCGCCCTGGCGGCGTACGCCAGAGATCGCTCCAGTCTGAGCCAGATTCTGTCCAACACCCTCGACCGGTATGGCGTGAGTCTTGGGGACGCCGTGGTGGGCAAGGTGTCCACCACGCCGCACGTTCCGGGCCTTGTACCTCCAGCTACACCTGTGGTGAATCAGCCGTCTGCTCCTTCAGCCCAGCCCGGCACGGGCGGCTTGTAGGGAATCCGTAGCCGTCCCGGGGCATCAGACGTACCGAGATGAGCGTGGAACAGAAGAACTGCCTCGAGCAGGCCGCTTCAGCGTACCTTTGGTCAGCGAGGCATCAGGCGGTCTCGTGGCAGGAGTGGGGCGAGCCGGCGTTTGCCCAAGCGCAGCAGGAGGACAAGCCCATCCTGCTGGACGTTGGCGCGGCCTGGTGTCATTGGTGCCATGTGATGGCTCGTGAGAGCTACGAGCACGAGGACATTGCCCGGCTCATCAACGATCAGTTTGTAGCGATCAAGGTCGACAGGGATGAACGTCCCGACATCGACGCGCGATACCAGGCAGCAGTGTCCGCCATCAGCGGGCAAGCCGGGTGGCCCCTAACAGTGTTCCTCACGTCTGAGGGCAAACCTTACTTCGGTGGGGGCTATTTCCCACCGGAGGAGCGCTACGGGCGCCCGAGTTTTGCTCGTGTGTTGCGCAGCATGGCCGAGGCGTACCAGACACAGCGCGAGGACGTAGAAGAGTCCGCCGCAAGCGTCATCGAAGCAGTTGAACAGAA
This sequence comes from uncultured Acidobacteriaceae bacterium, assembly GCA_964246625.1. GTDB lineage: Bacteria > Acidobacteriota > Terriglobia > Terriglobales > Acidobacteriaceae > Granulicella. The sequence continues at coordinate 30,960 of CAXTRM010000005.1, forward strand.
CGAAACCTTTGCTGGAGGGGGACCTGCGCTGGACCAAAAGCTTCTCGAAGCGATGCTCACTGCGACGCTGCAGCCGTTCGATGCCCGCCATGGGGGCTTTGGGTCGCAACCCAAGTTCCCACACGCCGCTGCCCTGGATCTTCTGATTGATACGGCGTCGCGCCCCGGTGCGCTGCGGGACCAGTCGAAGCAGGCCGTGGAGATAACATTGACCCGCATGGCCAAGGGTGGCCTTTACGATCAGCTCGCAGGCGGCTTTCACCGCTACTCCGTCGATGAACGCTGGGTGTTACCTCGCTTTGAGAAGATGGTGTACGACAACAGTGAACTGCTTCGCGTGTATGCCCACGCATACCAAAGCTTTGGGAGCCCGCTCTTCGCCCGAGTAGCGGAAGAGACCCTGGCGTGGATGGATCGTTGCTTAAGCGACCGGGAACATGGTGGCTTTTTCAGTTCGCAGAGTGCGAACGTTTCTACTGAGGAGGATGGCGAGTACTTCACGTGGACTCGCGCCGAAGCCGAGGCCGTTCTGACCCCAGAGGAGTTCCGGGTGATAGCGGGTTATTTTCACCTACGTTCTATCGGGCATATGCAACACAACCCAGCCAAGAATGTGCTGTACGTGATGGCGGATGTACCCGACTTGGCCGCAGAACTACACATGCCCGAGGCGACCCTCGTCGCTCTGCTGCGCTCTGGCAAGGCCAAACTGCTTGCGGCGCGCATCCGGCGCGAGGCGCCGTACATCGACCGGACCCTCTATGTAGGGTGGAACGGGTTGTGCATTTCGGCCTATTTAGCCGCCGGTCAAGCCCTCCATCTGGCACCTGTTACCTCGTTTGCGTTGAAGTCTCTGGACCGTGTCTTGGCGGCAGCCTGGCATCCAAAGGATGGACTGGGCCGGGTTGTAGCGTACGGTGAACGTGCAGGCACAACTATACCTGGACGGATTCATGCGACCCTGGACGACCATGCCTTTCTTGGATTGGCGGCTCTGGACGCCTGGGAGGCGACGGGCGAGGCACGCTACTTCGACGCGTCCGAGCAGCTTGCCGAGAGGCTGCTCAGCGACTTCTGCGATGTGTCCGCAGGTGGGTTTTTCGACATAGCCCGGGACGGGGGCAAGCCCCGCCAGGGTGCGCTGATTGCTCATCGGAAGCCGTTGCAAGACGACCCAACGCCCGCCGGGAACGCGGCAGCCGCAACGCTGCTTCTGCGTCTCCACGCCCTTACGGGGTCGGAACTGTACCGGCAGCGGGCCGAAGAGACTCTGGCCCTGTTTTCCGGCGTGGTGGAACATCTTGGTTTGTCTGCCGCGAGCTACGGACAGGCGCTTCGGCGATTTCTCGTGCAAGCCCTGTTGATTATCGTTCTGGGCGAGGGCGAAGAAGCGGACGAGCTTATGGCAACGGCATTGAAGAAGTTCGAGATCGGTAAGAGCGTTGTGCGGATCAAGCATGGGCAGGCAAGCAAGATGCCGCCTGCCTTGAGAAAGGGCTTGGCGCGCCTGGAAGAGACGGAACAGGGAGCTTGTGCCCTTGTCTGCACGTTTCATCACGGACAGTTCGACTGCCGCGGCCCGGTAAGGAGCTGCAACGAACTGATCCGTCTGCTGCAAGCAGAAGCCTAGGTGCTGGCGGATGCCGGAGGGGTGGTCGGATCTACACGTTCAACAACGACAAGATTGGTTGCGGCGCCGAGTTCGATGCCCTCCTTGTGAAACGCGACCAGGATGCGTCGTCGAAGCTCTCGCAGAACGCCGTCCCGCTGATTGGCACGAACCCGAATGCTGATCGGATAGGTGACCTCCCGGCCAGCAATCCGGTCGACCCCAGGGACGTCGGGGTCGTTCAGGACGACGTCCTGAAACGCTTCATCCGCCCGCACCTCAGCCGCCAACCGCCGAAGCAGCAGCAGTACCCGGTCCGGGCTTTCGCGCGAGTTCACAGAGACCGCAAGGGAGGCGACCGAGAAGTCACGAGACAGATTCGACACGGTCGCAATCTGGCTGTTCGGAATGATGTAGAGGGTGCCATCTCCGTCCCGCAGCTTGGTGCAGCGCAGCGTGAGATCCTCGACGGTGCCCTGCAGGCCCGCCACTTTCACGACGTCGCTGACGCTGAACTGGTCTTCGACCAGGATGAAGACACCGTTCAGGACGTCCTTGAAGAGGGATTGCGCGCCGAAGCTGATGCCAAGGCCGATGACCCCGGCCGACGCAATAAAGGGCCCCAGGGGAACCCCAACGGCACTCAGGACCTGGATGAACACATAAAAGCCGACAAGGCTATAGGCGCTGGCACGCACGATACCCGCGACAGTGCGCAGTTGGGCGGAGCGGCGACCATTTCCCACAAAGGCACTGGCACGGCTGCGCAGCCGATTGGTGAAGAAGAGAATAAGTCGTTGTGCGATGAACGCGATGACCAGCGCAGCGGCTATTTTGGGTAGCCCCTTTTGCACGAAGTCCATAAACGCCAGGTGCCAGCCGCGCTCGATGGACAGCAGGGAGTGTTCCTCTTGTGGTGCCATGGCCGGCAAGGGCATGATGGAAGGGTCCTAACGTGTTGACTCTAAGGATAGCGAAGGCGACGTGGGCGAAGTCCTACGCGAGTGTCGCGGGGAGTGGATCATGGGCCTACAGCAAGTTCGCCTCAACCTATCGCACGTTCTGGGCAGGGTCATCTGTTGCCTTGGCCTTACCGTGACGCTTGGCGTCACAGGTGCCCAAGTCCCGTCAGCAAGTCAGGCATCGCCCGCGCCGAGCCGCCCCCATCTCGGGGCCAATCCCACGGAGAGTCCGGATCCGTTCAACTCGGCAGCGTCACCACGCATCGAGAAGATGCGTGAGGACGAACGTCATAAGAAGCTGATGTCAGATGCCCAGCGATTGATAGCGCTGACAGGTGAGTTGAAAGCAGAGTTGGATAAAGCTTCGAAGGACGAGTTGTCCCTGGACGTGGTGCGCAAGGCTGCGGAGATCGAGAAACTGGCGCACGATGTGAAAGAACGCATGAAGAGCTGAGCTCTCCGGGTGCGGGCGGTAGCTCGGAACACACGCGTACAATCGCCAAGGAACACCACGGGGGAGGAGCACGTCGCGTGGCAGCAAAGAGGCGAGCAGAAGGCAGAGCGACGGAAGGCGTCACCGCGACGGTCCGGCAAGAACCCACCCCGGCGGTGCACAAGGGCGGTCTTTGTAACGAACAGCTGCTGGAGTTCTACCGGCTGATGTTTCTGTCAAGGCGCGTGGATGATCGGGAGATCCTGCTTAAGCGTCAACAGAAGATCTTTTTCCAGATCTCATGTGCCGGGCATGAGGCTCTGCTGGTAGCGGCCGGTATGGCCCTGAAGCCAGCGCATGACTGGTTTTTTCCTTATTACAGGGACCGGGCGTTATGCCTCGCTCTGGGGAATACTGCGGAGGAGCAGCTGTTGCAGGCCGTGGGAGCAGCCGACGACCCGGCGTCCGGCGGCCGGCAGATGCCGTCTCACTGGACAAGTAAGCGGCTCAACATCGTATCGCCTTCTTCGTCCACCGCGACACAGTGCCTCCATGCCGTGGGATGTGCGGAGGCAGGCCGATACTTTCAGCAGCATCGTGAGGCCGCTGCCAAGCCCAGTGGTTCAGGCGGGCCTGAGTACCGGCATTTGCGCGAGGTCCGTTTTGAGGCGGACGAAGTGGTTTACGTGTCCATCGGCGAGGGTTCCACAAGCCAGGGCGAGTTTTGGGAGTCGCTCAATACGGCCTCCAATCTGAAGCTGCCCGTGTTGTACGTGGTGGAAGATAACGGATACGCCATCTCGACGCCTGTGGAGGCGAACACGCCGGGTGGAAGTATCTCGCGCCTGGTCGCCAACTTCCCGAACTTCCACTTTGCCGAGGTAGATGGAACGGATGCCATCGCCAGCTACGAAGCCATGACGGCCGCGGTCGCGTATTGCCGCTCGGGGCAGGGTCCTGCCCTCGTGCATGGCCATGTGATTCGGCCATACTCGCACTCGTTGAGCGATGACGAGACCCAGTACCGTTCCTTGGAGGAGCTGGAGGCAGATGCTCTGCGGGATCCAATCTCGCGCATGCAGGCATGGCTGATTGGCAACGGGATCGCTGAAGAAGAGCAGCTTCGCGAGCTGGAAAGGAGTGTGGAGGTCGAGGTGCAGCGCGCCACGGATCGCGCCCTGGCTGCGCAGCCGCCTCAGCCGCCTTCGATCCTGCGGCACGTGTACTCGGAGGAGCTAGACCCAACCGATAAGGTGTTTGAGGCCGAGCCACAGCCGGCCCACGGAGACGTTGCGGAGCGCACCATGTTGGACGGCATCAATGCCTGTCTGCGGGACGAGATGCGCCGTGACGAACGCATCGTTATCTTTGGGGAGGATGTGGCAGATGCCACCCGGGACCGTGAGTTACGCAGCGGCAAGCTGAAGGGCAAAGGCGGCGTTTTCAAGGTCACAGCAGGCCTGCAGAAGGAGTTTGGAAGCGACCGAGTGTGGAATTCGCCGCTTGCGGAGGCCAACATCGCGGGCCGTGCCATCGGTATGGCCGTACGCGGGCTGAAGCCAGTGGCGGAGATTCAGTTCTTCGATTACATCTGGCCGGCCATGCACCAGTTGCGTAATGAGCTTTCTGTCATGCGCTGGCGTTCCAACGGAGCCTTTTCCAGTCCCCTGGTCCTGCGCGTTCCCATAGGCGGCTACCTGACAGGCGGCTCTATTTACCATTCGCAGTCGGGTGAAAGTATCTTTACGCACACGCCCGGCGTACGCATCGTGATGCCCTCGAATACGCTGGACGCGGTGGGGCTGCTTCGTACGGCAATCCGATGCGATGATCCAGTGCTCTTTTTAGAGCACAAGAATCTGTACCGGGCCACATACGGGCGGGCGGCGTACCCAGGGCCGGAGTACACGATCCCTTTCGGTCAGGCCAGGCTTATCAGGCCCGGAAAGGACCTGTCCGTGATCACCTACGGAGCGGTGGTGCCCCGTGCCTTACAGGCTGCTCAGCGCGCCGAGCGCGAGCGCGGCATCGATGTGGAGATCCTCGATCTTCGTAGCCTGGCTCCCTTCGACTGGGAGGCCGTTGCGGCTACCGTGCGCAAGACCAACAAGGTCCTCGTCGCCCATGAGGACATGCTGAGCTGGGGGTACGGAGCTGAGTTGGCGGCACGGATCGGGGAGGAACTTTTCCATGACCTCGATGCGCCGGTTCGTCGTGTAGCGGGCATGGACACCTTTGTTGCCTACCAGCCCCTGCTGGAAGACGTGATCCTGCCGCAGGCGGACCGCCTTTTCGAGGCTATGGTAGCGTTGGCGACGTTCTAGACGGCGCAACATCGGGCGACAGGGCGGGTTCATCATGGCAGCGACGGTCGGTCGCAGGTCAGCGAGGTGTGCTCCGTGAGTTCTCTCCCCAAGCCACAGTGCAGGCGGGTTGCCCGACGCGCAGTCCTGGCCTGGGTCGCCCCTCCCCTCTGTCTTGTGCTGGCTGTTCCGCCGTCCCTGGCTGCTGAGGGCCCCGTTGCGCGAGGTGGCCGAACTTCCAGCAGGCACGTCGGCGCACCGCTCACCAAGCGCCAAAAAACCCTGCACGCGCTGGACCGCTTTACCTTTGGCCCACGCCCGGGCGAGGTCGCGGAGGTAGAGCAGACGGGCCTTGACGCCTGGTTTGAGCGACAACTTCATCCGGAGACGATCCCCGACGACAGCTTTGCCGCACGGCTGGCACAGTACCCGGCGATGCTGCTGTCCCAGGAGCAGCTGGTCGCGCGGTATCCCACACCGGCGATGTTGCGACGATACGCCCAGGGTGGCCTGGCAGCTCCGGTTGACCCGGTCGAGCATGCCATCTACGCGGATGCGGCACTCCGCTTTCAAGAGAAGCGAGACAAGCTGGAAACAACACAGGCAGCCAGCCCAGGGCAGTCCGCGGTTCCCAAGCCCTTGGCGGACAGCCATGCCGCAGCAGATGCAGAGACGCTGCCAGACCCGGGGCTGAGGGATGCCCTCCTTGCGTCGTCGCCTGCGGCTCGTCTGCAGCAGCTGGTGTCCCTGTCGCCGGAGAGGATGGAGCGGTTGCAAAAGGCGATGAAGGGACCGGAGCAGGCTCGGCTTCTTGAGGGGCTTACCCCTGTGCAGGAAGAGGTCGTTGCCGCCATGCGCTCACCAGAAGAGGTGGTCAGTGCGGAGGTGGTCCGCACCCGGCTCCTGCGCGATGTGTACTCGCAACGGCAGCTGCAGGCAGTTATGGTCGACTTCTGGCTAAACCACTTCAACGTGTTCCTGCACAAGAACCAGAATGAGCCGTATCTTATCCCAGCCTATGAGCGCGAAGCGATCCTGCCACATGCTCTGGGCTCGTTCGAAGATCTGCTTGTGGCGACGGCAAAGAGCCCGGCGATGCTTGAGTATCTTGACAACGCGGACAGCACGGGTCCCGACTCCCCGACCGGTTTGCGCTCTCGCGGCGCCGGGCAGAAACGGGCGCTCACTCCACAGAAGAGGGCAAACGCGCGTGCACAGGGCATCAACGAAAACTATGCGCGCGAACTGATGGAGCTGCATACCCTGGGCGTCAAGGGCGGCTACACACAACAGGATGTCGTTGAAGTTGCCCGATGCTTCACCGGATGGACCGTAGACAGGACCGCCGCTGGAGGGCAGTTTCGGTTCGATCCGAACCGGCACGAGCCGGGACAGAAGGTGGTTCTCGGGCATGTCATCCCGTCCAGCGGCATGGACGAGGGTTTGCAGGTACTGCACCTGCTTGCTTCCAGTCCGGCGACGGCACACTTCATTTCGGACGAACTCGCACAACGGTTTGTCAGCGACACCCCGCCGGCTGATCTGGTCGACCGGATGACGACGGTCTTTCTCCGCAGCCATGGGGATCTCAAGGCCGTGCTGACCGCGCTCTACCGATCCGCTGCATTTTGGAGCTCGTCCAACTACCATGTCAAGGTGAAGACGCCTTTGGAGTTTGCCGTCTCGGCTTTGCGGGCCACTGATGCCTCGATTACCAGGCCTGCCTCCCTGGTGCAAGCCCTGGACAGGCTTGGGATGCCGCTCTATGGCATGCAGACACCGAACGGGTACTCCCCGAAGGCCGACGCCTGGGTGAGCAGCAATGCCCTGCTTGCGCGAATGAACTTCGCTCTAACCTTCGCGGGCAATCGGCTGCGGGGAACGCAGGTGAGTTGGCCGCAGCTGTTAGGGAAACCGTTCGCCCAGAGCCAACCAGGTACCGCCAGGTCTTCTGACGAGGAAACAGAGGCAAAGCTAGAGGAGCTTCTCTTAGATCAGCCGGCGACATCCCAGACGCGCATCGCGGCTTTGCAGACCCTGCAGGAGTGTGGGGATGCAACAAAGGGTACAGTTGACTGCCCAGATAACGCCCGGATCCCGGTATCCCGCTTGGGCAACGAGGGCTACCGTCAGCCGATGCCATCGGACCAGAACGCCCTTGAACACAAGACGGCGACGGTGGCCGGTTTGCTTCTGGGCTCCCCGGAGTTCCAGAGGCGATAGGTCTTTTACAGGCAGCAGTGGGCTCATGAGTAAGAGGGAGAAGGCACACCTATGAGGAACAAGCAGGCGTCGACGGATGGGAAGAGCTGGGGCTGCGACATGCTTGGGCATGACCTGTCTCGACGACATGCTGTGACACGCCGCGGCTTTCTTAAGGATGGCGCCCTTGCCCTGGTGGGGACGTCCTTGATTCCGAGCTTTCTGACCCGTTCCGTGTACGCCCAGGCGAGCGCCTCGTCGGCTGCAGGCAAGAAGCTGGTGGTGGTCTTCCAGCGTGGCGCTTGTGACGGTTTGAACGTGGTTGTGCCGTATGCGGAGCCGAACTATTACGCCATGCGGCCCTCCATCGCGATTGGACAGAAAGAGGTTCTTGATCTGGATGGCTTCTTCGGCCTCCATCCGGCCATGGCGTCCCTCCAGCCCTTGTGGACCAGCAAGCACCTGGGCATTGTGCATGCCGCGGGCTCGCCCGATCCGACACGATCACACTTTGACGCCCAGGATTACATGGAATCCGGAACACCGGGGTTGAAGTCGACAGGGGATGGCTGGCTCAATCGCGCCCTGGCCGGGCAGCTGCTTCGGCAGCCCGTCTCACCTTTTCGCGCCGTTGCTCTTGGCGGGCAGGTTCCGCGCACGCTGCAGGGAGTTGTTCCAGCCGTTGCCGTCAGCAATCTTCAGGACTTTTCGATCGGCGAAGGGGGAGCACAGCCGAATGCCGTCGCGACCGCCTTTCAAGCCATGTATGACGAAAGCACGGACACGCTGCTGCACGGAAGCGGGCAGGAGACCTTTGAAGCCGTGCGCATGCTGAAGGACGCTCATCCGGCGAAGTATCAGCCAGCGCGCGGCGTTTCCTACCCCAACACAGCGTTCGGCAACAGCATGAAGCAGATCGCGCAGCTGCTCAAAGCCAACCTGGGGGTTGAGGCAGCCTTCGCCGACATTGGAGGGTGGGATACGCATCAGGATCAGGGTGCGGCGATGGGTCAACTTGCGAATCGCTTACGAGACTTTGCCGACAGCCTTGCAGCCTTTTGGAGAGACCTGGGCGATGATGCCGAGCAGGTAATGCTGGTTACGATGTCGGAGTTTGGGCGGACCGCACACCAGAACGGCACAGGCGGTACGGATCATGGACATGCGAATGTCATGTTCGTTCTGGGAGGAAGTGTGAACGGCGGGAAGGTGTACGGCCGCTGGCCAGGGCTTTCCAATGAGCAGCTAAACGAAGGGCGGGACCTCGCTGTGACTACAGATTTCCGTAGTGTGCTCGGCGAGGCTGTTCAGCGCACCCTCGGCGTGAACCGGCTGGATCAGGTTTTTCCGGGTACGCACCTTGCGTCTGGAAGCTTTCTGCACTACTCCTGAGCGGTGTAGCGCGGTCCCACCTCTGTGGGATGGTCTGCCTTTCAAATTCGGTAGATCATTTGACCAAGGTTGTGGAAAACAGAAGAACCTTTTTCTGCCAATCGCGTCTGTACAGGTGTAGTCAGCATCGCCGGTCCAGCAATCCCCTCGGCTCCCGGCTTCCCCTATCCGCAGCACCCCTCCCCACCTTGACCCAGGCCGGTCGGTTTACGGTCTCACGCCACTCCAGGGCTCCCAGAAGATCGGGGGCCTTCGCGCCGCTTCTAGCGTGCGCGAAGTGAAGGCAGCACGGGCTGGCTTAAGTAGCTGTCCAGAAAGCGCTTTACCACCCCGGTGATGGCCTGCGTTCCACTCGATGGTGAAAGCTCCACGGTGATCTTCGGGTCCGCCGCTCGCTCCGCGATGACGGGAGGACCGGCTTTGGTATAGCTGATCAAGAGCTTGGGGGTGTGGAGGGCATGTAAGGGGTCCGAAAGGGAAAAGTGCTCATGAAAGAGGAGAGCAATGGGTACGATGCGGGAGCGCTGGTCCGCTTCCACCCGCGATGCAGTGTCGCCGTCTGCGTCAAGAAGAATGATGCCGGGGAGATCGGCATGCGTGGTAGCTATATCTGTCGCGAGGGAGGCACCCAGACCGACGCCCACAGGCAGGATGCGCGCGGGTGCGATGCCTTGATCGTGGAGGTACTGGAGTGCAGCTTGGGTATCCTGCCGCATCATGCGCTCGGAAGGATGGAGACCTCCACTCTGACCATAGCCGCGGTAGTCGAAGAGGAGGACGTTCAGCCGGGCCTCGTGTAGCGCCTTCGCCAAGGGCACAGTGTCGCCCATGTTGCCGGCCTGCCCGTGCAGGACCAGGGCCGTCGGATCGGAGGGGGCGTCAGAGGGGATCCACCAGCCCGTCAACTCTCGTTGCCCTGCATTGGTATTGCCGAAGCGGACTGCCTGGAAGGCAAGCTGCTGGGAGGCAGGCGTCTGTGACACGCTGCGCGAGGGGTGCAGGACGAACTCCCACTGCTCGATGTAGAACACGGAACAAAGGGTGATGTAACTGCAAAGCAGACCTACAGCGAGGACGGCCCCGACGGCCTTCAGAATCCATCGAGGGTCCACAACCTCCGGCGGAGACGATGGTGAGGGCACGGCATAGGCGGGTCTGCGAGGGGCCAAGGAAAACC
>CAXTRM010000006.1:0-20169 GCA_964246625.1 uncultured Acidobacteriaceae bacterium
GGACAAGGAACCGCGCTGGTCGACGTGGGCTGTGCTCACGGTCGACACATAGCGGGTTTGCCGTAAGCGGCTCGGGGGTACCTCGGCGCCCTGCACCATGGCCGGCGAAAGATGCATTTCCGGTGCTCCGCCCGGGGTGCGCACGTCGAGATCGACGTGCAATACCGGCCAACTCACCTCGCCCAGCAGTAACGAGCTCCAATGACCCAGTTGCTGCGCACTGAGGTCGTAGACCGGTACGCTGCCCAGGAGTGTCCGAAGGCCGTGCGCGTCCTCGGCCTCGACCGTGGCGGTTGCCACAAAGTTCTGCATCGGGAGCTGCAGGCGCACCTCAGAGTACGGCCGTGCCGGCATGTGGAGATCGAAGCTCAGCCTGGAGTCATGCACCGTGGCATGCTCCACGGTTGCAGCTGTGTCCGCCACCGGCTCCGGCCCGCTTTCGGTCAGCGTATACGGAGCCTCCGCTTCCCGCTCGCCGGGTAGATGCTGAAACAGGCGAAGGTCGGCGTGTGAGGCGGATGCTGTGTGTGCGAGCACCACAGCATCCAGGACGGCACACGTCATGCCACCGCCGGTTGCAAGCACATGCACCTCGCGCTCATAGCGCAGAAATTGCGGCTTCGCAGTTCCACCGAGGCGGACCAGCGTCGGGCTTTGCCAGAGCAGCGCGGCCAGCGCCATGTTTGCCCGCCTCAAGCGCCTGTCCTCGTGGTGAGACCGTAGGCAGCCGCGCCTGGGTGCCATGACGAGCGGTATGCTGGCGAGAGCTGCCCGCCGTTGCTGTGCCTGAGGGCGCCGATCGCCCAGCCGCCCTCCATGGGAACCACTCTACGCCACCCGGCCGGAGACGTTTGCTTCCACGAAGAGGTGTTGGGAATCCAATGCTGCACTACCTCCGTCTGTGTGCGTGTAAAGGAGTGTTTGCCTTGTCTCACCTGTCACGTCAGAACCACATCCTCGTCGTGGATGACGACGAGATTATGCGCGATCTCCTGCATGCCCTTTTGCCCACGGAAGGGTATGCAGTGACTTCGGCGACCTCGGGCGAAGAGGCGCTGCAACTGCTGCGGGCAAGCAATGCCTTCGACGTTGTGCTCACGGACATCCAGCTGCCCGGGCTTGCCGGCGAGCGACTCGCGGAGAGCTTGCGCACCGCCCTGCCCTCCGGGTCACTGCTGCTTGGCATGAGCGGCAGCCAGCCACCCGCAGCGACGCAAAAATGCTTTGACGGCTTCCTTTTGAAGCCCTTCGACATACAACTTTTGCGGCACGCGATGGAGACCGCGCGAGCACAAAAGACGGCTTCTAATCAAGGCAAAGGCGCGCAGGAGAACGACGTGGCCGAGGCTGTGATTGCACCGTTGGATGCCAAGATTTTTGGGTCGCTGTTCAGCATGATCTCGGGCCCGCAACTGCGGGAGCTGTTCGCTATGGCATTGAAAGATATAGAGAAACGGCACAAGCGCATTGTGGAAGCGGCCCTTCAGGACGACCTTGCAACAGCGCAGCGCGAGGCACACGCGGTGAAGGGTTCCTGTGGCATGATTGGCGCCGCGGAGCTGCAATCGCTGGCTGCAGCCATCGAAAGCGGAACCACGCTGGACACATCGGCCATTGAGGAAATTCCCCGAGCCTGCCTTCGACTCGAGCGTATGCTGGATTCGCAACTCCACACTGTCTAGCTCCGCTTGGGAGAGCCCCCACAATGGTTACGGCCACACGCAAGCCTGTATCGTCCACGCCCGCCACGCCTTCACCGCTGAATCGCTCCATTCGGATCATCGTTGCCGACGACCATCCCGTCGTGCGCTTCGGTGTGAAGAATATGCTTAACAACGACCCGGACTTCGAGGTCGTCGGCGAAGCAGAGGATGGCGATCAGGCTGTTACTGAAACCCTGGAACTTGAGCCTGATGTGCTTTTGCTCGATCTGGCCATGCCGCGCCTGCCTGGCCTGGAAGCCATGCGCGCGATCATGAGCCGCTCGCCTCGCGTGAAGATCCTGTTGCTCACCAGCACCATCTCCACGCAGCAGGTCATTGAGGCGCTGCAGATCGGCGCCCGCGGCATTGTGCTCAAGGACTCGGTTGCTGGCGATCTCGGAGAAGCCCTCCGCGCCGTGCTTTCCGGCGACTACTGGATCGGTGGACAGCGCGTGAACAACCTGCTCACGGCGCTTCACGACCTGATGCAAAAGGCCTCAGCCGTCCCGGAACGCAAGACCTACGGCCTGACCCCACGCGAGCTCGAAGTGGTGACCTGCATCGTAGAGGGCTGCTCCAACAAAGACATCGCCAAGCAGTTCACCATCTCGGAAGAGACTGTGAAGCGTCACCTTTCCAACATCTTCGACAAGACCGGCGTCAGTACACGACTGGAACTCGCCCTGTTTGCCATCAGCCATAAGCTGGTTGATATCGAGGTTTGAGCCTCCGCGCGTGACAGCACACGAGGGCGCCGCCGACGCGGTGCCCTCTCACGTCAGGAGCGGAGCTTCCACACACGCCAACCCTCTTCACGCGTGTCGGTCGGCTCATACAGCCGCTCAACGGCGTCGCGGATCACCTCCGTGCTTGGAAGCGGACGCTTGGGCTTTGGAGCCCACAGACTGCCCTCCAAGTACGCTACGAGGTTGATATCCGTTTCTGATGTCCAGAACGTCAGGACAGCACCGTTCGGAGCGTCCGGCAACAGAAGAAAGGGCGCGCGTCGGTCGCGTATCTCCCCGGCCACAGCCGCAAAGTCCTTGGGCGTAAGCACGCTGTCGACACCGAAATAGTATCCGCTTTGCGCATGCCACTTTGTCAGTCCGTGTTCATCCATTGGAACGCCGAAAGGGGCAAAGAAGACGCGATCGTTTGGGATGGTGCGCTGCGCTCCGGTGGGGCGCTCTTTGGGCTGCACCGTAACGATCCCTACCCGCGCCACCAGGGGCGAGGCGGCAGACGCGTGCCTGACCCGGTGCACAACCCGACTCATCACTGCCAAGGTCGAGCCGAAGTCGAACAGAAAGTAGCATGCAAGCACAAGCCACGCCGCCATCGTCCACCGTCGCCCCGCCAGCCAGCACATCGCCACGAGGAGCAGCGCCGTGGTACTGGTCAGGTGACCCGCGTCACATCGGCCAAAAGCCGAGGTCAACATCGGTACGCCACAGAGACCGAGCGGAAGCAACGGGTTGTCCCATTCGCCCTCGAGCAGGAGACGATACAGCACCGCAAGGGCGCCCAGGTAGGTGCAAAGTACAAAGAGGTTCACTTCTGAAGGCAGCAACGGGAAATTATCTCCTCCCTGAGCGAAAGCCTGCATCGATCGCAACTCGCCAAGGTGCCCGAAGACAGCAACCACCAGCAAGGCCCCAAGCGGGACCAGCAGGCCCGCCCCAAGCGGAAAGTGTTCCCTGTTGCGCCAGGCCATCAGTAAGGCGTAGAGCGACAGACCCACACCCAGGCCAATGCCCTGTTCTGGTGAAACGGCGAACCCCACGGCGATGGCGCCAACCATTAGCAGTGCACAACGGTACGGTGCATGGGTCCGGCGCCAGTAGGTTGCGACGGCAACGCTGAGAAAACTCGCGCAAAGCAGACGCATCCCTGTGTACTGAACCCCTTCGCTTCCCTCTGGCCGCAAGAGATAAAAGCAGAACACAGCAAACAGGGTGAGCCGCATCCGGGTGGACACGTGCACCCAGCCGAGCAGGCACCAAAGCATCGCGGTGCCCGTCATCCACTCCACCGTCAGCTCCGTCATGTAGGCCCGCAGCGGGGACCAGTGCAAGCCGGTCTGGAGCCAGTACCCGGGATAGATCAGTAAAGGGCCATACACAAACTCCAGATCCCGGTACAGTCTGAGGCCCTCGACCATTTGAGTCTGCCGATTCAGGAGGTAGTACGCCTCCACACCCAGGCTGTTCTGGGCCGCGTGGTTCACGCGCAACATCACGCACACGCCCAGCGTAGCCAGAAGCCCCACAAGGAGGACCCAAGGGGAAAGCGGCGCATCCTGTCCTGCATACCGCATGCGTCCCGGATCCTGCACGCGTCCCGGACTCGGCACGCGCAAGCCGCCGATGCCGATGGCGAAGAGCAGCCCTGAGGCGACAAACAGCACCAGGGCGGCACGGTTGTTGAAGCCGCAAACGTACGACTGACTGACGGTGGGTGCTACGGGCACGTGATACGGCACAGAAAAGACGGCGGCGGCCAGCAGCATCGCAGTCACGATGGCCAGCAGCCTCCACGGGCCGCTCAGGGTTTTCAGCATGCGTGGATTCTATCAACCTGACCTGCGCCAAACGCCTCGCAACCGCATCGGCACTGCCCCGCCCGGCATCCATACATCAGCACATGAGCGACCACCTTCACGATGTTCTCGTTATCGGCGCTGGCCCTACCGGCCTCGCCTGCGCCATTGATGCCCAGAACGAGGACCTCGACGTCGTTCTTGTCGATAAGGGCTGCCTCACGAATTCGCTCTTCCACTACCCGGCGCACATGACATTCTTCACCACGCCGGAGCTGCTTGAGATTGGCAACATGCCCTTTTCTTCGCCGAACCAGAAACCAACCCGCGCGGAGGCGCTGGAATACTACCGCAAGGTGGCGCAGCACTACCGGCTGGATGTGCGCCAGTACGAGCGGGTAGAGGGGGTCAGCGGCTCGGACGGCGACTTCACGGTGCGCACCACGGATCGGTTTGATCGCACGCAGATCCACAGGACACGCAAAATCATCGTTTCCACCGGCTACTACGACCTGCCCAATCACCTCGGCATCCCGGGCGAAAATCTGGCCAAGGTGGCGCACTACTATAACGAGCCTCACCCCTTCTTTGGCCAGGAGGTTCTTGTGATCGGGGGCAGAAACTCCGCGGCCATTGCGGCCCTTGAGCTTTGGCGTCACGGAGCCAAGGTCACACTTGTTCACCGGGGAGCCGCCATTCACCGCCACGTGAAGTACTGGATCAAGCCGGACATCGAGAATCGCATCAAGAACGGCGAGATCAAGGCTTATTTCCATACCACTGTCGCCAACATCACCGAAGACACGGTGACCGTAGCCACTCCGGAAGGCGAAAGGACCATTCCGAACAACTTCGTCTTCGCCCTCACCGGCTACCATCCCGATTTCAGCTTCATTGAGGCACTGGGTGTGCGGCTCGATCCACAAAACGCACGCTGCCCGATCTGCAAGCCGGAAACCCTGGAGTCGAACGTACCCGGGATCTATGTCGCCGGCGTGGTTGTGGCAGGGGAACGCACCAATGAAATCTTTATTGAGAATGGCCGGTTCCATGGTGCCGTGATTGCGGCCGACCTGGCGGAAAAACTCGGGCACGGCCACCGTGACGCCCCCCAGGCCCCGGTGTACACCGTCGCCGCCGAGTAGGCTGACTTCCTGCCAGCCCGACAAGGGTTACAACCACGACATAGAATGCCTTTGCATGCTCCATCGCAGAGGTTTCCTCCAGTCCGCCGCCGCTGCCGCCCTTGTCGCCGCCACTCGCCCGCTGCGTTCCCTCGCAGCCAGGGTGGACGCCCCGCGTTCAAGCAACGATCATGTGCAGATCGCCTTGATCGGTGCCGGAGGACAGGGTCAGTACGACACCACCGTCGCTCTCCAGGTGCCCGGGGTAAAACTCGTTGCGGTGGCTGACTGCTACGACGGCCGCCTTACCCATGCCAAAGAGCTTTGGGGGTCGGAGGTGGCTAGCACCCGCGACTACCGCGAGGTGCTGGACCGCAAAGACGTTGACGCGGTCATTATTGCAACCCCTGACCACTGGCACCGGACCGCGGCCGTGGACAGCATGCAGGCAGGCAAGGACGTGTATCTGGAAAAGCCCATGATCCATGTCTACCCCGACGGCCCTGAGATCATCCACGCCGCACACAACACCCATCGAGTGCTCCAGGTGGGCAGCCAGCGCGTCAGCAACTTGGTTTATGCCAAGGCCAAGGAGTTGCTCGCTTCAGGGGCGATCGGCAAGCTGAACCTGGTGAGTGCCTATTGGGATCGCAACTCTTCCCTGGGGGCCTGGAACTACTCCGTGCCGCTTGATGCCTCCCCGGAGACCTGTGACTGGCCTCGCTTTCTTGGCTCTGCCCCCAAGATTCCCTTCAGTGCCGAGCGGTTCTTCCAATGGCGCAAGTGGAAGGACTATGGCTCCGGGGTTGCCGGCGATCTGTTCGTCCATCTTTTCAGTGGCACCCACTTCATCACCGGCTCCCATGGGCCGACGCGTGCCATGGCCACCGGGGGCCTGCGCTACTGGAAGGATGGCCGAGACGCCGACGATGTGTTGCTTGCCTTGTTCGACTACCCGGAAGGGTTCAACCTGTCACTCCGGGTCAACTTCGTGGATGGCGGTGAAGAGGGGGAAAGCTTCCTGTTTACCGGGAGCGAGGGCCAGATGGAGATCAAACGCAACACCGTCACGGTTACCCGCGTTCCAGCGGCCAAAGAGCCCGGTTCCAGTGTTCAAACTTTTTCCGAGGCCATGCAGCGCGAGTTCATGGAGCAATACCGCAGGAAGTACCCCGTGGCGCACCCGGAAGGACCGCCACCGCAGTCGGTGGAAACCTTTGCTGCCGTTGCCGGGTACAACGACAGCTATGACCACTTCCATAACTTCTTCCACGCCGTGCGCACGCGGCAGCCGGTACCGGAGGATGCAACCTTTGGCTTCCGTGCCGCCGGTGCCGCGCTGCTGAGCAACCTCAGCCTGCAACGGGACGCCACGGTTGGCTGGAACCCTGAAACGATGGAGCTTACCTAGAGCTAACCTGGGCCGCATCACGTCTAACCCCAGGCAGCACCACGTCTTGGCTCCCCTCCTCCCTGGATTGCAGCCGGTGGGTAGAGCTACTATAGCGCGGAGGAGCCTCCCGGTTGGTTACTGCGCGTCCTCTGCAAGCAGGCGGCGTGCGCTTCCGTGTTGCACGGGGGAGGTGTGCCTCTAGCTCACCACACGACGGCGGAAGCCTCGCATGCCCACCCACATGAGCGCGGCCAAGAAGAAGACCAGCGCCCCCAGAATGGCGGCATTGGCCATGTGCCCGATGCCAGGTGTGAGCGCGGAGCGCAGCCCTTCGCTGAAGTACACGATCGGGTTGATCAGGATGCCGATCTGCAACCAGCGCAGGGTCCCCAAGGCTGTCCAGGGGTAGTACACACACCCGAGGAAGACGATGGGCGTGACCACGATGCCGAAGATCAAACCGATCTGTTTCGGCTGAACGGCAGTACCGATCACAAGGCCAAGCGCGCCCGATACGAGGCTCGACAGCACCAGAACCGCCCCAAGCAGCGCCCAGCTTGTGACGTGAGCCACCACCGGGGTAGTCGGAATGTAGTACGCGACCGGAAACACGATCGCTGCCGCCAGCAAGCTTTGCAGCGCGGAAAAGCAAACCTTTTCCACGGCTACGGCCCAGATCGGCAAGGGACACATTACCCGGTCGTCGATCTCGCGCGTGATGCTGAACTCGGTGGCCAGGGGCAGAGCCACAGCCGCAATGCCGGAGAACATGATGCCCACAGCCATTAACCCGGGCAGCATCACCGTGCCGAAACCACCGCCGTTGCCGGCTGCCGCCGCCCCCATGGGCGACATGGCACGCGCATTTCCGGACATATGGGGCATAACAAACGTGAACACAAAAGCAAACAGCAGTGGCTGCATGCCGACCCGGAGGATAAACGGGATCACCTCGCGCCTCAGCACATACAGGTCGCGAAGCAGCAAGCCACCGAAGGCTCGGCTGTAGCCGAGGGTGCGCGTTGGTTTTTTGGGATTACTCACGCAACTCTCTTCCTGTCAGCCGAATGAAAACTGTTTCGAGGCTGGCGGCAGAGGTCGCAACATCGACGACCCCCATCCCTTCGATGGCGGTGATGACCCGGGCCACAATGCCATCCTCCTGAGCCGTCAAGACCCGCAAGCTCTGGTGGCCCGCCTTTTCCACACTGCCCACACCAGGTACTTGAACCAGCTTCGCTTTGAGTGCCTCCACTGCCATCCCAGCCTTGAGGCGAAGGTCGATGACCTTCTCGCCGCCAAGGCTGGCCTTCAACGCTGCCGGGGAGTCCTGCACCAGGATCTTGCCATGATCGATGATGGAGATCCGATCGCACAGCTCATCGGCCTCCTCCATGTAGTGAGTGGTCAGCACCACCGTGATTCCCTGCTCGCGCAGCCCCCGCACGGCCTCCCACATGGCCAGACGGCTTTGCGGATCGAGCCCTGCACTCGGCTCATCCAGAAACAGCACCCTGGGCCGATGGGCAATGGCCCTGGAGATCTGCACGCGCTGCGCCATGCCTCCGGAGAGCTGCTGCGGGTATGCTTTTGCGCGATCCGTCAGCCGAAACTGTTCCAGCAGCTCCGCCGTTCTCGCCTTGCCCTCCGCCCGGCTCATGCCGAAGTAACTGCAGTGGAACTGGAGGTTTTCTGCAACCGTGCACGCCCGGTCCAGGGTGTTGTACTGCGGCACGACGCCGATATACTGTCGCGCCCTGGCCGGCTCTGCCACTACGTCCACCCCCGCGATGCGCACCGAGCCGCCCGTGGGAACGGCTCGTGTCGTGGCAATCGAGATCGTCGTCGTCTTGCCGGCGCCGTTGGGGCCAAGCAGACCGTACAACTCACCCTCGGTCACACACAGATCAATGCCGTCCACTGCCGTTACCGGCTGTTTGCCGGTGTAAACCTTGCGCAAACCTGCAATCTCAACGATGTTGTTGCTCTCAGCCAAGCACTGTCCTTTCCCCCTTATTCCATCACATGCGACATCTCCGCTCTTTCCTTATCGGCTCCCGCCGTTCTTTCTTTACAGGTCCAGGAGAGCATCCAAGGTGAATATCTATGCCGAAGCCAGCTTGTCTCTCTTCCGCTCTGCTTCTCTGCTCCGTGGTGCTTGCCACGGCCAGCCGCGCCCACGCACAGGTACCCAGCGGTACCAGCGGAACAGCCGCGAAGTCCCTTCACGTGGCCCTCTCGCTCCCAAACGCCATTACCAACGGGGTGGCGATCGCCCCGGGCGGCCGCACCTTTATGGTCATCGCCAAGCAGAAGGGTCAAGCTGTTCCACAGATAGCCGAGTACGTCGGCGGGCAGTTGAAACCCTACCCTGATGCCAGCTGGAACGGGTGGAAGGAAGGCGACGACGCCACCAACGCCTTTGTTCACGCGAATTCGCTCCGCTTCGGCCCAGATGGCACACTTTGGGTCGTCGACTTTGGCAGCCCTGAGCTCGGCAAACCCATCGTGCCGCACGGCCCCAAGATGGTGGGCATCGACATTGCCTCGGGCAAGGTCGTTCGCACGTTCTACCTCGACAAGGTGACCAAACCTCAAAGTGCCGTGGATGATGTGCGCTTCAGCGGGGACCATGCCTACCTGACTGACGCGGGCTGGCCGGGAATCATTACGCTCCCGATGCCCAGTGGTTCCCTGTCAAGCGTGCTCAGCGACCAGCCGTCCACCACAGCGCAAAAGCCATTGCGCGCGGAAGGGCACGACCTGCAGGACCCGAACGGCAAACCGATCTATTTCCATGCCGACCAGCTTGAGGTGTCACCGGACGGGGGCACCCTGTACTGGCAGCCCTGCTCAGGCCCCTTGTACGCAATTGCCACGCAATATATCGACGACAGCACGCTCAAGGATGTCGATCGCGCCAAGCACGTTCGTGTGCTTCTCCAAAACGGCACCGCTGGCGGAACCGCGATCGACGCCAAAGGCAATCTTTATGTGAGCGATACGGACCATGATGCCGTCTTGAAGGTGTCACCCGAGGGCAAGGCCGAAACTCTGGTTCAAGATCCCCGCCTCGTCTGGGTCGATGCCATGTGGATCACACCGGATGGGCAACTTTGGATGCCGGCTGCCCAGATGAGCCACACCCCCACCTTCAACAATGGAAAATCCGAAGTTCGGTATCCCATGCAGGTGTTCACCGTACAGATCGGCGATGGTCCGCCTGCCAAGGATCATCGTTAGGGCAAACCAAGAGCTGGTTCCAACGAGACGGGGTCAGCGAGGCTCACCGCTTCTCATTTGAAGAGCATGCGGCCAAACGTGAAAAGGACCCGCTTTCCAGCGGGTCCAGAGAGGCTTTGGGGAGGGAGGTACTGAGGAAAATTGAAGGGTGCCCGGGAGGGCAAATGAGGGAAAAACAACAGGTGGGACAGTAAGGAATGCCTCTCAGTTATGTGTATAGACGCAGGACTGCGGAAGAAGTTGCCCACAATCTGCAATTCCTCATATCTCTTTACCCTCTTGGTTCCAAAAACTGTAACCGCGCCAAAACTATGCCTTGGCCGCCCTGCCATACTGGACGGACATGCCGCGTCCCCTGCACTCGACTCCAACCGTGCGTAAGGCTCCGTCGCTGGGTCCGCTCTGCGTGGCGATTACCGGGGCAACGCCAGCGGAGATGCAGGCAAACGCCGCATCGGCGCTTGCGGACTGTAGCTTTCAGGAGTTTCGCCTCGACTCTTTGCAGGCACCGGCAGAGGGCATCACGTCGTTACGAGGTTTTTTGCAGGCGCACCCTCACGCCAACTTTCTTGCAACCTGCCGCCCGGAGCGGAGCGGGGGTCGCCTGCAAGGGACGGCGCAGGATGAACTCAGGCTGCTGCAGCTGGCGGCTGGAGCCGGCTTCGGGTTGGTCGACCTTTCGCTCGAGTCAGCCGAAGATTTGGGGGCGAGTGCCGTCAAGGCACTCCAAGCCACTGGCGTCGCGGTGATGCTCAGCTTCCACGACTTCCAAGGCACGGGCGACCTTGCCGCCGTTCTCGACCGCATGCAGCCGTTCAGCCCCGACTTTTGTAAGGTCGTATCGACAGCGCAAACGCTGGAGGACAGCCTGGCGGTCCTCCATCTGCTCCGGACGGCGTCCGTGGAGCGACCTGTACGTCTGATTGCAATCGCGATGGGTGAGCCTGGTTTAGTTACCCGCGTTCTGGGCCCGCATTTCGGCTCGGCATTTACCTTTGCCGCGGTTTCGGACGCAAAAGCCACCGCCCCGGGCCAACTCACAGCCGATACCCTGCTTCACAGGTATCGCCTTGCCCAGACCACACCGGCAACACGGCTGTTTGCCGTCGCAGGAGACCCAATCCGCTCTTCCCTTTCTCCCGTGATGCACAACGCGGCCCTGCAGGCGGCGGGGCTCGATGCGGTGTACCTTCCCTTACAGACCGGCGCCGCCGGGGAACTCTTCCGCGCCGCTCAGGAGCTGCCGCTTGCAGGCATTAGCGTGACCATGCCGCTCAAGCAGGCGATTCTGCCGTTCCTGGATCAAGTGGATCCACTTGCCGCCCGCATCGGCGCAATCAACACAGTTGTTCGTAATCCGGCTGGGGCCCTTGTAGGGTACAACACGGATGCCGCAGGAATTGTGATGCCTTTGGAGAGCCGGTTGGCCCTGCGGGGGGCAAAGATCCTGGTAATGGGTGCCGGCGGTGCAGCCCGAGCCGCGGTTTACGGTTGCCTTGACCGAGGTGCACATGTCGCGATCTGGAATCGTACGGCTACCGCGGCGGAAGCCCTTGCGGCTGCTTCAGGCGCAACGGCGCTCAACCGGGACACCTTGCAGCGAGAACATTTCGACGTACTTGTTCATGCGACCCCCGCGGGTATGCGGGGAAGCGGGATCGACCTGCCGCTGGGGGGAGACGAGCTGCGAGCCGACTTGCTCTTCGATCTTGTCTACAATCCGCTGGAAACACCTCTGCTCCGGCTTGCCCGCTCGAAGGGCCTTCAGACGATAACGGGAGTCGAGATGTTTGTGCACCAGGGCGCCAGGCAGTTTGAGCTCTGGACTGGCCTTCAGGCTCCGGTCGCGCTCATGCGGGACGTAACCCTTGGTGCGCTTCAGTCCCCAGCCTAGGGAGCTCCGGCCGGATACCTGGTACGGCGGAAGAGCGGTTTGGGATGACTCCCACAACGGCAGCCCCCAAACAGAACCGCATAGCTTAAGTCATCTCCGGGCAGCACTACGCCGTGGCGTATTCCTTGCCGATCCAGTCCCGCAAGGCGTCCATGCTTACATCTCCATGGCCCAAAAATGCCTTGACCAGGTCCCGAGCGGGCCTGGATCCACCCGGTTCCAGCACTTCCCGGCGATACCGCTCGCCAACCGTGCCCTGCAGTGGAGCCGCGCCGTCCGCCTGCTCAAATTGCCGGAAAAACTCAAGCGCCATCACCTTGTCATACAGGTAGGTGTAGTAGTTCGAGGTATACCCGACCAGGTGTGTGAACGCCGCATACATGCGGTTTCCGTCCACAAACTCATACTTCGAGAAGCGGTCGTACCCGTCACGAAGCAGCGTGTCCAGGTCGAGTGATCCTGCTCTCCGATCGTGTGTTTCCATCGAGTAGGTCGCGTACATGACCTGCGTCATGGTCGATAACGCGCGCCCATGGGCGCTGGCTCTGGTCATACGCGCCACCGTCTCGTAGGGGATTGGCTCACCTGTCTCCACGTGCCGCGCGAAGCTGCGCAGGAGGTCGGCGTCCTCGAAGAACTCTTCCAGCATCTGCGAGGGCACCTCCACGAAGTCGCCTTCGGTGGCGATGCCGCTCTGGCCGGCCCAACGTTGCCGCCCGCCCAGGACCTCATGCATGAGGTGACCGAACTCATGAAAATAGGTCACCACATCCGCATATTGCATCAGTCCAGGATCCTCCGGGGTGGGCTCAGGGAAGTTGCAAACCAGCGAGGCCTCGGGCAGATGCCGTCCTCGCACACCACCTACCAGCGAGCACTCGGAAAACCACTTGCTTTTGCCTTCACGTGGATGCATGTCCAGGTAAATGCGCCCCATTGGCTCAGATGTGTCCCGAGTCGCCTGGTCATAAACATCGAACGCTTTAACTGCCGGATCCCATACCGGGGCCGCCGCGTTCCGCTGGAAGCGGACCCCGAAGAGCTTGCCCGCCGTGGCGAGGATGCCCGTTTCAACCTGCTCATACGGGAAGTAGGGGCGCACGCTCTGAGAGTCGAAGTCGTACCGCGCTCGCCGGAACTGCTCTTCCCAGAAGCGCGCATCGCTCAGCGTCAAGGGGAGGGCACCCGGATCCCGTTCGCGAACGAAGGCCTCTAGTTCCGCCCACTCACGAAGCGCCGTATCGCGCGCCGCGGCCTCGACCTCGCTTAGGAAGCGTCGCATATTCTCGGCCGAGCCCATCATCTGATCCACGGTGGCCAGGTCCGCCCAGCTCCGAAAACCCAGCACCTCGGCCATCTGCTCCCGCGTCGTCAGCAGGTCTAGGAGAACCTGCTTGTTTGCCGGGTAGCCACGGTCGTTGTATTGCAGGTACAGCTTGCGACGCAGCGCCGCGCTGGCGGCGTAGTTCATCACAGGCGACATATCGGGTGGATCAGTGGTGATGACGACCGGCGCCTCAGCTGAAAAGGCATGGCCTTCTTGCCTGACCCCGTGTTTTGCCAGGTAGTCCGCAGGCAGGCCTCGGAGGTCTGCCGGTTCGTCCACCGTGATCCGTCGCACATCGTCCTGCACCTTGCGGCTGAACTGCATGCCCAGTTCGGTCATACGATCCGCCAGGGAACGGATCGTTTCACGCGTGGCTTCGTCCCGGTCCACACCAGCCAGCCGATAGCCCAGCAGGGTACGCTCGAGATAGTACCGCGTGGCGTCATCCTCGGCACTGGCATCGACGGCTTCAAGCGCCCGGTACACATCCTGATTGAGGCTCAGG
The DNA here is from genome assembly GCA_964246625.1 of uncultured Acidobacteriaceae bacterium. Lineage (GTDB taxonomy): Bacteria > Acidobacteriota > Terriglobia > Terriglobales > Acidobacteriaceae > Granulicella. Next base: position 13,729 of record CAXTRM010000006.1, read on the forward strand.
GCCACGCCCTCGGCACTTACTTGCTGGGAAAGTGCCTGCACGGCATCCCGAACACCCGCTGAAGGAAACACCATAAACATTACATGGGCCTGGCTGCCGGCCATGCGCAGATGCCAAACCGCGAGATCGTACGGTGCCAGAGTATTTTCCACGTTGCGCCCGCTAGGCACGGCCACGAGGTCGGCTACAGCTGTGCGTACAGCCTCCAGGTGAAACTCGACCCACCGCTTCGCCTCGTCAGGACCGCCCAGACCGCTCCAGATATGGAGCTGATCGATTCCTGCGCTGCTTGTACCCGCCGTGTCCGCCGCTGCTTCCAGTACCGCCATCGTTCCCGCTCCATGACCGCAGCGACGCCCAGGGCGGCCACGGCTCCATTTTCTTCTTAGCGTTCGACGCGGCCCATCCCAACGACGACGCATAATCCGCACACCAAATGCCCTGAGTGTCCGTCAAAGCTACACTGGAACACGGCATACTAGGACCTACCATGCGTTACCTCATCGTCCTGCTGGCGCTCGCCGGCCTTATCGACTCGGCACTTGCGTTACGAATCCACATGCAGGACCCCAACGCCGCGCCGCCTTGCGCCGTGACCGAAAAGTGGGACTGCGGTGCTGTGAACCATTCCCGCTTTGCCGAGTTCCCGCCGCGGTCCTTTGAGGATGCACCCGGCGCCAAAGGGGGAGTGCACATCCCCGTGGCCATCTTGGGTATCGTGGGCTATGGCCTGATTGGTGCCCTTGCGCTGACTGGCCACCTGTGGGCAACACTTCAGGTCGCGGAGATCGGCTTCGCCTTTGCTGCTTTTCTGTCCTTCATGGAAGCGTATGTTCTCCAAAAATGGTGCATTTACTGCGTTTGGTCGCAGGGCATCGCCGGTGCGATTCTTGTGGCCACCATTGTCGCCCTCGTGCTGCGACACCGGGCCGGCAAACGCGTCGTGCCGGCCGACACAGCCTATGCGGGAAATCTGCCCCCCACCGCCACGAGCCACTTGCAACCCCGATCCTAGAAGCGACACCCTATGTGGCCTAAAGCTCTCACGCAACTCGTCGAACTTGCGCCGCACGTTACGCGGCTGCTCCCCTTGGCTGATCGCTTCCTCAAGGACAAGACCGCCGGGGACGAGGCCACCCGGCAGGCGCTCGACACCCACCGTGCTGCGCTTGAGGCGCAACGGGCCGCGGTGACCGACCTTGGAAGCCGGCTCCAGGCCGAGATCGGCACCCTTACCTCGTCCCAAACGACTCAGGCGACGCACTTCGCTACCCTGGGACGGCAGATGGCGGACCTCGAGAAACACCTGGTCAGCACCCGCACAGACGCACTGGCCGCCAAGCAGGCCACTGAGTCGCTCGAAATGCGGCTTGGTCGCATCGAAGCTGCGCAAAACGTGGTGAAAACCTTGAGCATCGTGGCCATCGGTCTGCTGGTGGCCCTCCTTATCCTGATCGCCACGCTGTTTCTGCGCGCTCACTGAGGGTGTCTCTCCCGGAACCACGCTAGCGGCTTCACCTGCAGCCTTGTGAGCCTGCATACTGCATACCAGCCCATGCGTACGCCCGGCCTTCCTTCCCATACCACGCTGCATCGTCGCGGCGGCCTCGCGGGCTTTGCTCGCCACCTCAGGGGCTTGCGCGAGACTCCGCCTGAGTTCCCTTCCGGCGCCCCCAAGCCATCTCGCAGGCGACGCCAAACCGTGGCAGGGCGACTGCTTAGCTTGGCGGCGATCCTGTGCCTTAGCCTGCTGCTTGTGGCGGTAGCCTGGCCCTTGGCGCGCGTTCATCTCCAGGCGGCAGCGGTCCTCAGGCTGGTGGCCAATCAGCCGGTTCCGGAGTCCTTGCGATGGACAGTGGCGGACCGCGTCGCCGTTGAGGATCTGTACTACGACACCTCCCTCGGGGCTGTACGCGCACGGCTCTACACGCCGCTCGAGCACCCCCACGCCCCGGCGCTCATTGTGCTTCACGGTGTTCACCATCTGGGTATCGACGAGCCGCGCCTGATCGCCTTCGCCACCGCCATGAGCGCCTGCGGCCTGCGGGTTCTCACGCCCGAGCTGCCAGACATCAAGGACTACCACGTCGGCGCCAACTCCATCGCCACGATCGGGGAGTCTGCCGAGTGGCTGGCCCATCGCACGTCCACGCAGCAGGTCGGCATTATGGGCCTCAGCTTTTCCGGGGGTCTGTCCCTGCTTGCCGCAGCCGATCCCCAGTTTCGCCATTCCATCAAGTTCGTCTTTGCCGTGGGCTCCCAGGACCAGATGCAACGCGTTGCCGCGTACTACCGTACAGGCTCCGATGCCCGTCCTGAGGGCTCCCCCGAGCTGCTGAAACCGCACGAATACGGCGCCCTGGTTCTTGAATATGAGCACCTGGAGGACTTTGTCCCGAAACAGGATCTGGCGCCGCTCCGCGGCGTCCTCCGCGCCCACCTGTATGAGGATGCGGCCGCGGAAAAGACAGCCATGGCCCGGCTCTCTCCGGATCAGGCCGGCAAAGCCAGGGTGCTAATGGACACAAGTTCACCGTTCACCCGCTCCCTGCTCGCCAAGGCCGAGGCCAAGCACGTCACCGACATGGCTCGCGTGAGCCCACACGGCCACCTGAACAAGCTCACCGTGCCCGTTTACCTGCTCCATGGCGAAGGGGACAACATCATTCCCGCGGCCGAAACGCTTTGGATGGAGTCTGAACTTCCCACCACGACGCTAAAGGCAGCGCTGATCAGCCCCGTGCTGTCCCACCTTGATCTGGACGGGGCGGGCCCGGGCGTTACCGACAACCTGCGCCTTCTGCACTTCTTCGCTCAAATTCTTGAAGCCGCCGAGGCGAAGTAATCTGAGGGAATGAGCTCTGGCAGCGATCTGATCGAGTACGCCGACATCCTCACCGCGCGTGACCGTGTCAGGGGAACTGTTGTCTACACGCCCCTGGTTGCCCTCGACCCCGCCCGTCTTCAGGGGGCCGGCTTTCCGCTCGCCTCCGATGGCCCGGCGATCTTCCTGAAGAACGAAACCGCCCAGCCTATCGGCTCTTTCAAGCTCCGGGGCGCCTATAACAAGGTCGCTGCATTGCGCGAGCGGGATCCCGAAGCCTTTCGCCGGGGCGTGATCACCTTCAGCTCCGGCAACCACGCCCAGGGTGTCGCCTTCGCCGCTCGCGCCCTTGGCACCAGGGCTGTCATCGTGATGCCGGACAACGCGCCGGCTGTGAAGCGCGAGGCCACCGAAGCCCTTGGCGCCGAGATTGTCACCGTGGGCCCTGCGTCCACGGAGCGTAAATGGAAGGCAGAAGAGCTTGTCGCCCAACACGGCTATGCCATGATTCCGCCCTACGACGATCCAGACATCATTGCAGGCCAGGCTACCTGTGGGGTGGAGCTGGCCGAGCAGATTGCCGCTCTCGACGCCGCGTCTTTCGACCTTCGGCCTGGACCGGAGAGCCATGCCACCCCGGCGCGATCCACCCTCGTCCTTTCGCCTGTTTCCGGTGGCGGCCTGCTGTCCGGCACAGCTACAGGCCTTCACCTCGCCACGGGAAGCGCTCACCAGCCCATACCGCACATCTGGGGCTGCGAGCCTGCACTGGCCGGCGATGCCCACACGTCCTTCTATTCGAAGACGCTTACCGAGTGGCCCGCTGCCGACACAACGCGTACCCTTGCCGATGGTCTGCGCACCCAATCCCTCGGCAAGCGGAACTTTCAGCACATTCTGCGCTTCGTGGATGGGATCGTCCTGGTCAGCGAAGACGAGATCCGCACCGCCACCCGCCTGATACTGGCCGCCACGGAGATCGTTGCGGAGCCCTCCGGGGCAGTCACCCTGGCTGCGGCCCTGTTCCACCGTGCGGAGCTGCCCCGGGTCGATCGCATCGTTGCTATCGTCTCCGGCGGCAACATAGCCCCGGAGCTTCGGTGCGCGCTTGAAGCGGAGCTTCCCGCTCCGCCGATCGCTCGTTAGCGCGTTTCTGCCACCTGCAGCTCTTTATGGGCCGCCGCCTCCTGCTCACTCAGGCCCGAGCTCGGCGCCGTGCCGCTGGTGCCCTGGTAGGGCAGAAACAGCGTAAACACCGTGTAGCTTCGACCTTGCCGCGTCGAGGATCGGAACCGCAGGTTGCCATGGTGCCGGTTAATGATCTCCTTGCTGATCCACATGCCCAAACCCGTCCCGGAAGCGCCCTTGGTCGTGTAGAACGCTTTGAACAGCTTCTGCTGCGTTTCGCCCGACATGCCCGTCCCGGTGTCGGCAATCGTCAGCACCACACCCTTTTTCTCCGAGCCCCACCAGGTCGCTTCACGCGTCCGCAGATACAGCGTGCCCCCGGCGCCCTTCATCGCATCCACCGCGTTGCTGACCAGGTTACTCAACACTTGCCGCAACTCACTGGCCAGCCCCACGATGTGCTGCGTGGAGCGCTCACGCACCCTGGGCTCGATGCTGTAATTCAGCAGGCGGGGCCCGTAGAGGTCCATCACCGACTCCACGAGCGACGAGCACAGCAACGCTTCGGGCCCGGTGGACTGCTTATAAAACCGCAGGCTCTGCGCCGCGATCAATTTCACCCGCTGCAGCTCCTCATCCGCCTGCCGCAAAAAGGCCAAACCCTCCCTGGTCTCCTCATTTTCCGGGATCAACTGCCGCGTCAGGTACACCAGGTTCATCATCGCTTCCAGCGGATTGTTGATCTCATGCGAGATCGTGGACGCCAGCCGTCCCACCGCCGCCAGCTTTTCGCTCTCTCGCAACGCTGATTCCATCTCTACACGGTCGGTCACATCCATCTGGATCCCCACAAAATGCGTGAGCACGCCGTCCCGGTTAAAGATCGGGCTGAGTGTCAGCTCGTTCCAAAAGCAGCTTCCATCCTTGCGGTAGTTCCGAATCACCGCCGTTGTTTGCCGTTTCTGCTGTATGGCCTCGCGAATCAGGGTCAGCCCCGGCTGATCCCGGTCCTCCTGCTGCAGAAAGCGGCAGTTTTTCCGCTCCACCTCCTCCAGGCTGTAGCCCGTCATCAGCTCGAAGGAGGGATTGACATACATCAGCGGCATGTCCGGCAGCTGCGCATTCGATACGCTGATGCCGTTGGAAACGGACCGGAAAATGTTGCGGTTCAGGCTCAACTCCTCCAGTGCCGACTGATAGCGTTGGGCCAGCGCGCGATGCGAGTACAGCACCACACTCAACCTCGCGGCCAGATCCGCAGGTGCCCCTGGCAGCGGCAGCACCGCGTCGAAGTCGCCCCGCTTGACCTCCTCATCCACCAGTTCACGAGCGCCCACTGCCACCAGCGCCGGCCGAATCTGCTCATTGGTTCTTTGCTGCTCGTTCAGAATGGGCCGTAACTCCCGCGCCGTTTCTGCATCCGCAATCACCAGCTCATAGCGGGTCAGATCCTCCAGGTGCATGTTCTTGTCCTGCAGGTTCACCGCTTCCAGCCTCAACCCTGTCAGGATGCTCTCCATGACTCGCCGGGTCGGTGCATCGGCTATCAGCAAAGACACCACGCCTTGCGGAGGCGCTGCAACGATCTGCTCAGGCTCAATCGCGTGTTGGGTTGAACCACTGTTTTCTGCCATGGGTCTCCCTGCAGCTTACATGTCCCCTGCTAGAGAAACGTGTCGAGCCGTGGGTTCAGTTTGCCCCACCCACGACCTTTTCGTACACAAAAGTCGCGAGGCGCACACAGGAACCAGCGGCAGCGGTCGCGCCCTACCCGGCTGCGCCATCGTCTAACCTCCTGTATGCATCTTCGTCGCCCTGCTTTCGCGCTGCTTGCCTGCGCCACCCTGGCTATCACTCTGTCCGCGCAGAAGCGCAGCCCTGAACGAGCCGTTGACAACGCCAATCGCGCAACCGTGCTCCACACCGCCAACGTGTATGCCGTCGCGGACTCGGCCGATCCACCCCTCAGCACCATCGTCCCCGGCCGTGAACTCGTCATTAACTCCCACAATGGTGCCTGGGTCAACGTCTTTGGGAATACTGACAGCAAGCAGGAAAATCCTGATGAAGCGCCCGAGTTCACCGATCCCAAAGCCGAAAATTCGAGCCCGGCCTCGGGCTGGATCCGCGACAAGGGCATCGTGGGCCCGCGCACCCCGCAGGGCGATCAGCTGCTTTATGGCGCGGCTGCCGAGCTCGAAGCCAAAGCCGCCGAGCCGCACGCCCCCAAGGACGCCGCCCCGTCCGCGCAACTGCTTTACCGGCGCGTTTGGGAGTACTTTCCCGATTCGCCCCTGGCACCCGAGGCCGCCTTTCGCTCCGCCGATATCCGCTGGCAGATGGATAAGCTCGACAACAGCACGCTGCCCAGCGCGCACGAGCAAGAGGCTTTTCTCCGTCCGCAGCTTTATGAAGGCGAACTCAAGCACGTGATGAAGCTTTACCCCAACTCACCGGATGCCGCTCGCGCTGCCTTCGACCTCCTTGAC
>CAXTRM010000006.1:20190-24087 GCA_964246625.1 uncultured Acidobacteriaceae bacterium
GGCAGGGTCTGCCCAAGTGCCCCGAGATGGAAACCGGCCTTTACCTCAAGTACGCCGACAAGTACCCGAACGGCCCCAAGGCCGCCGAGGCGCTCTACGACGCCGCATTCCGCCAGGGTTCGCTTGTCACCATGTACCAGGTCGATGAGAACAAGCGCAAAGGAGACAGCGCGGCGGCCAATTGCGCCTCGATCGTTGCTCGCATGCAAAAGGACTACCCCACCTCGGACTACACGCAGCGTGCTGCCTCTATCGCATTCCGCGTCGCCCAGGGCCTCAGCATCTACGGCTCCGACCGTGAATAGCACTTTGCCCGTTCCGCTGGAACGCAAGGGGCGTTACACACCGTTGCGCCGGCCCGTCATCGCGCCCTTGCGTGAGTGCTTGCCGGCGCCTGGGGACGCTACAGTTTGACCTTCTTCCACAGCCTGTCGAACAACTTCGCCACCGCCGCTGCATCTTCCCGCGGCGGGTAGTGCCCTACGCCCTTAATCCCTACCCGCTCGTACCAGCCGGAAAAGTACTTCCCTTGCTCCTCGCTTGCTGCCGGCAGCACGCAATGGTCATCCAGACCATACCCAAAAAGCGTCGGAACGCCGATCTTCGCCTTGGGCCTTGCATCCAGTTGGTTTTGCAATGCGCCGTAAGCCTCCTTGCCCAGCGAGTTCCCCCACCGGTGCCGGTAGCTGTCGAGCACCACGGTCGCAAACTGTGGATTGGTCCAGTACGCCGCCGTTTCCAGAAACAGCTTCCTGGAAAACTTCCAGCGGGGCGACCACGCATGCCAGATCTGCTCGCAAAGCTCCTTTGCGTTTCCGCGCAGGGCCTTTTCGCCCTGCGCTGTCTGGAAGTACCACTGGTACCAGTAGCTCTGTACCTGCTTGGGTGGCAGGTCCCGGCCGTCATACATTACATACGGGCTCGCAAGCGCCAGGTGCCCAATGACCCGCTCCGGCGCCAGCACGCTCACATCAAAGCCCGCCCGTGCGCCCCAGTCATGCCCAATCACAGCGAAGCGCCCGACTCCCAGCGCGTCAGCAAACTGCAGCACATCATGGGCCAGCGCCGCTTCCTGCCCGCTCAGCAGGTTCTCCTGCTGCACCAGGGTCTCACCGTAGCCGCGCATGGCCAACACCAGCAGCCGCAGCTTCCGCTTTTCCGGCTGTAACCGCTCCACCACCTCATCCCAGCTGTTGGGCGCGTAAGGAAAGCCATGCAGCAGCAGCACCGGCGTGCCCCCTTTCGGCCCATACTCCCCGTAGCTGAACGACACTCCCGATGTTTGCACCGTCTGCGGCTTCTTCATCTCACTGCCTTTCTGCACCTTGATGCCCCTTGGCTGCCATGGCTCCCAAATCTCCTGCAGGGGAAACGTGCTTGCAACTCAAACTCATCAGATGCCCAGCACCGCCGCTGCATGGCCTCCCCGGAAAGCCGCTTCCTCTTCCGCCGTCAGCTGTAGCGACTTGAGCAGCTCTACCCCACGCTCGTTACCGCTGAACGGGTAGTCCACCGAATACATCAGCCGATCAAAACCCACCACCGCCCGCGCACACTCAAAGGGAGGCCGCGTAAAGTAGCCGCTCGTTGTGATCCAGAACTGCTCCTTCAATGTGTCCACAACGCTGCGTTTCAGCTTCGCCGGTGCTGACAGGATCCCGCTGGACCGTGCCAGGGCATATGGCACGCCCTCGCCCATGTGCCCCACGATCACGCGCAGCTTCGGTAGCCGGTCCATGACCCCGCTTACGATGAGCCGCAGGATGTGCAGCCCATTCTCTGCATGCCAGCCCCACCCGGCAATGGATAACAGATGCCCCACCTCATCCGGTAGGCCCGCGTAATACACCTCTGTGATCTGCCGTGGCGGCGGTGCCGGGTGGAGGTACAGCGGCACCCCTAGCTCCGCGATGGTCTCCAGCACAGCGAAGAACTCCGGTGCATCCAGAAACTTGCCATCGGTTGTTCCATCCAGCAGCACGCCCACAAACTGCTGCTCACGCACGCACCGCTCAATCTCCTTGACCGCCTGTTGCGGCTCTTTCAGGCCTGGGGTCGCAAAGGCCTTGAACCGATCAGGGTGGGCCTTTACCGCGGCCGCAAGCTCATCATGCACATCGCGCAGCACGGCGGTTTGCTCCTCCGGCTGGAGCTTGTTGAGACCAAGGGCCGCCAGGGACAGGACCTGCAGATCGATCCCTGCCTGCTCCATGGAGGCGATACGCTGTTCACCCAAGTCCAGCAGCCGAGCGCGGATCGCGCCGATGCCTGGAGCCCCGCCTTCTCCGTATGCTCCCGTGGCTTGCAGAAAACCCTGCGTAACGAAGTGCTCTTCCAGCGTGATGGTGCGCCTGGCTTGCATTCTCCTCCACACGGTTTGGATGCAGATGCCTTGGCTGGCCAGCTACTCTCACGCGCTACTCTGCATATCGATAGGATGGGGCTTATGGACGACGCTGCCCTCCCGAGTCTTGACAAACGCCCCGTGCGGCGTCTGCTCCAGCCCTTTGCCCGCTTTGCCGAACTTGAAAGCGCCAGCAGCCTCGTTTTGCTCGCAGCCACCCTTGCCGCTCTTGCGTTCGCCAACTCAAACCTCCATGGCCTCTACGAGCGCGCACTCGACTTCCATCTCGGCATCACCTCCAGTGCCGCATCGTTCTCCTGGCCACTCACCGAGTGGGTCAACGACGTTCTGATGGCGATCTTCTTCCTCGTCGTTGGCCTCGAAGTCAAACGCGAGCTCCTTGTTGGCGAGCTCGCCAGCTTCCGTCGCGCCATCCTCCCGGTACTCGCGGCACTTGGGGGCATGGTGGTCCCCGCGCTGATCTATCTCGCCTTCAACTACGGCACCCCCGCCCAGCGCGGCTGGGGTGTTCCTTTGGCCACGGACATCGCCTTCTCGCTCGCGATCCTCACCGCCCTTGGCAAGCGGATTCCGCTCGCGCTGCGCATCTTCCTCGCCTCACTTGCCATTGCGGACGACATCGGCGGCGTCCTGGTCATCGCTGTCGCGTATACACAGATGCTGCACCTGGGCTGGCTTGTCGTCACAGCGGTTCTTTTCCTTGTCGGCCTTGGCATGAACCGCCTCGGGATCGTTCGGCTCCCCTTTTATCTGCTGCTTGGGGCGTTGCTCTGGATCAGCCTGCATGCGTCCGGCATTCATCCCACGCTCTCCGGCATCGCACTCGCCATCATCATTCCATCCCGTCGCTTTCTTCCCCCGGAGCACTTCGTGCAGCGTGGCCATCAGCGGCTTGAACACTTCAAAGCGCATCTCCTTGGTGGAAGCCTCGCCGATGCCAGCGAACACCTTAACCGGTTGCAGATAGGTCTCCACCTGGTGGAGTCGCCGCTCGACCGAATGGAAACGGCCTTCCATCCCTGGGTCAGCTACGGCATCATGCCCCTCTTCGCCCTCACCAACGCCGGCATCTCTTTTCGGAGCTTTCATCCAGCAGCCATGCTCCGGCCAGCTTTTCTCGGCGTCGCGCTCGGTCTTTTGCTCGGTAAGCCGCTCGGCATCACCCTGTTTTCCTGGCTCGCTGTCCAACTCCGCATCGCGCAGCTACCGCGTAGCTTCACCTGGCGACATCTCCATGGGGCCAGCTGGGTTGCAGGTATCGGTTTCACCGTGGCGATCTTTGTCGCGGGCCTGGCCTTTGGCGCGGGCGAAGCCTACACCCAGACCCGCATCGCCATCCTGCTTGCGTCGTCCCTTGCCGCGCTCTTCGGTGCACTTCTTCTTCGCCTGACCTGTCCCCTACCCGCCGACCGCACAGCCCAACCGGACCCGCACTCCTCCGAAGTCGTTCACGCGGCGTAGCCGCTTGCACGCCCTGTCAGTCCACAGCTGGCTGCGCATGCTCGTCATCCTGGTACCACAGAGAACATCTG
>CAXTRM010000006.1:24097-26183 GCA_964246625.1 uncultured Acidobacteriaceae bacterium
GCACACCCTGTTGCCCATTTCAGAGCGAGGGCCGGCAGCCCCACATCGAAAGGCACCTCGGCAAACAGCAGTTGCACCTTCACATGGTTCAGCAGCACCAATCGATAGCCAAACCAAGAATCAGGTCCACCTCCTCCACCCGATCTCGCACGGGCGGTTCACGCCCCACACGCGCCGTACACATGCCCGCAGTGTCACTTTTTCCGAAGCCTCCTGGGGGACTGAAATGCACTGCGGGAACGACCTGGTCATGTACCTCGCTGTGCCGTCTGCCCCAAATTGCAGCCCACCTTTCCACATCGACCTTTCTCCTTCCCTTCGCCTATACTGAACCCTCCATCGGAGGAGAGCCTCACCCATGCCCGCAGCCGCACTCGAACGCGCCCAGCAGCCCACCGTTCCCTGTCCTCGCTGCGGTGAGCCTGTTCCCCTTACCGAGGCGCTTGCCGCGCCGCTCTTGCAGGCCACCCGCGCCGAGTACGAGACCAAACTCCGCCTGCAAAATGAGCACCTGAACCGCCAACAAACGGAGCTCACCCGTCAGCAACAGGCCGCCGAGCAGCAACAGCTGCACCTGCAACAGCGTGAGCTTGAGCTCAGGCGGAAGGCTGACGAGGCCCGCGCCGACCTCATCGCCCAGCGCCAGCAACTCGCCGGCGAGGTCGCCCGGCAAACCGAGGCTGCCGTTGCCCGCGAGCTCGAAAGCCGTCTCGCCGCGGAAAAGAAAACCATCGCCGAGGCGGAACAGCGCCGCGCCACCCAGCGCTTCGCCTCCGAACTCGAAGAGCGCGATCGCAACCAGAAGGACCAGCAGGAACAGATCACCCGCCTCAACGCCCGGCTCACCTCCGCCGTCCAAGCGGAAGCCGAGTTCAAGCGCCGTGAGCGCGAGTTCGCCGACCGCGAGCGCGAGCTCGACCTCAAGGTGGAACAGGAGGTGTCCGGCCGCATCGACCAGATTCGTGCCTCGGCTGCCTCTGACGCCGAACAGCGTCTCTCCCTGCAGCTCAGCGATAAGGACCGCACCATCCGCGATCTGCTCACCAAGCTTGAGGACGCCAGTCGCAAAGCCCAGCAAGGCTCGCAACAGGCGCAGGGCGAAACGCTCGAGCTCGTCCTTGAAGAGCATCTCCGCCGCCAGTTCCCCTTCGACGAGCTTCAGCCTGTGCCCAAAGGCGAGTTCGGCGGCGACACTCTTCAGCTTGTACGCGACAGCTCAGGCCGTGAGTGCGGCCGCATTCTTTGGGAGTTCAAACGCACCAAGACCTGGTCGCCCGGTTGGCTACCCAAGCTGCGCGGGGATCAGCGCAGCGCCCGCGCCGACCTCGCCGTCCTTGTCTCGCAGGCCATGCCGCCTGATGTGCAGCACTTCAACGAGGTCGACGGGATCTGGGTCTCCTCGCTCGCCTGCACCCTGCCCGTCCCCACGGCACTGCGCGCCTCCCTGTTGCAGCTTGCCGGCCAACGCCGCACAGCAGAAGGCCAGCAGACCAAGTCCGAGCTCGTCTACGCCTATCTCACGGGCCCCCACTTCCGCGGCCGCATCGAGGCTATCGCCGAACGCTGGACCGACATGCAGAAAGATCTCGCCGACGAGAAAAAAGCCACCCTCAAGCGCTGGGCCAAGCGAGAAGCGCAACTCAACACCCTGATCGAATCCACCACGGGCATCTACGGCGATCTTCAAGGTATTGCGGGCCGCGACCTTCGCGAGATCGAAGCGCTCAGCGACACCCTGCTGCTGACCAGTGAAGGCTAGCCCCGTGGCCGCAGGCTTACCGCAGCAGCGCCACGCCAAGCGCGATCAGCGCAACCAGCAGTGCCACGCCGGGAAGGCCGTAGGTCACTAGCTGCGAGATCTGCAACGCGGTCGTCGTGGGGGCGATAACCTCTGGCTCAGGTAACGCCATCGGTCGTTCGGCAAAGATTGACTGTTGCATCACCTGCTTGCTCGCCAGCACCTGCTCCAGCCCCGCGGCAAAGTGGTGCTGATGGATCTTCTTCGCGACGTCGGGAATCGGTTCCGCCGCTGCAGCCAGCGCCGCCTTCAACACGGCATTCTGAATGTCGCCCCCGCTCACCTCGT